>CALWGV010000038.1 GCA_944380185.1 uncultured Lachnospiraceae bacterium
GCTCTCAGTTCCGGGAAAGCGAATGGTATCAGCAGATATGCAGTGGTGAGAGTACTCTTGCAGATGCCATCATGGATCGCATTTCATACGACTCATATAAAATCAACATCGAGAGCATCGATCCATCCAAAGACCTTTCCATGAGAGAGGTATACGGCTTGGATCCTGCTCAGGCTGAGTAACTATCAATAGGTGGCTCCGTTAGTCCGGACAGGTGGCTCTCGCCACACCGGACTGGCGGCTCCGCCGCACCGTAATATCCATCTCATGGTTCCACCAGCCTTTCTTTCAGGGACAATCCGCATTTCAATTCAAAAACTACTTCTTTTCTGGACATCACGGTAACCCGTTCCACAAAGGAAAGAAAGGTTTCATCATCAAATTCCGTCATCATGGTTCCTTTGGATGTAAACCGGAGCAGCCGCTGCAATTCTTCTATCTTGACCATATCTCCATTGACGGAGCGCATCAGCCCATCCTTTTCCTGCCGCAGGGTTTCTGCTTCCGCTGCAAGTTCATTACTTTCCTTATTAAAAAGAGCAGGCTCCAGATAGCCGCTTGCCATCAGGTTCGTCAGCACCTGTTTCTGCTCCTTGTTTTTCTTTGTAGTGGTCAAGCTTTTTTGTAACACTTGTGGCTAAAAATTCCTTGGATTGTTGCTTGGAGTCTATCGGAGCTGTCCGTTTTTATCAATGGTGCTTTGCACCGCTGTGCGGCCATGCCATTGACAAAAACTCCCATCCCTGATGCTGAGTGATCAAGCAATCCAATCCGATAACCCGCTCCCGCCGCTCCTTATGCTGCTGTCCGTGCCTGGTATGGTGTGCGGTAGCCATTATAGCTGTGCAGGCGCACATGGTTATAGGTGATATAGGAGAATTCTTCCACAGTCCGGTACAATGCTTCCTCTGTCTAGATTTCTTCTGGTTAGCGACAATTCTACGGCAGCACAGGAGACTATGGGAGCAAATCTTCACAAAAACTTATACCCTTATCATCCAGGTATTTAGGAATCTCAATAAGAAAATATTTGACATAATCATACAGCTACAGACGGTTCACCTTTACCATTTCTGCAATGTTATAAATAATCGCGCTGGAATAGACCTCGGCTATTATATTAATCATCACCCGATTCTTTTTCCCGATGCAAAAGCCACGGTTCGTACGTACTGTAGCATTGTTATCCGTCTTTCAGGAATATTTTCAGATATTTTTTCCCTGTTTTATACAGTGTAGGAAAGCTTCCCATGTCTTGTCTTTGCCAGGGACATGGCTGATATTTTCTTATACCAGCTTGAAAATTTACACAAACTTTTGGGGGTACTCCCTGTTTCAAATCCCTTTCCTTCTTTTCTGAAGAATGTACTCCTTATCTTGTTGCACATCCTGGCGATACTTCTGATAGTTTCTCTGAAAAGGATTGTGATAATGAAAAACTGCCGTTCCGAGGGCAATTACTGAAACCAAATTTCCAGCAGCTCGCCAAAAGAAATCTTGATGATCCATCATCCTGATATTCTCGTCCCAGCCAACTTCTCTGACTTTCTCTGTTCTTGCCACATACAAATTTGGCACCTTTCCCATAACAAAGTGATTGCCATCGATCTGCGTCATATGCGGAATTCGAAGTGATTTTGGTGCTCCTTTCATGTTGAAAGAAGTAAATTTGCTAACTTCTTTATCTGGATCCGCACAACGGACTGCGGTTAAAGTACAGAAAGCAACCAAATCTGTTTCCGGATGCGCATTCAAAAATTGCACCTGTCTTCCAAGGTTAGTCCTGACGGTTAAAAGTTCATCATCATCCATGCGCATAACATACGGCGTCTCCACTTGTTCAAGGGCTCTGTTTAATCCGTAACTCAATCCGCTGTTAAATGGCAATTGAAGAATTTTAAGCGAATCCCCTTGCAAATCAAGTGGTTCGGAACTGTCATCGGCTATTATAACACGAATTCCCGGGTAATAACTTATGAGATTTTTGTATAAACGTTTTGCCATTTTCTGGCGTTCAAAGGATTTGTAAATAACTGTCACATTTTCATTAACAAAATTAATCTCAGCCTGTTCCGGTTTCTTCCATCCTTGTCTTTCCCATTTTGTGTTAAAATGCTTATATTCATATAATGCTACAAGGTTAAATCCCAACGAAGCCATCGGAGACAGTGGACCATATACTATTTTTTTGAAAATTTTTTTCTCGATTTCAAACATTTTTTATATCCATTCTTTTCGCTTCGCTCAAGACACAAAGCATATTCAAACTATAAGCCAATAGATCAATGGTTAAATTCACGCATTCAACACATTTTTAACCAAAGATAACACCTCCATTCTACTGCTATCAAGCAAAAACGGTTGAACAGCCTTTTTACTGTTTATTCCCATTTGCTCTCGCAACTGAGGAGCTGACTTCAGTTTTCTAATTTTATCAGCAAACGAATTTGCATCACTTGGATCAACCAGATATCCCGTTTTTCCATCCTGCATAAAATCAATCACTCCTCTTATATTTGAAGCAACAATTGGCAATCCGCAATACATTGCCTCAAGGGCCGCTATTCCTAGCCCTTCTCTATATGATGGGAAAGCAAACAAATCTGATTGAGTGCAAATATCAAGGACATCCTTTCGATATCCCAAAAAATGGACATTGTTCTTTATTCCCCATTTTTCCGCAAGACAGTTTAGCGTTCTTAATTGATCGCCTTTGCCGCAGATAATATAATGCAATTCTGGATCCTTCAGTTTTCCTAAAGCTTTTATAACCACCTGATGGTTTTTGTTCTTATTCAATTCTCCAACTGAGACAAGAAGGAAGTCATCCTCCTTTAAGCCTAACTCTTTTCTTATATCCTTAAAACACTCATTCTCACTCAGACGGTCCGGATTTATACCTATTCCATGTATGTACTTGATTATTCGAGCATGCATTTTTTGAGCACGGCAATAGTCTTCACGATTTATTGTTACAATGATATCGCACAATCTGGAGGCCCACTTTTCTATATTGTAAAAAATCAGCCAATTTTTCTTGGGTGCACCTTTATAAAAATGGAATCCATGGGTCATATACATAACCTTCGTTCCATGCTTTCTTGCAGTTTTGGCTGCCAATCTTGTGACAACCCCCATTACCGGCTCATTGGTCCAAATCAAATCATATTTACCATTATTGATTAGCTTTTTCAAATCCGCATAGCCAGCAAAGTTTATAAAAGCAGTCGGGTTTCTTTTCAATCTGACGATATAGAACCTCTTTACATGCCTCTTTAACTTCTCTTTAATCTCGTTCACTCTGTTCCCCACATCCGAACATGCGATTTCGACTTCATATCCATTCTCAGACAAACTGATAATATGCGGAACAAGAAATTGTACCATCATCAAATCCGTAGATGTCACTAAAATGCGCTTAGCCATTAATTTTTTCCTCTATTTTATCAGCAATTTTGCAGGCAGATAAACCATACTGATCCCTAAGGTATTTCTGGTTTCCTACAACCGAGGCATAAGTATCATTAAGTCCCACCCTTAATAACGAGGCTTTTCGATTCCCCTTTTCCGCCATTATCTCGGCAACTGCTCCGCCAAATCCACCAACAATATTATGTTCTTCACATGTAACAATCAAATCAAATTTTTCGCTACAATCATTAATTACATCCCTATCAATAGGCTTAACCGTTGGAAATGTGTAAACTGCAGGAGAATATCCCCTATTTTTAAGTATCTCTCTTGCTTCGTCTACCTCTTCAAAAATAGCACCCGTTGAGAAAATAGCTATATCTTTCCCATTCCTCACCTTAATAGCTTTTCCAATCTGGAAAGCATCAATTTTTTCATGAATGCGTTTTTCTCCTCCACGACCCAGCCTTAAATAGCATGTCCCCGGATAAGCAGCAATCGCCCTCGTCGCTTCTTCTGCCTCAACCAAATCTGCCGGGGCCATGACAACCACATCGGGCAACGCTCGCAATATTGCTAAATCTTCTGTGGCGTGATGGCTCATTCCCAATGAGCCATAGACCAATCCACCACCGACGCATACAATCTTTACGTTTGCGTGGTGATAGGCACAATCATTACGAATCTGCTCCAAACATCTTAATGTAGGAAAATTGCCGATAGAATAAGTAAATACCGTTTTCCCTTCCAGAGCCATACCAGCCGCCACTGTCGTCATATTTTGTTCGGCAATTCCAATATCCGTAAATTGATCCGGTAATTGCTCCCAGAACGGTTTCAATACTCCAAATCCAAGATCACCTGTAATTAGTTCTATATTCTTATTTGCTTTTGCCAGATCAATTAACGTTCTTACAAATGTATCTCTCATTTCAATTCTCTCCTTACAGTCTGTGTTCTCGTTCACTTGTACCTGGAGTTGCCTCTACTCTGCGCATTTTCTCAGGATATGTTGTATTCCACGTATAGGAGAATGTATGGTCATTGCCAATATCGTCCCCCGGCTGAGGATGAATAGGATTCTCAATTCCATTCGGCGTATATGGATCTTCAACATCTGTTGGTTTATGTTCATGTAGCTCCGTGACAGCCATATCATACTCCCACCCGTCATGGGGGAACCGATAATGCCACAAGATATCATTTTGCATAAAAGAAATCCCATAACCCTTTATTGTATTCGCAATAATAACCGTCGGCCTATGAGAAGGCATTTCTGCATTAGTTGCTGCTTCTTGAAAAGCATGTTTCAACTCATCGTGATTATTTCCATCAATTTCGATCACATTCCATCCAAAAGCTGACCACTTTGCGCCAAAATCTTCTATCTCGATCGTATTCTCATTAAAATCTAAACTAGCCATATGATTGTGATCAACAACACATATTAAATTGTTCAGGCGAAAATGATTTGCAAACATAACTGCTTCCCAAATAGAGCCTTCATTGCATTCACCATCTCCCAAGACGGCATAAACCTTATGTTCTTTTCTATCTTTTTTGGCTGCGTAAGCCATGCCCGCTGCCGCCGATAATCCATGTCCCAAAGAACCCGTTGAAAAATCGATCCCCGGAAGGTAATGAGACACATGGCCGGATAAACGACTTCCATTTTGGTAATGTGTCTTTAATTCTTCTACAGCAAAAAAACCGCTTTCCGCAAGCGCAGCATATACCGCTGCGCCGGCGTGTCCCTTACTAAAGACAAAGCGATCTCTTTCATCCCATTTAGGATTTTCAGGATTATATTTTATAACATCCGAATATAATACGGCAACAATATCTGCAACAGAAAGAACCGCTCCAATATGACTCCCTCCAGATAAATGCGTCATTTCAATACCATGGCGACGAATTTTCCATGCCAACTGTTCACTATTCATCTTTATCTCTCCTCCATTATTTACAGAATGTATTAGCGCTCCCCCTATTAGAATATCTCACATTCATAAACCATATAAATGGGAATATCTTACCTATTCTGCAGATATTGCTTCCAATAATTTTATTTCATCTTGATTCAGGTTCCATCCAGCACCCTCGGCATTGCTCAAAATCTGATTAGGACGCTTTGCCCCGCACAGCACAACGGACCCTGGAAGGTAATCTAAAATAAACCGTATTGCTACTGCAGCAACCGTTTTTTTATGCTCACCTGCAATTTTCTTTAAAACCTCAACAATTTCAAGATTTTTTAAAAGCTTCTGCCCATGGAAATTCACATAAACATCCTTAGAACGTCTGTCATTAGAATCGAACACCGTATTTTTATCATATTTTCCTGTTAAAATTCCCTGTCCCAGGCTTCCCCAAGTCAACGGTGTGAGTTGCAGCTGATCAGATATCATACGCATATCCGCCTCATTCTTTCGGCAGGCCAGACTGTACTCATCTTGAAAACTAACAAATTTTCCGACATAAGGGAATAATTCCTGAACATCTCTTTGGTGAATATTACTCAACCCATAATATCTAATATATCCTTTCTTCTTTAGGTCTTCTAGGGTTTCAACCACAATATTAATTGGGGTAACATTATCCCTATAGTGAATCTGATACAAATCAATATAATCCGTTCCCAACCGTTTAAGGCTTGCATACAATGCCTCCTGGATCCATTCCGGCCTATTGTCATATATTGTCTTACCCCCCCCAACGCGGACACCAAACTTTGAGGCTACAACAACATCTTTCCGATGTATCCCCAAGGCCTTTCCCAATGTCATTTCTGATTGCCCCAGCCCATAGGTATCTGCTGTATCAAAAAAAGTAATTCCTTTCTCTAAAGCTGTATGTACCGCATCAATTAATTCGCTTTCCTGAACAGCGCCCCATCCGTATCCGCCCATTGGGCAACCGCCCATACATATCCGCGAAACTTTCAAATCCGAATTTTTTAAGGTAATATATTCCATCATTTTATCTATGCTCCTTTTTTACGATGAAACCATAGGCTTTTTCTATCACTTTCCATATTGTTAAAACAAAAAGCTTTACATCAACCACAAGCGAAACCGTGTGCGCATATTTAACACGTAGCTTATTTTTCTGCGGAAGCACATATTTCTCATACACTTCATCCGCATTAGCCTCTACACCAACGATTTCATCCAGATTAATAAATTCAATAGAACTGTAATCCGTAATTCCAGGACGCACTTGTAGGATATCTAATTCCTCTCCTTTATACTGCTCCACATATTTGAGCAACTCAGGTCTGGGACCGATCAAGCTCATTTTTCCCAAAAAAACTTGCCCTAACTGAGGAATCTCATCCAATTTCGTTTTACGCAGAAAGTTACCTACTTTCGTAATCCGACTGTCATGTAAAGCCGTTGTCCCTCCGCCAATTTTATCTGCATTTTTTACCATACTACGAAATTTGCATATTTTAAAAGGACGATTTTTATATCCTCCGCGAGGTGCTCGGTAGAAGACTGGAAAGCCATCTTCAATAACAATGGCCGTTCCTAGTACAAAATATAATGGCCATAATATTAACAATGCAATTCCAGAAATCAGGATATCTATACCCCTTTTAATTAATTTATTGTAGAGACTGTTATAAGCTTTTTTATCTTCCATTTTCCAATGCTCCCTCAAGAATTCTAAATTTGAGAATCACTGAATAATGCTTTCGCATAGCTGTAAGGCAGCTGCAATTACTGCGTCCATATCGTAATACTTATACTCTCCTAAGCGTCCTCCAAAAATTACTTTCTTTTCTTTATCCGCCCATACTTTGTATTGTTCATATAAACTAGCATTTTTAGCATCATTAACAGGATAATATGGCTCATTGCCAGGCTTCCACTCAGAACTATATTCTCTGCTTATTACGGTTTTGGGCAAATCCTTTCCTTCCAGATCTTTTCCAAATTCAAACCATTTATGCTCGATTATACGTGTCCATAATGTTTCGCTATCCGTATAGTTAATAACTGCATTTCCTTGATAATTTGGAATATCCATAACTATATTCTCAAAATATACCGATCGATACTCTAAGAATCCAAGCGAATAATTATAAAAAGCATCTATCGGCCCAGTATACACAATTTTTTTCGCAATAGAATCTAACTCTTTTCTATATTGCAAATAATCAACATTTAAGCGAATATCTATTCCATCAAGCATGTGTTCTATCATTTGAGTGTATCCGCCACGCGGAATTCCTTGGTAAAGCGCATCAAAATAATTATTATCAAAGGTTAATCGAACAGGAAGACGTTTAATAATAAATGCTGGAAGTTCTGTACATTTTCTCCCCCATTGTTTTTCTGTATACCCTTTAACCAACTTCTCGTAAATATCCCTTCCGACTAAAGAAATTGCCTGCTCTTCTAAATTTTGAGGTTCAGAAATATTTTCCAATAATCTCTGTTCTTCAATTTTTTTCGCCGCTTGTTCTGGAGTAACAACCCCCCACATTTTATTAAATGTGTACATATTAAAAGGAAGAGAATACAATTCTCCATGATAATTTGCCACTGGAGAATTAACAAAATGATTAAATTCTGCAAATCTTGTCACATAGTTCCATACCTTTTTATTATTTGTATGAAAGATATGTGCACCATATCTATGTACATTTATTCCTGCAATTATCTCCGTATAAACGTTCCCCGCCATATGATTTCTCTTGTCAATCACAAGAACTTTTTTCCCTGCTTCTTTCATACGCTGCGCAAAAACCGCCCCGAAAAGTCCTGCACCTACCACTAAATAGTCGTACACTTTTCTCCTCCCTTAGTTGTACAAAAATCTTTGTTTTCTCAATATTAATTCACTATTTTGTTCTTCGTCTTCCAAATATTAGTCTACGAATGCGCTTCACAATGTTTATAATATACTGCATTTCATCCGTTCTATGAAATACTATAAAGAAAATCAAATTAGGTATAACAGAACATATAATCAATTTTAATATTACCAACATCAAAATATTTGTATCGATAAGATTACACAGAATATAGCAACATGTTCCAGATAATATTAAAACGAATAAATACTCAAGATATTTTTTCAAATAGATAATAGGACTTAGCCCAAAAGCAATTTTAAAAACGACATACGGTTCATACCATGTGTTAGTAACTAATCGTGCAACTGCCGTAGCAAAATAAATTCCAAACACGCCAAATAAAGAACCAAACACAATATCACCAACTACATTCAAAGCAGCTGTAACCAATAAAATATACTGACCATACCTAAACATACCCTTTGTATTTTTATAGGTCCATATAGCATTTTGCATACCTACCATATAAAGATTCACAGCCAATATAAAGGGAATCTCAGGTGACATAACATATGTGCTTCCAAATAATAATTTAACCAAATCACTCGAAACAAAGGCTACCCCAATAGCCGCCCAACCATACAGCCAAAAATTTGCCAAATTCAACGCCTTGAAAAAAGAATATTGTTTTTCTTGACTATCAGACGCATTCAAGTTCCCCACACTTGCGGTGACTGCGTTAAATACTTGTTTAACCAAAGTATCTAATGTATTTGTTAATAGAGTATAATTAGAAGCGAGACCTGTTATACCCAGTCCATTAAAATATGTAAGCACTAGATTATCTGTATTATTTACCAAAATTCCGCTTAATTTGTAAACCGTAACCGACTTCACATTCTTAAATAGATGTTTTTTTTCTACCTTTGATAATGGAATTATATTTTTATTACGTATAAATGGGTAATCTTTATGCGTCCACGCTGTAATAATAATATTATATGCCTGTGTTCCTATTGTTTGGATAATCAAATAAGGCATGTATGACTTGAACCTAAGTAAAAATACAATTTGCAGAACACTTTGCAAACATGTAATAACATAGCTTGTACCGACTACTATATAATTTCGCTGAAAAGCAGTAATCAATGACCCTTGATAACTAAAGAAATAACTACTAGCCGTGTTGAAAAGATATATTCCATAAATTAAGTAGATGCTCTCTTTTATACCTGAAGTATCTCCAACAATAATGCCTAATAATGGCATCATGCAAATACCGGCTACCGCTACTATAACGCCAATTATATAATACGCCATTCGGTAAACGTGCATTAATGCAGCAATCTTGTTCTCATCATTTTCAGCAATAGGTTTATAAAGAGCATAAATAATTGCACTTCCTATTCCTAATTCAGCAAGGGAAAGCATACTCAAAAAATTGGTCAAAAATCCATTAATACCAAGATAAGATTCCGATAAACATCTTACAAATACCATTCTACATATGAATCCCAACAAGGTATTTACAACATATCCACCTAGTCCGGCAATTATGTTCATTAAAGAATATTCAGTTCTTGATTTATTCAGCATATTTTACCTCATCACCTTTGCGAAGTGTTGCTGCAAGACGTAATGCCATTCCTTGAACAAACGGCATAGAACCATATTTTTCTGAAAGTATCCCTATATCTATCGTATCACCTTGGCATTGATCAATAACCCCATTTATTTTTGTCACACGCATTAAGCGGTTTTGACACCGTTTTGCAACTTCTATATAAATATGATTTGAAAACCACAAACCACAGTTAGCATAAAAATAACCCAGCATAGCAGTTGCTGAACTATCATATACATTTTTAGCCGGCAATATACTAGAAAATCCCCCTTCTTCTCGCTCATATATTAAACATTTTTCGGCGGTTTCAATTAACATCTCTTTTAGCAACTGCTTATCTGCCTTCTCATTTACCTCGCGATACAAGTCTGTAAGTGCTAAAGTATACCATCCGACACCACGTCCCCACCCCCAAATACCGATTGGCATATTTGTTTCTATTTCATAACAGTGGACCGGTAAGCTGCTCATGACTCCATGCTTATGAAATTGTAAAACCTGTCTCAGCGCCATTTGAATATATTCTTTACTGCCATATACTTTTCCATATAGTGCAAGAAACGGGCAGACAAATCCTAACGTATCGACATATCTTCGTTTCGCATCTTTTCCTGCAGAATAACTAATTAATCCATCATCACAAATGTTATTCTCAATGCATTCAATCATTTGATCCATTGCGATTTTCATGGATTCAGGCTTTTTTTCTACAGACAAAATTGCATAAGCCAGCATGGCATAATCTATACGGTGTGGTCTAATTTTCCATAAACCCCTATCGTCAAATAATTGTCTTTTTATTTTAAAAGCAATGTCTATGATTTCTTGATTTTCATCTGCAGCAATAAGTCCAAGTATACACCCTGCTTTTTGCCAGCTTTGAACCATTTTTTTCCCATATTTGCCTTTAATCCGATCAATTAATAAATATCTACACTCCTTTTTTATCCTCAATGTAGGTGTATGTACCGCCCACCTCATACAGACTTTCTTTACTGCATAAAACCATCTGTCAACGCTACCCCATCTTCCCATATGGAAATGGCTATAATTTTCTACTAATGAGGTCACTATATCAACGCCAAATATACTTACCGTAATTAAGATATATAAAACAACCAAATATCTCAACATATTATATTCCCAAACTTTCTACTGCATCAACGGCCTTCTTGATTTTTTTAATATATTCTGGGATAATATTAACTAAGTGTTTACGAATATTACCCTCATTTTGTTGTAGCCAGGAAAATGCCTTTATTAAATCATCAGATTCTTTTATTTCATCAATAGGAAGGACATAATGCTCACTCTCTCCAAATAAATCCTCAGCAATCCCTTTTGCTTTAACAGAATATCCTACAACTAATGTCGGTACACAACTCGAATATGCAGCTATAGTCGCATGTGTGCGTGCACCCACAAACATTCGGCAATGAGAAATGATATATTTTTGCTCCATGCAATTATGATCGGCAACCAGGATCACCCTTTCGTTATCGGAAAAATAATCCTTCAGAATTCCTAAAACTTTTCTATCATCATTGCTTTTCCAGACCACATGAGGAATCAGAGCAATATCTTCCGTTGTATTTTCCAGTATATACTTTATAAGGTTTTTATAATTTTCCAAAGTTATACCAGCGCTAGTCTCTCTTTTCGTTATTAAAGGGCTGACATTTACTCCGATATATGAGTTTGAAGGGATTTCCGTTTTAACCGCAGGCAATACAAAGGCAGGGTCAACAGTCAATATTGTATTAGGATTAATTTGTTTCAACGCTTCATACGTGATGGACTCCCTTGCACAAATCAAGTCATAACGTTTTAAGTCTTCTTCCATACGTGCATCTATATAGGACGGTTCTACAGAACATCCCCATAATACAGTTTTGCATCCTAATTCTCTTACATATCTGTTTACTCGATAAATATACTCCGGTGGCTCATAACAATACAGATCTCCTCCTATAGATAATAATATCTTATTTTTTTTGCATGAATCCAGAATAGGCGAAAACGTTGCTCGATCAAAAGCGTCCTTTTTATGCAATACATATTTTTGAAACATCGCAGTAAAATATCGAGAAGAAAATCTTTCAACTTCTTTATTATCTTTACAAATCTGTAAAGTACTATCCATGATATATTTTCTATCTTCTTCTGGATGATTAGAGAATAATATACAATTATAATCTTTAAATAAAATATTTGTAGAACGAACAATTGCCTCACATCCATGGTTTCCGCTTCCCACATGTGGAAACATTATTATCTCTCCCATTGTTATCCCTTTCTTATATCATTAAACTGATGGTCAAATTTATGTACGTTTTCCATAATCAATTCTATATTATCCTGACTATCAAAAGCAGGATTTTTTGTGTATTCAATCTTTCTCTTACGACATACAGTAATAAATATGTGCCATATTACTTTATGCGAAGCCAATACGGCAATGAGAGATAGAAAAAACTTATATTTATTTTTTAAATAGCCATATTGTGTTTTATAAATCGCAAGTATTTCATTTACAGCCTCATATAATTGTCTATCTTCATTCTCCTGCATACCGAGTTTCAAGCACCGAAATAGAAGTTCTTTTAATGAATAGACCGATTGACTCAATAGCCATTGCTTCACCTTCGGCTCTGGTTTATTAAATTCATTCGCCAATTGGCCATAAACCAAGGCTTTAATTCTTAAAACATTATCAAAATTCCATGTATTAACATTACTTCCAGGATTATCTCTATGTAAATAAAACACTTTCTTATTATATGCTAAAATATTATTGGCTTTCGAAAAGCTTCTAAATCTAAAGGCCGACTCTACATCCTGGATTCTGTATTCAAAAAACCTAATTCCATTATCTTTTATAAAATCCTTTCGATAAAGGCAAGCCCAAAACTCTATGTTCGGCATATAAAATTCTATTTGACTAGGAGCCTCGGGATATGTAATAATCGGTTCGGTTTTTAGTTCAATATCACATTCTAATTTTGGCGTATAAATAATATCCACACAATTTTTATTTAATAAGTTAAATATGTCACTGTTTTTTTCATCAAAAAACCCGCCTAATATTAAGTCGTCACTATCAAGAAATCCTATCCATTTTCCTTGCGCAATATCTATTCCAACATTTCTCGCATGTCCTGCCCCCATATTTTCTGTAGATATGCATCGTACCTTTTTTGATTCGTATTTTTTACAAATATCATAGCTACTATCTGTTGACCCATCATTGATAAGAACTAATTCTATCCAGTCCCTCTGTTGATCAATGACCGACCGAATCGCAGTTTCAATATATTTGGCAGCATTATATACGGGCACGATAAAACTAACTAATATTTGGTTTTCCATCTCAAAATCCTCGCCAAAAACTCACAGCACCTTATCAAGTTGCATGAATTGTAATTTTGCCGACTCAATCAGATTTCTAAAATGCCGCTTATCAATCACATGCATTTTTTCCCTAATTAGACTATCATAGTCTAACTTTTTCATATCCTCCAAACTAATTCCTGAATCCTGCATATAAATATCCCCAAGAACATGCTGAGTTTTCTCATTATAACAAACTGAACAAACTGGTTTTTCAAACAGAACAGCCAATACCATAGCATGATATCTTGTTGCAATTATATTGGTTGCATCTCTAAAAAGAGAAAGCATTTCCATACTCGAAATATCCGGATAGCAATAATTGTAAGTGTAGTAGCAATCATCAATATTTCTTAAAATATCAAGAATAGTAATATCATCTTTCTGTTCCTGGCTAAACCCTACTAGAACTGTATACTTCTTTTGTTTGGTCCTTTCTATCACAATTCGTTTTACAAATTCCACATAATCTTGGAAAAAGTTAGAAGCATTGTCGTTATCCTTTCGTAAATTTGCAACAGATATTAGCATATACTCTGTATTTATCATCCGTTTCTGTTTTTGCACAGATTCGACTGGATAATTAAACACGATATCAGCAGCCCTTCTCGCATGACTAATGTTAGGGAAAAGCTGTAGAGAGTAATTATCACGGAAACATAAATCAGAGGTATAGGAAAATAGCTTTCTATACATATCTAGATATTCTCTATAAGCAAAAGGGCCAAAATTGCAGCCAATTACATATGGGTGTAATTTATAATAATTTAGCTCCCGATCATATTTATCCATAAGGGAATCAAATTCATCGGGAGAATTCATAAACCCTGATCCTGTTATATATACATTAACATCTGCCATTATGGCATATTTATTGTTCAACAATTCATCTGTTGTATACTGGATTTGTTTATTCCCGAACGCGCAAGCGAATATTTTCGCGAGCAATCTATATATTAAGCTATAGATTCTAAAGTAAGCATAGTCCCAACACTTATATTTTAAATTGGGAATTTTCTTATATATCTTTCTAAATTTTTTGCTTCCGCACAAAAAGAATGTGTCGTCCGGGTATCTCTTGCAAATCAGCTCAATAAATAAATCATCACCCAAATTTGCGGCAGCATATGCCCTCAACTTTACTTTCTTCTTCATTTTTTACCTACTCTAAAATAACATAAACAAAATATTTATCACTATACATCGCAATTTAATATTTAGTGATACGCTTTTTGATTTTAATATACAGGCTTGTTTATCGCGCATAACTCCCAATAGGTAGATTCTTAAATTTTCCCACCTATTTCGCAGTGCATGAATAAGACCATTTACAATTTCCGGATAATATTGCTCAGAAAATTCTTCCTTTAAATCGGGTAAACAACTCAAGTCTTCGATTACTCTACTTATTGATTGATGATATCCTATCTCTTTTTTCTCACCATTTTTCTTTGAATGAGTTACACTCTCTTCATGAATATAATAAGAATAAAGATGATCAGGGCACACAACCACTTTACGAATCCTTAGTATCATTCTAATTACCCATTCCAAGTCTTCAAAATAGAATAATTTTTCATCAAACAATGGAATTTCATTTCCATCAGAAATAACCGCATCTCTTCTCCACATCTTATTCCATGGATATCCGCCGCCATATTCTGAGTAATGACGGAGAATTTCACGAATCACATCAGGAATATTCTCTGAATCAGTTGAGTTCAATCTAGAACTATTAATTGTGCCGTCAATATTATTGACTGTTCGCCAACCATACACTACCAAATCAGCATTTTTTTTTATGATAAAATCTAATGCCTTTTCTAGCGCTTCTCTTTCTAGAGTATCGTCAGCATCAACAAACGTTATATAGTCTCCGCGAGCAGCCAAAATGCCTACATTTCTCGCACTTGAAACACCTTGATTCGATTGATGTAAAACCTTGATTCTTGAGTCTTCATTTTCGTATTTTTGGCAAATATTCATTGAGTGATCCGTTGAACCATCATCAATCAATATCAATTCAAAATATGGATATGTCTGATGTAGTATGCTTAATATACAATTTTCAATATATTCTTCTGCATTAAAAACCGGGACAATTACAGAAATCATAATTTCACCTGTATCAGGGCTTAACTTGCGCTCCAAGTTTACCCCTCCATCCGTCTACAACACCCTTAAGGATCATTCTAATCGTAAGAGCCTTTCTGCATTCTATTGAAAAAACAGCTAAAAACTTCACGAAGATAAGCTCAAATAAAATTGCTTTATACATTTTCTGTTTTTTATACATATAAGTAAAATTTCGAGCAGTGTAATACTCCTTCCAAGGCACTTCAACTAAAAAAGGAACCTTAATGCCTAGGACTTTTCTTTCATGGGTTTCCGGTCTTGGGTGAATATAAACGGAATCTATAACTGTTGCAATATATGCTCCTGCATCGATAGAACGTTGTTTATAATCAACCTCGTCACCCTTAATAAAAAAATTTGGATTTGGATACCCTATTCTCGCAACCAATTCTCTAGAAATCAAAGTACCATTAAATGGATTGGCTTCTCCTTCTATTAAGCCATCTTTTGCCAAAGCCTTTGCCTCAGATACTGTATAAAGATTTCCTATTTTAAATGATAGAAAATCCCCCTGGATAACCAAGGAATTCAAGAAAAGCATTTTTCTTTTTTTCCTATAGGCATGATCAGCGACAGTAAAAAGTGTGCTAAAAGTATCTGCATCAGCCGCTCTTCCATCATCATCCATCAACACTATCCAATCGGCTCCGGCTTCATATGCTGCTTTAACACCTGTATAAAACCCCCCTGCTCCGCCAATATTAGAAGGCGTTCTTATGTATACAAACAGCTCTTGTCCCAGCCAACCTTTCTTCCGCAAGCTTTCTTTCGTACCATCTGAAGAACAGTTGTCTATAATAAAAATCCGATCAAATGGCCATGTCTGATTCAATAACATATTAATGTTTTCTACTAAAAGCTCTTTTCGATTATATGTTACAATTACCGCAGCGATCATGGTTTCATCTTATTCCTTTGCCATTATATTCTTTATTTTTTGGTATAATTTAGGTACATATCGAGCTAGCATCGCTTGTATTTTTCTATTTATACCATAACGTGTACTTTTTATATATTCCCAATAATATTCTTTGACATATATTCTAATTTTTTTGTATACTTTCTCATCATTACTATCGGAATTTAAATACATAACGAGCAAGTTTATTGCCGTATTGCAGATCTCTTCTTTAGCAGCTACAGCTATTTCCGAATTTTCTCCGGCAATTTGCAATATTTTTTCATATGTGTGAATGGATTCCAACTTTTTTTCGGTAAATGTACTATGGGTAGCAGCATTAGCACGTTGATAATAATGATATGTCCTTATATCTGGTGCAAAGCAAACCCTTGAGCAATATTGGAGATAGCGAAAAGAAAAATCCAAATCTTCTGTAGTTCCTACATCGTCAAGAAAGTAAAGTTTTTCACGATGAATAATATCTAAATGATACAGCTTATTCCATGCGAATCCACTCATACCATTAGAACTAAGCAGAGATAACTGAGCCTCTTTTCTTGACATTATTTGATATTTTTGTCCTAGGTTTGCCTGAATACCGCCAGAATCAAACTCAATATAATGTCCCGTACAAACCAGATCGCTTGCTTCCCTTTCCTGCAACAACATTAATTTTTCCAAATAATCTGGTTCTACCCAATCATCTGGATCTGGAAAAATTATATATTTCCCTTTTGCCGCATCAATACCCATATTTCGTGCAGACGACAATCCACCATTACATTTATGAATACATCTCACAAATTTTTTATGTTCACTCTCATATTGATCACACAAAGTACCACTAATGTCCGTAGAACCATCATCTACCAAAATAATTTCATAATTATCTAATGTTTGCATCAATAATGATTCAAAACAACGCGGAAGAAACACACTTAAATTATAAACAGGAACAACAACTGAAATAACTGGAATCATATCATTCTCCCTAAATTGCTTATAGCGTTTTGTTTAGTCAGATTTACTTTCCCTCCATTAATTCTATAAACATTTTTTCTGTTTCCTTAACCGTTTTTTCAGCACTAAAAACGTGACCTCTTATTTCAGCTTGTTGTCTATAATGTTCCAACAATAGAGGATTTTGATAAACTCTTTTTATCGCTTCATAAAGAGCATCATCGCTGTTATCAACTACTAGACCATATTCATTATGGGACCCAAGCATTTCTTTCATTCCTGACACTTCAACTGTACATACAGGAGTACCAACTATTAAAGATTCTGTAGCCGCTGTGGAAAATCCTTCACGCCAACTAGAGCAAATAAATAAATCTGCTTTCGCTACATATTTATAAGGATTTGTATCATAACCAAGTAAAGTAAAGGTATCGGATATTCCATATTCTTTTATAAGTTTTTCAAGTTCGTCCTTTTGCGGACCCTTACCCAAAATATATGTATGTACAGGAATCCCCTCTTTTCTTAAATGTACATGAATACGGACCAGTCTATCAAATCCTTTTACAGGTTTTAGCGAGCCAACACTGATTAAGTTAAATTCATTATTCTTAAATATATCAACATTTTCTTTGCTACTTTCCCTTATTTCTTCGCTTTCATTAGTGTTATACAAAACGCTAACATTTTGGGCTGTCCATTGAAAAATATCAATGAAATCCCGTTTTACAGATTCTGACACGGCAATAATTCGATTCATATAGTGGTAACATTTCTGCGCTTCACTTTTGCTTCTATAAGAAGATAACGCATATTTTTTTGTGTGCTGTTCAACATGCACCCACGAAACAAGACATGTTGATTTATGCGGACATCCGCTAATAATTCGTGTTGCAGGTCCTTCAAGATAAGCCACTTCTATATCATACTTATCTTTAATACAAATTTTATGTAACTGTTCCGGAGTTAAAAATTTCATCCACTTACTATTACCCGGAATTTGTCTTTTCCAAATCCATTTATAACAGATGTCTTTTTTGAGAAACTGTTCATTTACCCCACCCCCAAACAAAGAAACAACCGAAATATTAAATTTTGTTCGATCCATATTATTTACAAGGTTGACCAGTACTTTTTCAGCACCGCCTTGTCCTAAATCATGTATAAGAAATAATATCTTAATCATCATTACCGCCTTGCTTTCTTAACCGAAATTTGTGCAATACATCATAAAGAAACGTTGGCATTATTCCGACCAAAATTGGTCTAAGTACAAAGCAATAATTCCAAGCCGGTAGTGACAGTTTTCGCACTACTAGGCATTTAACATATGCCTCATTAATTCTATAACGAAACTTTCTGCGACTGTAGGCATTTCTGTCGTCTCTCATCTGGTATAATGGTTTATGAATGTTTTCCCCTTTAAATCCTGCCAAAAACATCTTAAACCACAGATGATAGTCTTCAACTCTAAGCAAATATTTCTTAATAGTGTAACCTTTTACTTTTTCATAAGCCTCTCTACGCACCATACATGCCGCATGGCAGAAAGGCGTATCCTTTACCAAATCATATTTAGTCGGATTTGTAGGATGTGAAATATAGCCCCATACTCCAGTTTCATCAAAAAACTGCATGTCGCTACTGACAATTGCAATATCAGGGGTATTATCTAATACTTTCAGCTCCAATTCAAATCTATTCGGAACGCAACGATCATCCCCGTCCATCCTTGCAATATATTCTCCCTTTGCAATGCTAAGGCACTTGTTCAATGTCGCATTTAGGCCTAAATTAGACTCATTCTTTAAAACTACTATTTTTTGTGGATATTTTTTTTGATATTCTAAAGCTATATTATATGTATTATCACAGGAGCCATCATCACACATGATTAATTCCCAATCATCCTCTGTCTGCTCAATAATACAATTAATTGCCTCAGCCAACGTATCTTGACAATTATATATCCCCATAATCACACTTATTCTGGGCATATGTTCCTCCTAAAAATCAAATAAGCCCCCAGGCAATATGCATCTGGTAATAAAAATATATAATATAACAAATAATCGTCGCAAATAAGACAATTCTCTTTGATCCCTCTGTAAAAATGTTTTCAATCAACCACGGCAAGAGGATTCCCTGCGACATCAAATAGAAATATACAGGTAATCTTCCTATAAATATTCCCGAAGAGAAAATCGAAATTGCAAAGATTCCAACTGCACAAATTCCGGCATTAACGCTTAAGTTTATTGCAGGGTTGTCTGCTTTTCGTATATATTTTAAACCGATCAAAGACAAGATTACAGGCATTGCATAAACAAGGACTCTGACCGGACTGGTTCCGTCATCTCCTTCTTGCTCCCAAGTCGATACTGCATCAGAGTATTGTGTATCAGCAAGGAGAAATTCCAAAAAATCTGTAAATCTATCTATCATCAAAATTATAATCAAGGAAGCTAACAAGGCAAATATAGTTTTTTTATTCCACGCTTTACCCTGAATAATAAATATTCCTGGCAGCATAATCAAAGCAGATGCATGGATCGAGGATGCAATCAATATCAAGATAATAGTCCATACATATTTTTTCTTTAATGATAGCATAATGGCAACTGTAGTTATACATACGGCCAAGAATTGCCGCATACCATTATGTATCCATGACATATAATCTGTTGACGCTACAAAAATAAAAATACTCAACCACAAATTACAAGAATATTTTCTATATACATATATCAAGCATAAAAATTGAATCAAAGCTATAATTGCAAAAAAAATAACATCCGAGTTTCCAAATAAAGTCTTTATCAGAACCACCAAGGCAGAAAATCCTTGGTCCTTTTCTGCATTAACTATATAAGACACTAAGCCAGAAAGACTAGCCGGTGCTTCTTCGAACATCTCTCGATAAGCATAAGTATCTCCCCAATTATCTGTGCGCAAACCCGCCCATATCACGTAAGGCATGATTAACAATATTGATGGAATCAATAACCAACATTTTTTTATTTCGCCCCCCATATTTTGGTTTTGCTTTGGAATAAAATAGGCCAGAAATAATCCTCCGGTAAACATCCAAATAAGCAGCCACCAATAATTAGTTAAAGTCATATATCTCCCTCTTCTGTTATATCCAAAAAACTTCACACTTTCTTATACTTCTAAAGTCCTTTGGCTATACTTACTATATTTATACTAATATCTTCAATAATTCCTACTTTCCTAACCTCTTCAGCGCAGCATACGCTCTTTCAATCCCTCTTCTCACCGGTACGATACGTATCCACACATGTTCAAAAAACTCCCACCAGAAATCCCCCGGCTCTATAATCTTTCCCTTTCGCTTTACTTTGATAATCCGGGCAAATATCTGATCACGTCTGAGAGGCCCTTCGATCTGCGTCTGTGCATCTCCTACCATGTAGTAGCCTTCACGCTTTTTCTTATATACACGGTGCATCACATACTGCCCGCTATCTCTCTGATAAAAGACCATGTCGCCGCGTCTCGGCTCTCGATCCGATTTAGTAAAGTAAATATAATCTCGATTATGACAGAGAAAGGGCGACATGCTGCTGCCCACAATCAGCATAGACACAACTTTACCTTCTTCTGCCACTGACCGCAGAACAGATACATATTCCCTTGTGTCCACTACATGACCAGCCATGACCGCCCTCCTTCATTAGTTCGATCAAAAATCCATCGCCATACGGCTGGACTCTTCTTCACTAAGTTCTGTTACCTTTGTCTCCATAACGCGGTACACACGCTGGCAGAGATTCAGCACGCTCGGCCGATGCGTCGTTACGATACATGTTTTGTTGGGATGCTGCCGGACAATATTGCGCAGCACTGTACGCTCTGTCGTCACATCAAGAGCAGATGTTGCTTCGTCCAGCAGCAGAATAGGCGAATTTCTCAGCACTGCCCGCGCAATGGCAATGCGCTGCGCCTGTCCTTCTGATAATCCTCTTCCTCGTTCACCTACATTGCTGTAAATCGTGTTCGGAAGCTTTCCTACGAAATCCCACGCGCAGGCCACCTTTAACGCCTCGATTATCTCCTCATCTGTGGCGTCTTCCTTCACCATGCGCATGTTCTCGGCGATTGTTCCCGACAAAATCGTATTTCCCTGGGGAACATAGGCAAACAAATGCCGTGTCTCAGCATTCATCTCGATCTCCTGTCCATTGGAAGCACGCAGCTTTACCGTGCCGTCCTCCGGCCGCACCAGGCCCAGGATCAGCCGAATCATCGTCGTCTTGCCCTCTCCCGATGGTCCGACTAACGCCACGATCTCTCCCGGATTTGCTTCAAAGGAAGAATCCGTGATCACGCGAGTCCCTTTCACATAGGAGAAGTTCACATCCTGCATTCTGACTTCAAATCCATCCTTGGTGTACTTGTCCATCTCACTGCTCTCCGGAATATGTACCTCCTTCGGAAGCTGTACCAGCTCCCGGATGCGATGAGCGGATACTGAACTATTCAGAAAAGAAGGAATGATGGATACCACCCGATTGAACGCTGAAGAAAGGTTGCTTCTCTGCTGCAGAAACAGCGTCATGGTTCCATATGTAATATCGCCTGTCCACAGACGAAACAGGCAATAGCCAAAAGCAGTAAACTGCACCAGCGTCCCCATTATCGTCATGAGAATGCTGGTCTTAATGGAGAAGAGATTATATTTCAGGCTGATATCCCGAAATTTTCTCTGCCACCAGCGCATTTTTTTGCTGTAGTGGGGCGCGACGCCGAAAGATTTAATTGTATCGAAGTTGTAAATGGCCTCAACCTCGAAGGTCATTAGCTCCGAGCTCATCTCCCGGACCTTCTTGCTGTAATCCCTCTGCTTCTTTATCATAAATCTCGACATCAAAAGCAGGAAGGGTGCGCTGGCAAGCGCCAGCACGGCCATGACCCAGTCATAGTGCAAGATAACGATAAAAGTCGCGACAAAATTATAAATGGCAATGATAATCGTGGGGAGCCAGCTGATGGCATTGCCGCTGACCGTCCCGATATCTCCGTTAAACCGGTTCAGGATATCGCCATTAGAATACTTGTTGAGCGACAGCCAATCGGCGTCCACGATTTTATCAAAGATATCGGCCTGTATGTCGTTGTTGATATCAATGCTCAGTTTAGCCGTAATCCGGCTGATAACGCTGTTAAAGGCGAGACTAAACACCGTACTTCCCAGCATGATCGCAATCATCACCCATAATTGGCTCGTCTCATAGCCCGTGATGATATCGATCATATATTTGCTCGCCACACTGCTGACCAGACCCATAGTGGTGCTGAAAACGCCCAGAATTATGTAAAAAGCGATTGCCCCTTTATATCTGGCGCTGTAAGTAAAAATCCACTTCCAGTCATCTATAATCTCGCCAAATGTACCATCTCTCCATCGGGAGATAAGTATGTCCAGAGACTCAAACGCCGGATTTTTATTTTGGCTCTGATTTTCTTCTTCCATCTGATCACTCCTGACTGTTCTGTGTAAATGCACATTCAGAATGCTCTGATGCCATTATACTGCTTCATTCACCAAACAGTATACATTTCCCAATCGCAGCCGTCAAGCATCCAGACTCTGTAAAGTTTTTTCCAGGCATTCCACGGCCTCCTCGGAAATCGTACATCCCAGATGGAACACCGGTACGTCGGTCACAAATGCTTCGATCAGGTCCAGCGTATGGATATGAGCCTCTGCGTTCCATTTATTTGCAGTGATCTGACTGTATAAAAGGGAGAACGCCCGCCCCGGATTTAGCCTCTCCGCATGGTTTTCTTTGGCCTGGCTCAGCATCACCACTGCGCTGATCGGGATCGCCTCATTGCTGCACACCTCGGACGTACCGCACACCGGCCAGCCCTGGGCCGTCCAGCGGCCATCTATTCTTCCTAACAGAGCCCTGTCCCCGTTCACCGTACGGCTCCCTCTGTATTTTTCCCAAAGGTTGGCCTGTGTTGTTTTTCCCGTCTCCGAGGGGGCGGAGAACAGAATAGCCTTTCCCTTATACTCCACGTATGCGCAGTGCAGCACCATGCTGTCCCTCTTAATAAGCTGCCTCTCCAATGCCAGGAGAGACGTAAAAATCGGATCGAAATGCAGGTCGGAAATTTTGTCCTTCACAAGAGTAATCTCGGCTTGCTTTGGCGCCACTTCTCGATAGCAGGCATAGTAATCCGGACTTCCTTTTATCCCGATCAGCCGACTCTCCCCTGCCTCATTCTGGAATACAAGCAGATCTGGGCGGCGTGCTGCTATCTTCCCGTCCGGCTGCGGGAGATGATCGGACACTTCTATTTTGTAGGTATATTCCGGTATCGGATAACGCTGTGCTAATGCGCATATATCCGTTTGACGCATCGGATCTTCCAGCCCTTCCATCGGCTGATATCTATCCCCCTTGCATGCAAACTTCATGAAATTCTCCGGAGGGCTGATTTCCTCCGGATAGCACAGCTTGAATGTAAAATCACCAATCCGAAATATCCTTTCCATTCTGCAAACTCTCCCATTCTTTTCTCAAGATTTCTAAAGACTCCTCTGCATAACGGCACATGTAATCCGGTACCCCGTCATAGCTTCCCGTCTCCAGAAGGGCGCTGGCCGCGCAGGTGCGGCAGAGATGACGCAGATGGCAGACCGAGCACTTCGCATTCAGCAAAATTCTGCCGGTTTCCTCCACAATGTACTTCCACGCCGCCTCAAATCCGACATCAAACACGGACACAGCCGGCCCGCTTAAGATCACGCAAGGACGCATCTCTCCCTGCCAGTTTACCGTAAAAGAGCACTGTCCGGCCATACAAGCCATATGCCCTGGCACCTCCTGCGCCGGTGCCGGGTGATCCGCCTTCATTATCGACTGCTGCGCATATTGTGCGAACAGCTCCGGCCCCATTTCACGCTTCAAGGCATGGATTCTCGCCCTGGCCGCCTCCTCTGGCGACAGACGCGACTGCATATTGTAGGGCATCTCACGCTCTCTGGTTGCCGGCATCATGTAGGTATCGATCCGGACGGGGACGCCTGACTCCTGTTCTATATCCAGGAGCTTATCCAGATCATCTTTATTGGCCCGTGTCAGGCTCCCTCCCACTTTTACGTCCACGCCATGCTCCCGCAGCAGCCGAATCCCTTTGAGCGTCCTCTCGTAGCCGTCAGAATAATGACACAATTTCGCATAAGTCTCCCGGCTAGCACCATAAAGGGTGACATTCACTCTCCTCGGTTTGTATTTCCCCAGAAACTCTGCCCATTCTTCGTCGATTAGCGTTCCATTGGTGTTGATCGTAATGATCATCCCCATCTCGCGCAGACCCAAATAAAGTCTTCTGAAATCAGGATACAGGAATGGCTCCCCTCCTGTCAATAGGAGAAAGAGCACTCCTGCCTTTTTCATCTGCTTTCCGATATCCAGCCACTCATCTGCCGTGCGCAGTCTTCCCTGCCGCTCCATCTCCTCCCGACTCAATCTGACATAGCACATGTCACAGTTCATATTGCAGAGGGGAAGCAGTTCGATGCTGCCGTTGGCAGGAGTGCGAGTACGCTTCGCCTGCTCGAGGAGCATGCGCTCGACAGTGGTTGCAGCTTCTAACTGTTCCATGGGATAATCTCCTTTCGCATTACATGAAAATAGACCGGAGAATTGTTCCGGTCTATTGTAGTTATGTGATTAAAGTATTACGATCTTGTGACTTCCCATTCATTTTGATTTAAAGTAATAGTAGCATGTACATCACCGTCTCCACGCCAAATTATTACAGGAATTTTTTCGTATTCAACATAATCCCAATCAAGGAAGCCATTCCGGACCCAGTGTCCCGTTTCATCACTTCCTCCATTTAATAACATATAACCACTTTCAAAATCAGATGTCGTAGAGGCTTCATGTTTCGCATCACACGCATGAAAGTAACGGCTTCCTCCCGCCGTTAGGTTAGTTCCATCAGCCAGATAAATATCGGCATGAGCACCACCACCAGCATTGCAATCAAACAAATAGGTTATTCCACTTTCACATCCTGCACAATACTCATTCGCCTCAAATTTCTGCACCATCGTTAATGGTCTTTTCCACGTTTTCATCTTTTACTCCTCCTTTAATAAACCATAGTTTACATATTCTTTTATAAAATCATTAATCCCTTGTTCCATCGTGCCATCCGGATCAGAATATTCTTTTCTGGCTTCGGCGACTGCCTCCTGCGCTGTATGGGGAGCTTGAAACAGCTTCCATAAAAAGCAGCAGGTCTCATTGAGCGATATTACAGTGTTTTCAAATACTCCCGCCTCGCCCACAGGCACCAACACAGCCTCGCCGGCCAGTTCCCTCAGAAGAAAATTATTATTTGCCCGGAATATCCCGACTTTCTCTCCCTTTTCCTTTTCCTCCAGATGATTCTGAAGCTCGGATTCGGAAAGCATCTCAGATGACGGATTCTCTCTCTCCAATATGCTCCTCCCCTGTTAATTCTTTATTTCCATGATACCACAATCTATATAGATGTCAATGGCAAAATACACGCATTTTGGCAGGGATTTTCCCTTATTTTAAAACTTGAACAAATTCAAAACATTTTCGCCTTAAGAAATATAAGATATGCAGGTAAAATACAGGCAATAGGTCATAAACCATAAAAAGTCATCCTATCATTGGCAATATACCAGTAAGTTGCAGATTTGACACATAACAATAGTTTATGCTATACTGTGCAATGGCATCTAGTGATATGACATAAGGGAGAAAAGGATTTATGAATATAACGAAAGAGTGAAAAGGAATGAAAGCACTGTTAAAGGATAAAAAGCTCTTGGTTCGTAGATTTTTCCTGATCGTACTGGATATAATCTGTGCGAACCTTTGTGTTTTTTTAGTTCTTGCTGCACGTTTTGAATTTGTTATCCAGGATGTTCCCCCGGAGTTCTGGGAGGTTTATGAGAATCACGCTCTCAGACTAACTTTGATCACTGTGGTGGTCCTGGCTCTGTTTCGAATCTACAACAGTCTCTGGGAGTACGCAGGCGAACGGGAAGCTATTAATATCATCCTGGCTTCTTTTGCCATCGGGATTCTGCACATGGCAGATATATTATTGAGCGGCGATATTATGCCGCGTAGCTATTATTTGCTGTACCCGGTATTTCTGATGCTTTCCATTGGTTTTACCCGCTTTAGCTATCGTCAGATCCGCATGGCGGCTCACTCAAAGAAGGCTAAAACCCCGGTCACCCGCCCCAGGGTAATGATAATCGGCGCTGGCGACGCCGGGTGTATGCTGACGCGGGAGATCCTGAACAGTAACTACGTAAACATGGACCTGAAGTGCATTGTGGATGATGACAACCGCAAGGTCGGACGGTATATCTACGGTATAAAAGTAGCAGGCACACGCAAGGACATTCCCCGGCTGGCTGAAAAGTACAAGATCGAGCGCATTATCGTTGCTCTGCCTTCGCTGAACCGCAGCCAGCTGAGGCCCATCATCCAGATTTGTCACGATACAGGCTGTGAGGTGCAGATTCTGCCCGGCGTATATCAGCTGGTCAACGAGGAAGTCAGCGTCAGCCGTCTGCGCAAAGTGGAGATCGAAGATTTGCTGGGACGCGAACCGGTATCCATAGACATTCAGAAAATTCTGGACTATGTACAGGGACGCGTCGTCCTGGTGACCGGAGGCGGCGGCTCCATTGGCAGCGAGCTGTGCCGCCAGATCGCAGGCCATTTCCCCAAACAGCTCATCATCATAGATATCTATGAAAATAATGCCTACGATATCCAAAATGAACTGCTGCGAAAGTATCCCGATCTCAATCTGGTGGTGCTGATTGCCTCGGTGCGGGATGAGAAGCGGATCAACAGCATATTCAGCACTTATCGGCCGGAGATCGTATATCACGCTGCCGCCCATAAGCATGTCCCTCTGATGGAGAACAGCCCCAACGAGGCCATTAAAAACAACGTAGGCGGCACCTTAAAGATGGTGGTAGCTGCTGACCGCTGGCATGTAAAGCGTTTTGTCATGATCTCTACAGATAAGGCGGTAAATCCTACTAATATTATGGGTGCTTCCAAACGCATCTGCGAGATGATCATTCAGTCTTACAATCGCAAATCGGAGACGGACTACGTGGCGGTCCGCTTCGGCAATGTCCTGGGGAGTAATGGCAGCGTTATCCCTCTGTTTAAGAAACAGATCGAAGAGGGCGGGCCGGTCACCGTGACTCACCCGGACATTATCCGCTACTTTATGACCATCTCCGAGGCAGTATCCTTGGTCCTGCAGGCGGGAGCCTATGCAAAGGGCGGGGAAATATTCGTTCTGGATATGGGCGAGCCGGTAAAAATACTGGATCTCGCTAAAAATATGATTACACTGTCCGGGTATAAGGTGGACGAGGATATTAAGATCGTCTTCACCGGCTTAAGGCCCGGCGAAAAGCTGTATGAGGAGCTTCTGATGAGCGAGGAGGGCCTGACAAGCACCCCCAACAAGCTGATACATATCGGCAAGCCGATTGAATTTGATGAAGATAAATTTTACTCGCAGTTAGATGATCTGCTGAAGGCAGCCCAGCAGGAAAGCCCTGCGATCAGGCAGCTGGTAAAGGAATTGGTTCCTACCTACCATATGAATGACCAAAGCGAAGCGCAATAAAGAAATACGCCGGAACAATGAAGTTATGTGCATTTGTTTCCGGCTTTTTCTATATCCTTTACTTTTATTTTTGCGGGAAAATGGTATAATACACTACATCCGCAGCGCAATGAGGCAGGAAATAAGCATGGGTAAAAAACAGATCAAAAAACTTTTTCTTTTCATTGTTGTTATTCTGATGGCGGGCTGCATGATCAGCCTGTGGATGTCCACCAATTATCTTATCACACGCGAGTATGCTGTAGATACCGGAAAAAGCGGCGGCGCGTTTCGCGCCGTAGTCATCTCGGATCTCCATGACCATGTATTTGGCGAGGACAACGCTGAGCTGGTCAGCCGCATACAGCAAGTAAAACCGGATATTATCTTTATGGTCGGCGACATGCTGAACGAGGACTCGCCGGATCCATCTGTGCCCGTGGAACTGATCCGACAGCTTACCGGCATTGCTCCGGTCTATTATGCCCTCGGGAATCACGAAATCTCCTATATACAAAATGGCCGTTCCGACTTAGCGGAGGATATCGCCGGCGCAGGCGCCGTCCTCTTGGAGAAGGAATATGTGGATATAGAAATAAAGGGAATACCGGTCCGCCTGGGCGGCTTGTACGATTACGCATTCGGCCTCTCCGATGACAATGAGGCCATGGACGCCCCTGCTGACGTCCTCCAGTATTTGCTCGATTTTGAGGACACGGACCGCATCAAAATCATGCTCTCCCACCGTCCGGACAGTTTCATTTTCGGAGATGCAAGCGAAGTGTGGGATATCGACCTGGTGGTCAGCGGGCATCTCCACGGCGGGCAGGTGGTACTGCCCTTTCTGGGGGGCATATATGCGGGCGATCAGGGATGGTTCCCGGATTACGTACATGGTTTGTACCAGAAAGGAAAGCTGCAGCTTTTCATCACAAGCGGCCTTGGAACCAATCCCAAAATCCTCCCCCGCTTTAATAATCCCCCGGAGATTGCCGTATTGACCATTAAATAATCCCTACCTGCTCTGCAGCAGCTCCGTCTTTAACTCCTCCTCCAGGCGGAGCAGCTCCGCCTCGGCCTCGCGGCGCTTCTCCCGCCCTTCCTTCTGGATCTTGATGGTCTCCTGAATCGTGGCGATCAGCTGACTGTTGACCGTCTTTAAGGTCTCCAGCTTCACGATCCCTTCCTCGGAGGCTTTGGCTGTCTCGATGGTATTGGTCTTTAGAAGCTCTGCATTCTTGGTCAGCAGATCGTTGGTGGCGTCCGTGATGTCCTGCTGGAGCTTCAGGGTTTTCTGCTGGCTCTGCAGTCCCAGGGCGATGACGATCTGCCCCTTCCAGATCGGTATGGTATTCAGGATGGCCGTCTGGATCTTCTCCACCAGGAGCTTGTCATTGTTCTGGATCAGCTTGATCTGCGGCGCGGTCTGTATGGCGATGGTTTTGCTCAGCTTCAGGTCGTAGAGCTTTTTCTCAAAACGATTGACCGTATCCTCAAAATCGCTGACCAGCTGGGCCTGCATGGGTTCTCCCGAGGCTGCCGCCTCGGCCCGCAGCTGCGGCAGGGTTTTGCTGCGCATCTCCTCCACCGTCTCCTCGCCGGCCGCGATATAGAGCTTGAGCTCGTTGAAATATTCCAGGTTTTTCTGGTACATGGTATCGAACATGCCGATGTCCCTCAGCATCTGCATCCGCGCCTTTTCCAGCTCCCCTTCGATCCGGTCGATCTGGACTTCCACCTTGGCATAGCGCTCCTTTAAGCGGCGCAGACTTTGCCTGGCGTTTTTAAAAAAGGGCAGCTTGTCAAGCAGACCGTCCTCCTGTGCCGGCGACGACACGTCCAGCTCCTTTACATTGACCACCAGCTCCGTCAGGAGCTCTCCCACATATCCGCTATCCTTGGCGCGGACATTGGCAAGCACCGAATCGGCAAACTCCGACAGGCTGCGCTGTGCCCCCACGCCGTACTGCACCGCCGCCTGGGAGTCAGTCAGATCGATGGCCTCCTTGATCTCGTCGATCCGCTTTCTCTCTGCCTCGGTGAAAGCCGGGGCCTGCGCAGCTGCAGCCGTCTGAAGAGCGCCTTCCTCCTGCTGCCCCTCCTCCCGACTCTTATCCGGATTTTGGTCCGAATTCATCGCTGTCTCCCGTATTTCTCTGGCTTTTGCCAGATCTGCGAGGGTAATCTCCGCCATAATCTGTCTTCCTCCTCTTCTATCTCTTTACTCTCTGCTATCTCTTCTGTTTCTTCTATACTCTTCTGTTTCTTCTGTCTCTTCGCTTTCTTTGCTCTATGCCTTCTCTTCCGTCACGCTGAGCTATATACTTTTCCTACGACAGTCCGTCTATGATCTGCTTCATGGCGCTGTAACCGGGGACAGGGATGACCTGGGTCACCTCGGCGGCCACTCCGCTCACCCCGCCGGGGATGGTTCCCTGTACGATGCCGTAGCCGCTGGTGCGAAAACCGTGTTTTTCCCAGGCCAGCCTCTGCACCTCCTCGTCCAGCAGGGCCGAAGCTCCCTGCTCGCCCGCCTCCGTCAGCGCGATATACACATGGGTGGACCATACCGTGGGCGTCGGGTAGATCATCACCAGGTCGTCCTTGAGCTCTTCATAGTCCTCGGGATTCTCCACGGCAAACTCGATGATCTGGCTCTCATAGCCGGCGATCATCGGCTTGGCCCCCACGCCCATATTTAAAAACTGGCTGAAGAGATCGGAGGACGAGGTTTCCATGTAGCCCAGCTGCCCGAAGATCTCCTGCAGCTGCGGCAGCACCTGAGCCACATCCGCATCCGTCACCGTCTCCCCGCCATTGCACACATTGGCCAGCAGGGCGGCGAACATATTGCCGGAATTGGATTTCGTGGGGTCGGTGGTATCCACCGAGACGCTGCCGTAGAGCTCCGGCAGGCCGATATCCGCCCAGGATGTCCCATCCAGCATCATCTGAGTCAGTTTTTCCATATCAGCGTAGAGAACGCCCTCCCGCTCCGTCACCACGCCCTGATCCTTCAGGGCATCCGACACCAGACGGTGAGAATAGATCACGATAGGCGTATTGAAGACGATTTCGCTGGCCAGGGGACGGCCATGCTCATCCTCGTAGTATTCCAGGGTCGTCTGGCTGGAAGGAAAGAGATAATCCCGCCCGGTCTGATCCGCCGTCACCATGTCCAGAGACCCGGCCCGGGAGTAGGAAAACTGGATATGATATCGATCCGCCAGGATATCCGCCACCTCCTCATCCTCATAGAGGCCGATTTTCTCACCGCCCAGATACCCGTCCAGGACAGTGACCCTATTTCCCGAACTGACCAGATAGTAGATGCCGGCGGCGGCAATCACGACTATCAGGAGAATCAGTCCTGCCCATTTTGATTTCATAGAGGTCCCTCCATCTTTATTGTCTGTTCTAAAAGTCTGATCTCCGCATCCATGTCCATCAGCTCATTGCTCATCAGTCGCTGAAACTGCCCGGCAAAGGCCTGGTTCAGCGAGATCAGCGCCTGCCCCGTTTTTTCCCGGAGGCTGGCGGCGTCGGCGGTATTGAGGCCGCTGTCCTCCAGCTCCACATATTTGGCCAGCAGCGAAGAAGCCGTGTCCTGATAATAGTCGATGAAGCGGCGCGCCAGCTTGATCTTGTCCGGATGCTTTTCCAGATAGGTCAGAATAGAGGCTGCGGTCTCGTGGAGCTGCCTGGACTGGGCGCGGATGGTTTCATCCTCGACCTGTTCCATCAGACGGCCAATGCTGTCCAGATCCTCCCTGGCCTCCTCCAGCTTTTGATACAGCTCCTCCCCGCCGACTACGGACGACACTTCTATGCGCCCAATCTTCTTCTCCGGCCTGAGGAGCAGCGTCAGGGCAGCAAACAGCGCCACCGCAAGCACCGCGCAGAGGAAAAAATTCCATCCCAGCACCAGGAAAAGCAAAAGGAATGCGGCTGCCGCCACTGCTCCGGCCAGGAGACTTGCCATGGTCTCCCCCTGTTTTTTTCTGTTTTTCTGTGATTTCACTGCTACGCTTCTTTCCTTTCCTTCTTCGTCAGTTATATCCCTTGACGCTGCGGAAGGCGCCGATCAGGTCCTCCCTGCCGTCGAAGACCCGAGCGTTGGAAAGGGCGGCCAGCTCCTCCAGCTGCTCCTCCTCGGCATCGCCGAACATGATGGAAAATACCGGCACATCCACTCCCTCTTCCCGATAAAATTCCTGGAAGTCGTCGTAATCCATGTCGCCGTTGCTCATTCCGTCGGTCAGGAGAATCACCGCCGGCGTATACTGGTCAAGATCATATCCCGAGGTCATCTGAAGGATGCCTTCCCGCGCGGCCCGGTAGATATCGGTGCCGCCGGCGCAAACCTCATCCTGAATCTCATTGTACAAAGCCTCGAGGCTCTCCGGCGAGGAATCCGGAGCGGTCCACACATCTATGACATCGTCGTCAAAAGGAATAACAATATTTACCTCATTTTCACTTGCCTGCAGCAGATTTCTCTCGGCATTCTCCTGAATCAGGATCTGGGCCATAGCCTCCACCATCTGCTCATTGCCCTCGCCCGACATGCTGCCGGAGAAGTCCAGGCAGTACACCGTAAGCGACGGCTTTTTGAACTGCGTCTGATACAGATTCAGAGCCTCCATCAGCACGTCGGCAGCCGGCATGGGGATGGGAGAGAGCACTCGGTCCACATCGATGCCCCAGTCCTGGCGAAATACATCGCGATTTTCCTCGCTCACCCCCAGGCTCGAAGACCGCCTGCCGGTGCGCTGAATCTCGTTCTGCGCTTCGTCGGACAGCAGATAATCCTGTACCTCTAAAAAGGCCTCCTCCTTGTTCCCGTCGCCGTGGTCCACATAGGCGAAGGGTGAATCGGCCAGGCTCAGACCGTCATAAGGGTAGACCGTGTAGAGAGTCTCCCTTCCCTGTTCCTCCAGGTCTCTGTTGGCGCTGATGATCAGGCACTCATAGTTGACCATGGCGTCGTAATCTCCATTCAGAAACATCTCCTTCAGCCAATCCGAGCTGCCGGAGCTGCGGTCGATGCCGGAGAGAAGCTCCGTGATCTCCCCTTTGAGCGTCTCATCCTGCAGATCCGCCTCCGTCATGGCCTCCTGCTTGCCCATCAGCGCATACAGGAAACCGATGTAGGCGCTGGCCCCGGAATTGGACTGGGTGGCACTGGTCATGCAGAAGGACATCTTTCCCTCCTCTATGGCCGACAGAATATCCTTTACCGACACCTCCCGGCCCACAAAACCCAGCTCATCGGCCAAGCTCTGCCGTATGCCAAAGACCACCGGCGTAGTGGATACGGACTGGGCATGCTTAACCAGGTGGCTGCTGTCCCCCAGGGAAATCCAGATGCTGCTGGCCGGCCAGACCACATCATAGTTCTCTGCCCCCTGCTCCAGGGTGCGCATGATATCCACCGACCCCAGATAAGTGATCTCGATATTGACTCCCGTCTCCCGGGCGCAGTCTTCCAGAATGTGTTCCAGCTCCTGATTTTCCGAGCCGGACACGATTCTCAGGGTTTCCCCTCCCGATGACCCGGCAAAATAGCTGTCGCCGCCTGTATTTTCCTCTCCGCCGCTGCATGCCCCCAGCACAAGGCACGTCATCACCGCCAGCAACAGAACAGAAAGTCTTCTGATCCCCCACATCAGGCAGCGCGGCGCGCAGTCCCGGCATCGCTTCTTTAAGACCAGGAAACGATAATACAACGTCATTCTTCGCTCCTTTTCCCGGCAAAATATATTTCGCCGCTTTTTGTTTTGAGCTTAGCATGACTTTGTAAGTATTGCGAAAGAGAAAGGGCAAATTCAGGTAAAGAGATCACAGGGCCGGGTCGGCCCCTGTCCGCGGCAATGTCTCCTGTCCGCCGAGATCACTCGTCGTTTTCCCCGATGCAGATGCAGACCAGATACACCTCCCTGGCCCCTGCCCCCAGCAGAGCGCGGGTGCAGGCCTGGGCCGTGGCGCCGGTCGTATAGATATCGTCGAGCAGTATCACCCGCAGGCCTGCCGCCGGCTGTCTGCCCGGACAGAAGGCTCCCTCCAGATTGCGTCCCCTCTCACCGCCGGACAAGAGTTTCTGAGCCCTGGTGTTGCGGTGGCGAATCAGCGCGCGGTGCAGCACCGGGATCCCCAGCTTTTTTCCCAGTCTCTTGGCCACCAGGCCGGCCTGATTGTAGCCGCGGCGGCTCAGACGACTGCGGTGGACCGGCACCGGAACCAGGCAGTCGGCCCGCAGCCCCTCTAATTCCCGTGCGAATCTCTCCCATAACGCCTCGGCATACCAGTCCGCATAGTCCATCCGACCGCCGTTTTTAAAGCGGGAGAGGGAATCGCGCATAGTCCTGTCGTATACCGCCATGGCATAGCCCCGGACAAAGGAGCGCTCATGGCGGCTGCAGTCGTAGCAGTATTCCGCCTCCGCCGCGGCGATCTCCTTGCCGCAGCGCAGGCAGACCGGCTCCTTTACCATGCGTACCTTGGACAGGCATTCCGGGCAGATCAGGCCCTTGCCGACGGGAATCACCCCATCACAGACAGGACAGCGGCGGGGATACAGCATGCCCAGCAGAAATTCTCCCGCTCTTTCCACTATTTTCTTTTCTTTTGCTTTCACGAAAACCTCCTGAGAAATATGAGATGTACAAGATGTGCAAATATCGTGAGGATATGGACAGGAAGACAAATCCAGAGTTGATTCAGAATAGATTTAGAATGGATTATCGGATTTCAGAATGGATTATTGGATTTCAGAATAGATTATTGATTTCAGATACTGCTGAGAGCAGGGCGCGCCCCGGGAGCGGGACATGCCGCACTTTTTTCGGCATATCCCCTCAACGGGGCACTATGGCCAGCTCCCTGAGGCGCTCGTCTAAGCTGGAGTAGCGGCGCTGTTCGGCCTCATTGTCAATCATGGCGTCAAAGGTCTCCGGCAGACCCACGATGCAGACGCACTTTTTAGCGCGGGTCACCGCCGTGTAGAGGAGATTGCGGTTCATCAGCATGCGCGGGCCGGACAGCAGAGGGATCACCACGGCGGGGTACTCGCTCCCCTGGGATTTGTGCACGGTGATGGCGTAGGCCAGCTCCAGTTCCTCCGCCTGGGCAAAGGTGTAGGTCACCATACGGCCCTCGTCAAACTCCACCTCGATCTGCTCGGTGAAAAGATTTACCTGGCGCACCAGACCCATATCGCCGTTGAAGACTCCCATTCCTTTTTCCACGGCGATGCCGTATCGGCTGCGGACCTCCCACTCGATCTGGTAGTTGTTTTTGGTCTGCATGACTTTATCTCCCTCGCGGAAAATCCCCTGGGGCAGCTCCTTCTCCGCCTTTCCCTCATCGGGCGGGTTGAGATAGTGCTGCAGGATCCCGTTGAGCCGCTCCACGCCCAGAGCTCCCTTTCGCATAGGCGTGATGACCTGGATATCGTACATGGAAGCCCCCACATAGGCCGGCAGCTTGCGGCTCACCAGAGTGATGGAGGCATTGATGATGGCATTGGCATCCTCCCGGCGGATAAAGAGAAAATCCCGGCTCCCGCTCTTTTTCTCGATGTGCTCGCCCCGGTTGATCCGGTGAGCGCCCACGATAATATCGCTGTGCTCAGCCTGGCGAAAGATGCGGGACAGCTTCACCACATGGAAGCACTGCGATTCGATCATGTCCCGCAGCACGTTTCCCGGTCCCACCGAAGGCAGCTGATCCACATCTCCCACCAGAATCAGCCGGGTGCCCACCGGCACGGCCTTCAGCAGAGAATACATTAGCTGTATGTCCACCATGGACATCTCGTCGATGATGATCACATCCGCCTCCAGAGGATTGAGCTCATTGCGCTCAAAATTTCCCTGGACGCCGCTGTCATCCGGCGCGCCGTTTACCTCCAGCAGCCGATGGATGGTCCTGGCCTCCCGGCCGGTAGCCTCTGCCATCCGCTTGGCCGCCCGCCCGGTGGGAGCGGCCAGCAGAATTTCCATCTCTTCCGCCTCGAAAAAGCGGATCATCGTCAGAATCGTCGTGGTCTTGCCCGTGCCCGGTCCCCCGGTGACGATCAGAAGCCCATTTCCCGCCGCTTCCAGCACTGCCCGGCGCTGCAGCTCATCCAGGGTAATCCCCTCCTCCGCTTCGATCCTGGCGATGCGCTCCAGGATCTCCCCGCTTTTTACCGGCGTACTGATGTTCAAATCATGGAGCATCCTGGCGGAATTGAGCTCCATATAGTAAAAGCGGGCGGCGTAGAGAATGCGTCCCTCCGGCGTATCCCTCACTACGATCTTTTTCTCCATCATCATGTCGGAGATATGGCGGGTCAGGTCTCCGGGGTCCACCCGCAAAAGCTCCCGCACTCTCTCCCGGACCTCCGCCTCGGGCAGGTAGGTGTGTCCTCCGCCCTGAGCCTGCTGCAGCACATAGAGAATGCCGCTGCGGATGCGAAAGTCCGAGTCCGCCTCGATTCCCGCCTTCATCGCGATATCGTCGGCGATCCGGAAACCGATGCCGGAGATGTCCTCCGCCAGGCGGTAAGGATTTTTCTCGATGATGCGGTACAGCTCGCTGCCGTACTGCTCAAAGATCCGAGCCGCCAGGTTCAGGGATATCCCGTAGCGCTGCAGGTAAATCATGGCTTCCCGCATGTCTCTCTTCTCCGCCACCTGGCTGCCGATCTTTAAGGCCATCTTCTCGCTGATCCCCTTGACCTGAGCCAATCTCTCCGGCTCCTCCTCGATCACCCGGAACGTATCCTCGCCGAACTTTTTTACGATGCGGGCCGCCAGGGCCGTCCCCACGCCCTTGATCGCCCCGCTGCCCAGATAGTGCTCGATGGCTGCCGCATTCTCCGGCGTACGTATGACAAAGCTCTGCACGGAGAACTGCTCGCCGTACAAAGGATGGACAGTCCGCGTCCCTTCCGCTTCTATGTATTCTCCCTCGTCGATCTGCGGCAGGATGCCCACGATAGTAAAATCTCTGCCGTCGTTTACGATCTCCGCCACCGCATATCCGGTCTCATCGCTGCGGTACACGATGTGTTCAATATACCCCTCCACCGTCTCCAAGGGCCTCTCCTCCTTTCCGGCCGGGTCCTGCGCATCAAAACAGGGGCTGCCAGCCGCGCCGTAAGCGCATGCGGGCAGCCCCTCTCCTTTTTTCGTCAGTCCTCTACGCTGCTCTTATTGCCATGGCTGTACTCGATGCACTTGCCAGTGCCGATGGCCACAGCCGTCAGCGGATCCTCCGCGATCATGCAGTTGATGCCGGTCTTCTCCTCCAGCAGGAGATCCAGACCGTTGAGCAGGCTGCCGCCTCCGGTCATCACGATGCCGCGGTCGTAGATATCAGCCGCCAGCTCCGGGGGAGTCCGCTCCAATACATTGTGCACAGCCTCCACGATCTGCATGGCAGGCTCGCGGAGAGCCTCCAGCGTCTCATCGGAAGTGATGGTAATGGTCTTGGGCAGGCCGGTCACCAGGTTGCGGCCTCTGACCTCCATGGTAGCCAGCTCCGGACGCTTGTAGGCGGAGCCGATATTGATCTTGATATCCTCAGCCGTTCTCTCGCCGATGAGCAGATTGTGCTTCTTGCGCATATAGCGGACAATGGCCTCATCGAAATCGTCTCCGGCCGTCTTCACGGAAGTGCTGACCACAGTGCCGCCCAGGGAAATCACGGCGATATCAGCCGTACCGCCTCCGATGTCCACGATCATATTGCCGCAGGCCTTGTAGATATCGATGCCGGCGCCGATGGCCGCAGCCACAGGCTCCTCGATGATCGTCACCTCTCTGGCCCCGGCCTCATAGGTGGCATCCTCCACAGCCTTCTTCTCCACCTCGGTGGCTCCGCTGGGAATGCAGACACTGATGCGGGGCTTGCGCAGGGTGCGGGTGCCGGTGGCTTTCTTGATAAAGTATTTGAGCATCTTCTCCGTCACGGTATAATCGGAGATGACGCCCTGGCGCAGCGGGCGCACCGCCACAATATTGCCCGGCGTTCTGCCGATCATCAGACGGGCCTCCTCACCGATGGCCTTGATATCTCCCGTATCACGATCCAGGGCTACCACGGAGGGCTCCTTCAGCACGACGCCCTTTCCCTTTATATAAACCAGTATACTGGCAGTACCCAAATCGATTCCGATATCATACGACAACATCATATCATTTTTCCTCCTGTAAATATTATTTCCGCTATGAAAAGCCTCAGGAAAGGCATACTTTCCCTGTTATTCTCGTCCAGTTCCTTTATTATATACAATCCCGCAGGATTTTTAAAGTTCTTTTTTATAAATAATAGGATTTTAAGGATTTATAAAGGATTTTCATCTTTTTTTTATGTCGCACTCACATTCTGGACACATTTCGCCTCTATACTATAACCATACCACAGAAATGGTATAAAGCTTTTTCATACTCACGCCCGATGGGTGACCATCGGGCAACCCCCTCCAAAAAATACCTCTTATTGAAAACATTGCCGTGCTCCCCTCACGGCAATGTTTTCGTTTGCAGGCAAATACAGACCGAATTAAACCGTTCTTTTTTATGTCACGGGATTTTAAGGATTTTTAAAGGAAGTTCATTCTTTTTTTATGTTGTTCTTTCATTCTGGACACATTTCACCTCTATACTATAACCATACCACAGAAATGGTATAAAGCTTTTTCATACTCACGCCCGATGGGTGACCATCGGGCAACCCCCTCCAAAAAAATACCTCTTATTGAAAGCATTGCCGTGTTCCCCTCACGGCAATGTTTTCGTATGAAGAGATTCCATCAGGATCTCCCTCTGGTCTCATTCCATTTTTTCTTTGCCTCGTCAAAGAGTTCTTCCATTTTACCCATAGTTGCACTGGGATGGCGTCTGCGCAGACGTTCTCTGGCCGAGCGCAGCTCTTTGGCTCTCTCCTCATTCTGCAGCCGCAGCTGCTCCAGGCGGGCCGCAAGCTCCTCTCTGCGGGCATCCCATCTGGCCGAGAGCTCTTCCCGGCTCTGGTCCATGCGCTGGGCCCACTCCTCCCGACTCTGGTCCACACGCTGAGCCCACTCCTCCCGGCTTTGATCCACGCGCTGGGCGAGCTCTGCGCGCTGCTGTTCCATGCGCTGGGCAAGCTCCCTTTGCAGCCGCTCCATATCTCCGCGCAGCTTTTCTGCCGCCACCAGCAGACGACGCATATCCAGAGCTTCCTTGACGCTGACTGCCACATCCCAGACAAAAAAGGCCGTAAATACGGACACCGCCGCCACAGTCACCGGCGCCGGCAGCCCCAGCACCGCTTTTTCTATGGGCGCATGCAGAACGCGCACCAGGAGGACGGTCAGCACTCCCCAGAACAGGGAGGAAGACAGGCAGATGTAGCCCCCAAACTGTATTTTGTGATGGCTGTAATCCCAATAGCGCACCTTGAACAGGCGCTCCATGGCCCAGCCTGTGACCAGCTCCAAAAGAGTGGCTCCCGCCATACCGGCCAGATAGGTGAGGACCAGACTGTCTCTCACCGGCTGCGTCACCAAAAGCATCATCACCGCACCGCAGCCATAGATGGGGATCACCGGGCCGTGCAGGAAACCGCGGTTTACAAATTTTCTCTTGCACACCGACACATAGGAGGTCTCCCAAATCCATCCCAGCACACAATATATATAGAAAAAAGCCATCCACTGATACACCTTGTACATGGTTATCATCTCCCCGAATCCATTTCTCTCATGCAGAAAACACACTGCCAAAAACATCCGGGTCAGCCAGAACGGCTGCCCGGATATTTCATCGGTCACCTGTTTTCTTTATCTCGGCAGGCAGAATCCTCAGACCTCGAAGATCAGATCGCCGTAGGAAGGCATCGGCCAGTATTCCTTGTCGACCAGCATCTCCAGCTTATCCACAGGGGCTCGCAGAGCCGCCATGGCCGGCACGATCTTATCCTTATAGAAATGAGCCATTCCCTCAGCTCCGGGGATTGCGGCTCCCTCAGCCTGCAGCTCCTGCAGAGCGGACAGCGCCACCTTCGTCTCGGACAGCAGCGCGCTGACCTCCAGAAGCAGTTCTTTCTGTACACTTACATCCGCCTCGGGGCAGGCCTCCGTTACCGCCGTCATGGAGGAGGCAAGCTCCGTGGTGTAGGAGATCACCGCAGGGATGATCTGCTTGCCCGCCATATCGATCATGGTCAGCGCCTCGATGTTGATGGCCTTGGCGTAGGTCTCATAGAGCACCTCAGCCCTGGACTGCAGCTCGGCGCGGGTAAAGATTCCGAATTTCTCATAGAGGGCCACGGCCTTGTCGGTAGTCAGAGCCGGAATCGCGTCCACCATCGTGCGGATGTTGGGCAAGCCTCTTCTCTCGGCTTCCTCGACCCACTCGTCGGAATAGCCGTTGCCGTTGAAGATAATCCTCTGATGCTCCGTCAGATATTTCTTGATCAGATCGTGTACCGCCCGGTCGAAGTCATCGGCCTGCTCCAGGATGTCCGCCGCCTCACAGAAGGCCTCTGCCACAATGGCATTGAGGGTAGTGTTGGGGCTGGCAATGGAATCGGAGGAGCCCACCATGCGGAACTCGAACTTGTTGCCGGTAAAGGCAAAAGGCGATGTACGGTTGCGGTCCGTGGCATCCTTGGCCAGTACAGGCAGAGAGTGTACACCGGTGTTCAACTTGCCTCCGTTGATGGAGGAAGTCGCCTCGCCGGTCTCCACCAGCTGCTTCACCACATCCTCCAGCTGAGCGCCCAGGAAAATGGAGATAATAGCCGGCGGCGCCTCGTTGGCTCCCAGGCGATGATCATTGCCCACGTCGGCCGCAGACTCTCTGAGCAGGTCCGCATGAATATCCACAGCCTTGATGATGCAGGCCAGCACCAGCAGGAACTGAATGTTCTCATGAGGGGTCTTGCCGGGATCCAGCATATTGACGCCGTCATCGCTGAGCAGCGACCAGTTGTTGTGCTTGCCTGAGCCATTGACACCGGCAAAGGGCTTCTCGTTCAGCAGACAGTGCATCCCGTGACGCCCGGCCACCTTCTTCATGGTCTCCATGACCAGCTGATTGTGGTCGGTGGCGATATTGGCCTCCTCGTAGATCGGCGCCAGCTCATGCTGCGCCGGAGCCACCTCATTGTGCTGAGTCTTGGCCGGAATACCCAGCTTCCACAGCTCCACATTCAGATCCTTCATAAAAGCGCCGATGCGCTCGCGAATCGTGCCGAAGTAGTGATCCTCCAGCTCCTGTCCCTTGGGTGCAGGCGCGCCGAACAGCGTGCGGCCCGCATAGATCAGATCCTTTCTCTGCAGGTATTTTTCCCGGTCCACCAGAAAATACTCCTGCTCAGGTCCTACAGAAGGGGTCACTCTGGTGGCCGCGCTGTTGCCGAAAAGCCGCAGAATGCGAACCGCCTGATCGCTCAGCGCCTCCATGGAGCGCAACAGGGGAGTCTTCTTATCCAGAGCCTCGCCGGTGTAGGAGCAGAAAGCCGTGGGAATGCACAAAATCTTTCCGGTTGCATCCTCCTTCAGAAATGCGGGGGAGGTGCAGTCCCAGGCCGTATAGCCTCTCGCCTCAAAGGTTGCCCGAAGTCCGCCCGAGGGGAAGGAGGAGGCATCCGGCTCGCCCTTGATCAGCTCCTTGCCGGAAAACTCCAGCAAAGTCTTTCCATTTACCGGAGCCGTCACAAAGGAATCATGCTTCTCCGCCGTAATGCCGGTCAGCGGCTGAAACCAGTGGGTGTAATGGGTCGCTCCCTTTTCCACGGCCCAGTCCTTCATGGCATTGGCCACCACGTCGGCCGTAGCCTGAGACATCTCCGCTCCGCTCTCGATGGTCCGTCTGACCTCGGCATACACCTTTTTGGGCAGACGCTCCCGCATCACGGCATCGTTAAATACATTGGTGCCGAAAATTTCCGCCACATTGATTTTTTCACTCATAAGCTTTCCTCTCCTTGATTGATTGGGTAGACAAAAATAGTTGGCTGCGCAAAAAAGAGTAATCAAAACAAAAAGAAAGATGTCCCCTAAGGAACATCTTTGTTCGTGAATGTTATCTCTTTTCTGCCTATTCCTCTGCGCAGGAAATTTAACATGAATATAAATTACCGCAGTTTTCCCGAAAAAGCAAGCACTTTTTTCGGCCGTCAGATCCTTTTGGCATGTACCACAAAACGAAGCGTCGTGTCGTTGGCACAGGTGGACAAAGTGACGATGCTGTCATCCTTGGTCACTGTCATTCCCGCGTCATATATAGAATATGACATGACCCGGTCGATATATGCCTGGAAAGTATCGTCGCTGCCAAAGCCAAAATAATAGATATCTGCATCCGGCTGCACTTCGTAGGCGGAGAAGACCTCGTAAACCCGCAGCCCCTCCGGCGTGGTAATATAGATATAGCGGTTGGCATCCCAGAAATCTCTTCTGGCATAGCGGTTCAGCCGGCTGAACATGGTGCCGCTCCTCAGATTATGACCATGGATAATGGGATTTTTGTCATCGAGGCCGTCCCCGATGGCAGCATCCAGAAAGATCGCTCCCCCGGAGTTATCCGTCCCGGAGAAGGTATGCGTCAGATAATATTCGTTGTCGCTGCCCTGAACGATGGGATAATTGATGTTGGTCCCCGGGATCTGTATCCAGCCGACCACGTCGCTGTTGACGCTCTGCAGATAGGCAAAATCAGGTACCGTCAGCGAAAATCTCGCCGGCTGGCCGGAACTGCCTTCATTATCCTGGGCACCCGTCTGCGCTGTCTGGCTTTCCTCCGGCTCCTCCGCAGCCTCCTCTGTCTCCTCCTCGGGGAGCGTCATCTCCACCTGATCCATATGGGATAATATCTCCTCATAATCCTGCTCTCCCTCATGATATTCCAGCAGAATCGAAGAAAGCTGCCACAGAGAAACCGCCAGGACGACTACCGCCACCAGCATAATCAGCTTCCACACGAGGGTCATCTGTTTTTTAGACTGCTTGGACTGTTTTTTTGTCTTTCTATCCGACATTTTTAACTCCTCTCCTGTTGTCAGCGTCAGATTTCGGCCCGTCAGGCTTCTTCGTTCAGATCTACAGGGACCGGCCGATGCAGCTGCATCCCGTTTTCCTGCACCAGGCAATCATATGCCAGGATCTTCACTCCGGCCTGCCCGGCGCGATGCAGCGCCCGGCCGAACTCCCTATGGGTCTCCCAGTTTGGTTTGAACAGGTCCATCCCCTCCGTCTGGATGACGAAGAGAACGGCCGCCCCATACCCGTCCCGATGGCAGGCAGCCAACTCCTCCAGATGTTTGACGCCCCGCTCGGTGGGCGCGTCGGGGAAACGGGCGACACCGTCGGCAAACAGCGTCACGCCCTTGACCTCCACAAACCAGGGGCCGCTCTCCGTCTCGAGATACAGATCAAAGCGGGAATTGCCGTAGGTTTTTTCCCGTCTCACCTCATATATCTCCCCAAACAATCCATCGGCTCCGGCCTGCACCCACTCAAGAGCCGCCAGATTCGGGGCCTGGGAATCCATATTTACCAGTCTGTCTCCTTTATACACTCCGATGACCGAAGCTGCAGTCTTTCTCTTCGGATTATCACTTAGCTCCAGCAAAAGCCTGGCTCCCGGCACCAGAAGCTCCCGGCAGCGCCCTGTATTCTTTACATGAGCCGTTACCTCTTTCCCCTCCATCATCACCCTGGCAATAAAACGATTCGGGCGCGTGAGGAAAATACCGCCGGCAATTTTATCATATCTCATATGCTCTCCTTTTTCCCGATTATAGAACAAAATTCCAGATCTGTAAATGCCCTTCTCCTGCCGCCGGCATAGGATAATACAGAAGCCAATCAAAAAGGATGCAAAATGAACGATGATATATATCCTCTAAACACCATACGCCCGGGGGAGAGCGCCGTCATCAGCCGCCTGACTGCGGACGGCGCCATTCGGCGCCGCCTCCTTGATCTGGGCTTTTCTTCCGGCACCAAAATCGTCTGCGTGCTGCGGCAGAGACACGGGGAGGGCGCAGCCTACCTGGTGCGAGGCACCGTTATCGCCCTGCGTAAGGAGGACGCCGCCGGCATACTGGTGCGGGATGATGGTGACCGGCAGATCCCCTTTTGACGCCCCGAGCACAGTATGCGGCATCGCGCAAAAAGCCTGCCGGTCTGCAGGACAGGAGCCGAGCGCAGCGCTCAGATCACCCTCTCCCGCAGAGCCGACAGGCCTTTCCTTTTACATGAGATCGGAAAATTTTTTCCTGTTTTACTCCAGGCGGATACGAATCAATACCAGATATTTTGCTTCTTTTTGCGAGTAGTCCGTCACCAATATCCAGCCGGTAGAGTTATCCGCAAAACGAAATCGATGCTCTCTGACATAAGAAAGCATGGGAGCCAGCTGCTGCGGAGAAATACAGAAAGGATCGTCTACCGATATAAAGGTGCGTATGCTCAGCCCTCCGGCGACAGTTTTGACCGGCGGCTGTGTGGAAAGTCCCAGCTGGTCGCGATATCTGGCAATGCATCCCATTCCCACCCGCACATCATAATTTTCTGTGCGCGAAAAGTCCATCAGCTGTTCTTTGGGGATGCTCAACGTTAAATAGGTGTAGGGCATGGCGTCAACCCACTGTTTCACCAATTCCCCCGGTATATCTCCTATACCGTCGCCCAGGAGATACAAAGCTGAGAAATCATCCTTCCAGTTGACCAGCTCTACCGCACCCTGATTGGCAATCGTCATCTCCATGTAGTGATGAATTTCCCGTGTATGCCTCAGATCATGCTGCAGGATTTCTATGCGATGAGAAAGCTCCTGCTCCTTTTCCTCGAGCCAGGCCAGCTGACTTTCCGCAGACCGGCCATTTATGATATCGTGCACCCCGTTGATGGAAAGCTCCATACTTCGATAACGGCGAACCGACAGCGCTCTGACGGCATCCAGATCATCGTAATAATAGTAGCCATTGTCCGGATTCCGCTCAGGAGACAGCAGTCCCAGATTCTTGTAATGTCTGATGGTTTCCTGGGTTATCCCCAGCCTTGCAGCCAACATATGAATCGTATACTTCACCTTTTCCACTCCATAACGATGCAATCAACTGTTATTCTTTGCATAAGCCGCGGCATTTATTCCGGCTATCCTGCCAAACACGCAGTCTGTCGGCACAGGGTTGGCTCCCCAGAGGCCGTCTCCGGCACATTCACCGGCGGCGTACAGGCCAGGTATTACATTGCCTTCTGTATCCAAAGCCCTGGTCTCCCCATCGATCCAGATTCCGCCGAAAGTTCCCTGCATGGCAGGCGTCAGCTTTACGGCATAGTAAGGTCCTTCCGACAGATCGGTCTGAAACAGCGTGCGCCCAAATTCATCCTCTCCGGCCGCCGCGCTTACGGCAAAATCAGCGATTGCAGAAAGAAGACCTTCGGCATCGATGCCTGTTTCCCGGGCCAGCTCCTCGACAGAGTCGCAGACGGCAGCGCCGACATCGGGCGCCTCCAGAAATCCCTTGCTCTCCTCATTATAAATCAGATATACCGTTTTGTCTTCAAGCGCCATGATATTCGGGCTGAAATAATAGTTGGCGTGCTCGTTGCCGATTCTCTGTCCATCCAGGTTTACCACAATACCGGGATTGGCATAGGTCCCCAGCATTGTATAGGAGGAGGTTTCTTCATCAAAATAAAGGAACGGGTTGCATTTCATTACATCCATGTAAACCAGAGCCGCTCCGATTTCCTCCGCCATCCGGTGACCGTCTCCCGTATTTCCGGAGCTGCTGATAAATCCAAGGCCTGCATACTGCGGATCGTACTCTGCCACCATCTCGTTGTTGGAGGAGAATCCTCCGGTAGCCATAATAACGCTGTCGGCATAGATAGTATACTCTCCGTCGCCTGTGCTGACAACGGCGCCGATCACCGCTCCGGAATCATCGGTCAAAAGTTCCGTCCCCCTTGTGTTCGTCCGTATATCGACGCCCAGCTCGTCCAGCTGCTCTCTGCAGGCAGACGTCACCATGCTGCCCAGACTGTGATTTTTCGGTACGAGCGTAAAATCACCGCTTACCCCTTCAAATTCCACTCCGTTATCCATCAGCCAGTCGGCGGCAGGACCTGTTCCTTCGGCCAGAATACGCAGCATATCTTCATCGCCGGAGGGATAGGTGGCCAGATAATTCGCCAGCTGATCTTCCGCTGTGGCGGTAATCCCATTTTCTATCTGATACGAAGAAGCTGAGCAGCCGAAGACTCCCTTGGCCATCACTGTGTTTCCGCCCAGGATCCCCTGCTTCTCCACCAAAATGACCTGTGCTCCCTCCGAAGCGGCAAATATGGCAGAAACCATTCCTGCCCCGCCTCCTCCGATGACCAACACGTCCGTCTCTTCCTCTTCCTGTACGGCTTCCTGTGTCCCGGCTGCCGCCGTCTCATCCGCCCGCGTGCCGGCTTCCTGTGTCCCGGTCGTCAATGACGCCGTGCCCGCCTGGCCCCCGGCTTCATCCGATGCACATCCGGCAGACAGCGTCAGCATGCTGACGATCAGCAAAAAAATCCCTATCCGCTTTAGTCCTCTTTTTCCCTTTTCTGTCCTCATACATATGCCTCCTTGCTCTGTCTTAATAAATTGTCAAAGAACAGTATAAGGTCTGTTGTAACCGCAGAGTCAAGAATATTTGTGATTTTTTTGACCGGTACTGCCGAAAAAATCGCCGCGCGCTTCATTTTCATGAGCACGCGGCGATTCTTCTCTTTAGGATGCTGCATCAGCGCGCAGCTGTCCTTCGGCGGTTTGCCCGCTTATTATTTGATTGCCTCAGAGGCAGAGGTTCCGGCATTGTAGCCGCTGGTCACAGCCCAGCCGAACAAGGTGCCGCCCATGTAGATGTCGCCTTCCAGACCGCCTACAACCTCACCGGCTGCATACAGGCCTTCGATGGGCTCCTGGGATGTATTCAGCACCTGCATCTGATCGTTGATGTGCAGGCCGCCCAGGGTGGCGTAATACCGCAGCCACATCTGAACCGCATAGTAGGGGCCGTCATCGGAAAGCTTCAGGGTCAGCGTTCTGCCGAACTCATCGGTTCCCTCGTCCACGGCTGCATTGTAAGCCTCAGCGGCAGCGGTCAGGGAGCCCTCCGGCAGATTCAGCGTAGCGGCCAGGTCATCCAGGGTCTCGCCCTGAACCGTCGCAGGGTTGGAAGAACCGTTGTTGGCCAGCCAGGTCTCCACATCCTCAGCGGTGTAGATGTTGCTGTTCTCCATGCCGGCATTGAAGGCATCGAAGGAGGCCTGATCCATGATCAGGTAGTTCGCCGTATTGGGCTTCATCGCCTGAACCAGATCGTAGGCATTGCCCTGCTCATTGGCAAAGCGCTCGCCGTTCTCATTTACCAGGAAAGCGCCGCTGGTGCTGTAAGCTCCGGATACGCCGGGGTTGCAGTACTGGCCCAGACCGCTGGGAAGTACGATGCTGTTGGGCTGTACGTTTACAAACTCCATGTTGATCAGGTCGGCATCCAGGCTCTCAACCATAGCCAGGGCGTCACCGGTAGCTCCGGCTGCTCCGGCATACACATACTGCTGATACTCCTCGGGAACCAGCTCGTCATTGGCGCCGAAGCCGCCGCTGGCAAGGATCACAGCCTTCGCATTGATCGTGTAGACGGTATCATCGTTCTCCGCCTTTACGCCCACTACCGTGCCGTCCTCAACGATCAGCTCAGTGGCGGGGGTAGCCAGGTACACCTGTCCGCCTGCGGACTCCACGCCGTCCATCAGGGTCTCAACAACGGCAGCGCCGCGGCCGACAGCAGAGATCGTGCGGCTGGTGGCAGGACGGCTGTACTCTACATTGCCGCCTTCAGGATCTACCAGCCAGTCGATCGCTGCGCCGATGGAATTGACATAGATGTCAAGCGTTCCCTCATCGTTGTAGTTATGTCCGTTGGCCAGCATGTCCTCCTTCAGCTGTTCAGGAGTATCCTCCACTCCGTCCTCTTCCAGGATCTGGCTGCCGGTGACAACGGTTCCGCCGCCGGCCATGGCAGTTGCACCGCCGGCGATGGCCTGCTTCTCCAGCAGGACTACGCTTGCACCGTTCTGCAGAGCAGACAGGGATGCGGTCAGGCCGGCTCCGCCGGCGCCCACCACAACGATATCGGTGTCAAGAGTAACCTCTTCCTTCTCGGTAGTCTCACCGCCCGCAGCCTGAGAGAACTTCTCCACATCCAGGCCGGCACTGGTGATGGCAGCCTCCAGAGCTGCACGGAAGCCGTCGGAGGTTACCGTAGCTCCGGAAACGGAATCCACATTGATGGTCTGTCCAGCCAGAGCTTCCTCTACCAGAGTAGGCAGAGCTGCAGCTCCGATGTTCTCCGTCTCGGACTGCTCGATCACCTGAATATCGGTGATGGTCTCCCCATCCACCGTGATCTGCACGGTGATGTCGCCATGGAAGCCTGCCGCCGTACCGGTAAAGGTATTACCGCCGGCCTCCGTCTCTGCCGTCGTCTCGGCAGCAGTAGGAGCCGCGGTGGTCTCAGATGCGTTTGTGCTGCAGGCAGACAGCATCAGAGCGCACGCCAATACAAAAGGTAACACTTTGCGCATGAATTTCATAAAATATTTCCTCCCTTCATGTCATCATGCTATTGTCTCGCTGCATTACCAGCGCCTATATAATAGCACAGTCCATACGCGAATTCAATATGTGTTTATTCTTAAATCTTTTTTAAGAAAATACGGGCTTTCCTGCTATTTTTCTGTGCCGGCCGTCTGTGCTTCGTACATTCTCTCCATCGCCCCGTCATCGCCTCTGACCATGGCAAGAAAGCTCCAGCCGCATTTTTCATAAAATTCCCTGTGATCTGTGACCAGATAGAGCCTCTCCACTCCCATAGCCGCCATATCCTCCCGCACTCGATTCAGAAGATATCGGGCCATCCCCTGGCCGCGCCAGTCCTTCTCCACATAAAGGGCGCAGAGATTGGGCTTCAGATCCTTCCTCTCATGAAAATCATTTTCGATCACCCCGCAGCCGGCAGCTATTCTCCCTTCGGCCTCCAAAATCACATACCACTGCGGTACTCCCGCACCGGCCATGATGCACTGATGGATGCTCTCCCGGTATTCCTCCAGGGGGATCCCCCACTTTGCAGAAAACCAGTCCGCGGCCTGTTCCTGCAGCCAGGGGTTTTCCCGCAGGGGCCTGAAGGAAAAGCGCTTCATCACATGGGTCGTTTCAGCTTCCCTGTACCGCCGTATTCTTATCTCGTCTATATCCATAAAATATGTCCTCTTCGCTCAATCCCGAAGCCCATGCCAGACCGGCTCCATCCGGTTGTATGTACAGTACTGTTCAAATCCCAGCTGCAGAAGCTCCTCCTTCGTCTCCCTCAGGTACGCGCCCAGGTGCTCTTTTTTATGACTGTCGCTGCCTATGGTGAGCACCCTGCCGCCCAGCTGGCGGTAGAGGCGCAGGATATCTCTGGAGGGCGTCAGATCTTCTAATCCATAGCGGTGGCTGGAGGTATTGACCTCTATCCCCTTGCCGTCGGCGATGACGGTCTGCAGAATCTCCGTGAGAATCGGCCTCAGTTTTTCAAAGGGATATATCCCCGCCTCGTCATAGCGGGCAATCAGATCCAGATGTCCCAGGACGCTGTAATGATGGTATTTTCTGACCAGAGCCAGGACTTCCTCATAATAGCGCATTACATATTCCTGCTGCGTGCGCCCCCGCTGGAAGTCCTGATTCCAGAATTCCCTGTCCTCCACCTGATGGACAGACAGAAGGATAAAGTCAAAGGGATACCGGGCAAAAAGACTCTCGTACTGCGCGATGGTGTGCACCTGCATTCCAAACTCCATACCCATGCGGATCTCCAGCTTTCCCCGGTACTTCTCCTGCAGCGCCTGGATCTGAGAGACGTACCGCGGATAATCCACATTGGCTAACGGCTCAGAGGCCGGCTCTCCCGGCCCGCCGCAGCGGTACTCTATTCCTCTGGGATCATCCCAGTCTCTCTTGATGCCGTAATCCACGTGATCGGTAAAACAGATCTCCTCCAGCCCCATGGCAATGGCGTCCCGCACCACCGCTTCCATGGGGTATTCCGAATCGTCACTGTAAATGGTGTGGACATGATAATCGGCAAGCATGCTTTCTCCTCCTTTGTTTGGCTTTTTCCATCTGCTCCGTTTATTTTTGATCATCAGAGAGCACGGCTGCCGCCTGACTGCCCGTCTTGCGGACAAGCCGCTCGTGCATGAAAAACATCAGTACCAATATTGCCAGCAGATATACAGGAAGCAGGGATACCGATATGCGGCTGGCCAGCAGGCCGAACACCGGCGGCATCAGACAGGTCCCCACATAGGCGCTGGCCATCTGCACGCCGATGACCGCCTGGGACCGCTCTGCCCCGAAATGCTCCGGCGTAGAATGAATGATGCAGGGATAGACCGGCGCGCAGCCCAGACCGATCAGAATAAAACCGGCCAGCGCCAGAGGCCGGCCCCCAAAAAAGAGCAGCACAATCACCCCTGCCCCGATGATCATCTGCCCCAGTCTGATCATCTGCGTGTCATTGAATTTTATGGTCAGAAAACCGCTCAGCCCTCTTCCCACGGTGATTCCGATAAAAAACATGCTGGCATAGCCTGCCGCCTCCTCCGCGCTAAAACCGGTGTGGAGATTCAGATAGCTGCCGGCCCAGAGCCCTACGGTCTGCTCCAGGGCACAGTAGCAAAAAAAGCAGAGCATGACTTCTCTGGCTCCGGGGATGCCAAAGATCTCCCGCAGGCTGAGGACCCTTCCCCCTTCTTGCGGCAAAGCCTTTTCCTCTCCGGCATTTTCTCTCTCGGCTCCGGCATCCGCAGCCGCCGCGCCGTTCTGCCCCCGGCGTCCCTTCCACAGCGGCAGGCTGAAAAACAGAATCGCCGTCAGAACAATCTGCATAGCGCCCACCAGTCGATACCCCGTATGCCAGCCGCCCTCGCCGGTCAGCGCATACCCCATCACATAGGGACCCAAGGTTGCACCTATTCCCCACATGCAGTGCAGCCAGCTCATATGCCAGCTCTTATAATGAAGAGCTACATAATTATTCAGGGCCGCATCCACGCTGCCCGCGCCCAGACCGTAGGGTATGGCCCACAGACACAGCTGCCAGAATTGGCCGGACACGGAAAACCCAAACAGGGCCGCAGCCGTAAGCGCCACGCTGAAGGCTGTCACGCGCCCCGTCCCCAGGGCTCTGGTCAGGCGATCGCTCTGCAGGCTGGAGAAAATTGTTCCCAGCGCTATGATCATGGAAATGATGCCGGCGTAGGACACCGGCGCCTGAAACTGCGGATACATGGACGGCCAGGCTGCGCCCAGCAGACCGTCCGGCAGGCCCAGACTGATGAAGGCCAGATATATAATCGGCAAAAGAAGCTGTGTCATCTTGAGTTCCTCCTGATTTTCTGTTATCATATGGATATGAGTATATCAGCAAACAGAATGTTTTGTTAGGAAAAAACTCCCCTGTTTATATAAAAAAACCGTCAAACCACTCTAAAAGGAGGTAAATCATGCTGTCCGCCTGCAACACCACCGTAGATCGGCGCAATCAGGAGAAACTGCGGCACGGCACCGCCGCCTTCCCCCTGGCCTGCTATCACGATGATCTGAGCCGGGACAGTGTCCCCTGGCATTGGCATGAGGAGCTGGAGGCTGTTGTTGTCGCCGAAGGGGAGACCTTTGTGACCATAGGGACCCACACCTACGTGATCCGTGCCGGAGACGGATTTTTTGTCAATTCCGGCGTACTCCACAGCTGTCAGCTGCGGGGCAGGACCGCCTGTATCTTTCACTCTCTGGTTTTTCACCCCCGGCTGATCGGCGGAAGTCTGGAGAGCGTGTTCTACCAGCGCTATGTCCTTCCCATCACAGAAAACAGGGGATGGGAAGGGCTGCATCTGAGCTCTTCCATCCCCTGGCAGATGGATATTCTTTCCTGCATTGAAAATACCTGGCAGGCCTGCGTCCACGAGACTTCCCACTATGAGCTGACCGCCCGCAGCTTCCTGTCCGAGATGCTGGCTCTCCTGTGCGACCACAGCAATCAGGAGCCGGTCTGTCCTGATCCCAAATTAGCCCGAAACGCTTATCGCATCAAACAGATGCTCCAGTACATCCATGAGCACTTCGGAGAGGAACTTACCGCCGCAGATATAGCCGCCAGCGCCTCTTTAAGCGAAAGCGAATGTCTGCGCTGTTTCCGTGCCGTCATAGACACAACGCCGATCCGTTACCTGCGAGAGTACCGCGTCGAGCAGGCCGCAGAACTTCTTTCTGCCGGCAGAGAACCGATCTGCAGCATTGCCGCCCGGTGCGGCTTCTCCGATGTGAGCTATTTCACCAAGACCTTTCGGGAGCAGAAAGGCTGCACTCCCGGGATATACCGACAGAAATGCGGGAACAGCCTCCGCGACTAAGGCCTTTTGCCCGTCCCTCTGCCGGAGCGTTCCTCCTTTCTTCTCTCCTCACGTTCCGTCCGTCTTCTCTCCTCATGCTCCCTACGCCGTTCTTGCTCGTGTTCCCTGCGCCGTCTCTCCTCACGCTCCTCCCGCCATCTCTCCTCGCGCTCCTGCCGTCTCTCTTCGCGCTCCTGTCTCTCCCGTCTCAGCCTGGCCCGCCGCCGCTCATCGATCTCCTCGTTTCTCTCCCGGGCGTCCTGTGTCTCCCAGTCCATAAGCTCCGCCTCCTGGGATGCCGCGACAGTGCCCAGATCCTGGACGCCTCTGCCGTCTTTCCCCTTTTCATTTACCCGGACGCTGATCTCCGTCTTTACACTCTGCAGACTGCGTATTTTTCCTCCGTCTTCCTTCTGATAAGTATCCCCCTCCGTCTCTTTCCCGCTGCCTTCATCCGGAGCCACCAGCACCAGCACCACAGCTGCAACGAGCATCGACGCCAGCAGGCGCACTATAGTGTTAGATGGGGAAAAGGCCCGCTCAAGGACCGTTCGGTCATCCGCCGCCGCAGTTTCCGAATCCTGGGACAGCTCTGACGCAGCCGTCTCTGTCTGCCGCGGTGTTTCTTCTTCCTGTTCAACCGTCGAAAGCCCGGCACCGCCAGAAGCCCTCATATCCAGACCGTCCAGATTATCGTATCCGCACAGAAACAGAAAAGCACAGAGGAGCATCACAGCCGTTAGCCATTTCATCTTTCTCTTCATCACAGCCTTCCTCCCAGCCAAATGCTAATCAAACTAAAAATGCCAAAACAGGCTGCAGCCGTAATCCCCCACCAGGCAAAGGCCTTCAGTTTGCTGACAGGCAAGCTGCCGGTAAAGCGTCCGGTCTGTCCATTCATCATAAAGCTATACTTTTTCCCCTTGTAGCTGTAATGGAGTGCCCATACCGGGAGCATCACATACTCTGTCTTTTTCCCGCGGATTTTCGCCCTTTGATCTATGATCGTGACAGTATCATACCCTTTGTCATGCTCCTTCATCGTCTTTCTGCCCAGGTCAATTGCGGCAGCGACAGCCCGTTCCATTGTCTTTTGTGAAAAAGCCTCGCTGGGCTGGCCATACTTTTCCGCCAGATAGCCGGAGAGACAGCTCATGTCAAAGTCTCTCAGCTTGCTGTAGTCAAAAGGCTCCAGCTTTTCCATCAATTCATCATCCAGCTTCTCCGAGGCGTCCGCGGGAATCCTCTCATAGGATGAATCCATATCGCAATAGAGCCGATATTTCTCCGTGTAGGTATATTCCACATCCTCATGCTTCCTTGTGTAGCTGCGGGTCGCCTCGCCCTTCAAGGCCATATTTATCTCATAGCTGTACAGCCAGTAGGGTACGTAGATTCCCGTCATCTGGTCCGCCACATTTCTGCCCAGAAACCCCTTTGGCGCCAGCCTGTTTTTATTTGCCCAGGCAAGGAAACGCGCCTTCGCCTCCTCGCCGGTGATCTGGAAGGGTATCACTCCGGAGGGCCTGCGCGCCCCGTCCATACGGTCGGCAATCAGTCCCGGGCTGCCGCAAAACGCGCAGATCGTAGCCGCCGTATTGTCATCGGTCACCAGCTCCGCGCCGCAAGCCGGGCAGCGGTATCCGGGCATTTGCTGCACCGTCTCCGGCTGGGATTCATCGATAAAAAAAGACTTGCCCAGAGGTTCATCGCTCTCCGGATCGGTATTTGCCGTCTCCGCATCCAGCGCTTCCTCCTCCGAATTGCTCTCCGTCGTCTCTGCATCAGCCTTTCCCGCCTCCGCTGTGACGACCTTCGTCCCGCAGTAACTGCACACCAGCCCCCCTGCTCCGGCGTCATACTCCATGGGCGCCCCGCAGCCCGGACATTTGTATGTAACCGTCATTTTTAGTCCCCCATTCCTTCTTCTGCCAAAATAATTCCCAATTTGCGATCGCCAGATCGTGTGTGAAAGCATTATCTTCGCTATGATGAATCTATTTTAGCAGTTCTGCAGATGTATGTCTATCTCTTCTCCCGTTTTTCTGGCGGAAGGGATGGATCCCAATCAAGGCGGAAAGGCCCATCCGGTTCCAGCGCACCGAACACATTGCGGATCACCACCGGATTGCACCCGGTGCTCTGCGCCAGCAGAGTACTGATCACACGAACTTTCCCCTGCGCTTCATATATAAAAACCAGGCAGTGAACTGCCACTGAACACTTCATGCTGATCTGCAACTCACCTGCCTCCTGTTCTTGACTTTGCACTTTCCCAGTGGTATTGTTGCAATAAATTATATCATTATCAGGAGGAAATGCGAAATGAAGCTTTATGAGATTTGTTTCAGTCCCACCGGCGGGACAAAAAAGACAGCCGATCTGCTGACAGAAGGGCTGACAGAATCGGCTGAAGCAAAAGTCTTCGTGGATCTGACAGACAGTAAGACCGATTTCTCTGATATTTCTCTCGGCAGAGAAGATGTCGCCGTTATCGCCGTACCGTCCTATGGCGGCCGCGTGCCGGGGCCTGCCGCAGAGCGGCTGGCTGCCATCGCAGGAAACGGGGCCCGCGCAGTTCTGGTATGCGTGTACGGAAACCGCGCTTATGAAGACACACTGGCTGAGCTGCAGGATACTGCTCTTCGGGCCGGATTTCGCGTCATCTCCGCCATCGCCGCTGTCGCTGAGCACTCCATCGCCCACCAGTTTGCCGCCGGCCGGCCCGATGAGGAAGATCAGGCACAGCTTGCCGAATTTGCCGGCAGAATTCGGCAAAAAATCACTGCCGGAAATACAACTGCCCCCACCATCCCCGGCAATCGTCCATATAAAAAGAGCGGCGGCGCCGGCATGATCCCCAAGCCCGACAAAAACTGCGTAAAATGCGGACTGTGCGCCGAGAAATGTCCCGTTCAGGCTATCGGCAAAGACAATCCGGCCAAAGTTGACAGCCACGCCTGCATTTCCTGTATGCGCTGCGTCTCTGTCTGTCCTCATTCAGCCCGCAGGGTAAATCCGGTAATGCTCGCCGCTGTAAATGCCATGTTGAAAAAATCCTGTTCCCAGCGCAAACCCTGCGAGCTGTATCTTTAAGACCAAACAAGGACATAGTCATCTTGGGATTTCTCCCGGCGGACTTGTCCTTTTTGTTTTCTGTGGACGCATCTTCTCATACCATTTCAGGAAATTCCCAAAGAGCTTTTCCTCGGCTGTATGCCGAGCTTCGGCCGCCTCTTCAATCCGGTCGTAGCTCCCCAGATAGTAGCATTTCTGTCTGAACATAATCTGGGCAATCCATTTGTTCCTTCTGTTATTATAGTAAACGCCGCGAATGCCGCTTGTATTTGTTTTATACATAAGATCCGGGCGAAGCATTTCCAGGCAGGTGCCGTCCATATAGTGAAGATTTTTCTGCGGATCGCGCCGGCACCCGCAGCTTTTCGTCCAGCCGTTCTGCAGATGTGACTGGCGGACATCTACCTCTTTCCCGCAGTCGCATCTGCAGTGCCAGACATGAAATCCCTTTTCTTTTTTGACATAGGAGAGGACTGTGAGCATCCCGAAACGTTTTCCCACCCAGTCTTTCCGAGGCGGCTGCTTTCCGCAGCCGCAGCTTCTCGTGTTTCCCGTGACCAATCGTCTCTTCGTAGTCTCTATGGTGTTTCCGCAATCGCACCGACAAAGCCAGAGGGGGTTCCCATCCCTGGCTTTCTTCCCGGACTCTCCAAGAACCGTAAGCTTTCCAAAGCGAGTCCCTGTCAAATCTTTGGTTATGCTGTAGGGAGATTCCTCACAGCCGCAGCTGTGGATGACACCCGGTTTCAGCCTCCGGCTTTCGACAAAGATCTCATTTCCGCAATCGCACCTGCATCTCCACACCACTGCGTTGCGTACCCTCTGCTGTGTCGGCTCTATAACGGCGAGTTTACCGATCCGCTGGCCGGACAGATCTTTATATTTCATAGGCCTGACCGCCTTTCTTATAAAGTCTTTTAAAAAAGCCCTTATCCGGGCGCAGCATCCTCCCCCTGGCTCTCCCGTGCTTCCTCCCGCATCAGCCGAACCTGTTCTTTCGCATATCTGCACAGATATTCCGGTACGCCATCATACTTGCCGGTCTCCAGCCAGGCAGCTGCCGGGCAGGTTTTACATGCGGGACGCAGAGGACATGTGACACAGGTTTTGCTGACCTGTATTTCCCCCGCTTTCTGCGACACTTCCTGCCATGCGGCCTCAAAACCCTTTTCAAATACAGAAACCGCCGGCTTCTCGAAAGTGACGCAGGGGCGCATTTCGCCCCGCCAGCCGATGGCAAAGGAGCAGTTTCCCGCAAGGCAGGCAAGCTTGTCCCCATAAGTGACATTCTTCTGTTCCGTCTGCATAAGAATTCTGTGCATATACCGCAGGAAGGCTTCCGGCTCCATCTCCATTTTTCGCGTGTAAATTTCTGCCGCCGCTGCATCCTCCGGCATCAGCCTCGCCTGCTGTTGGAATGGGAGTCCCCGCTCACGGATTCCGGGCAGCATATAGGTATCCATATGCACCGGAATCTCCAGCTCCCGGCCGATCCGGTAGATTGCCTCCATATCCTTATGGTTATACTTCGTGACGCTTCCATTGATCTTCACATCCACACCGTATTGCCGCAGCAGCCGGATCGCCCTAATCGTTTTAGAAAAGCCGCCTGGGTAATGACATAGCTTTTCATAGGCAGAATCGTCCGCTCCGTATAACGTAATATTGATTCGCCGCGGCTTATGACGGCCGAAAAATTCGGCCCATTCCTCGTCGATAAGCGTGCCGTTTGTATTGACAGTGAGAATCAGCCCCAATTTTTTCAGCTCTGCATACAGCTTACAAAACCCTGCGAAAAGCAGCGGTTCTCCCCCCGTGAGCAGCAAAAATAACACCCCGGCCTTCGCCATCTCCCGCCCCAGCCGGATCCACTCTTCTGCGTCTCTCAGTCCTCCCCGGGCATCAGCCTCGCCCTTGCTCAGATGGATATAGCACATATCACAATTCATATTGCACAGAGGGAGAAGTTCCAGGGTACCGTTGACAGGACGCCGGGCCGATGCAGCCCGCCTGAGAATGTTCTGCTCCATCGTGTTTTCCGCTTCAACAGGATTCATACTATTTATTATTCCCCTCCCTATACCGCATACCGCATCTAGGTCTTTCTTTTAAGTCTCTTTTAACGGTCTTTAAAAAAGAGGCGTGAACCTCACACCTCTCCTTACGCTTTCCTATGTATCACGAACGATTGGGATGTCCTTCCGCCGTAGCCGTCACCGTCCCTCTGTGGTGCCATGTCCGGTTTCCTGACCTTGTGGTCCAGTAAATCAGATCGCCGACTTCTACCTGGGATGCCGACGTCTGTCCTGTAAATCTTCCCGTATATTGATTGTAACCTGTGTATATCGTACACGCTAACGTCCCCAGACCGTCTGTTCCCGTCTCCACCATCGCTTCTCCAACGCCATCGTTATTGCGGTCATAAATCACCTGATTGGAAGAATTGCCGCAGTGATCGCTGGCATGGGATACGTTTCCGCCGTCCCAAAATCCATATCGTTGTTCGTAATCATTCGCCCAGCTGACGTCACAGGCCACGCCCCAGCAGACGGCTACATACTCATTCGGTATGAACTCCTGAACCTGAATCCTCGGTTCTTCCCATTTCTTTTTCATTTTCATCTACCTCCTCTAAAATCTTATACCGCAAAGAGTCTCTGACAAAGCGTTCCGTTGAATTTCGCATTGTCTCTTCGGCAACATCATATTTCTGTATCCCCTTTATCACGACGTCTTCAATCGTGGCAGGCTGTTCAAATGCTCTCCACAGGAATACAGCTGAATCATTGGGAGCCATGATAGCATTGGAAATAAGGCTCTCCGTATCCGTCGGAATAATCGTATATTCACCGGCGATTTCCCGGACGATAAATCCCGGCCTGATACAATACTTCTTTTTTTCTTTTGCACAGCTGTCCTTTTTCAGGTATTCCGTCAGCTCGTCATCGGACAGTCTCGCTATCTCCTCCCCGCTTAGTCCGCCGGTATTGCGGACAAAGTGGAATTCTGGTTTTTTATATGGTTTCACTTAACACCTTCTTTTCGCACTTCCATCAATATCTCCGCTGAAATGGGAAAAATATCAAATGGTGTACTTTTTGACCCCCAGACTTTTTTTCAGGGCTCATATGTATAGAAGTTCCAAAAACCTGTTTTTTGTGAAGAAATTTAAAAAATTGCTTGCTTTATGGAAATACATGCTTTATAATATATTGCATGGATTAGCTATCAAAAAGTACACTATTTGATAGCTATTTTTATACTATTTTTATGCCCTTTTTACATTTTTGATCGAAAATCCTTCAGCCTGCGATAAAAGGTCGCCTCACTCATGTCACACCGCCGCACTGCCTCTTGAATCGTTATTTCTTTTCTTTCCCACGCCCGGACCGTCTGACTAAAATGTTCCGGCGCCTGGATCTGAGGTCTGCCGAAGCGAACTCCCCGGGCCTTTGCGGCTGCTATGCCTTCCGCCTGTCGCTGGCGAATATTCGTTCGTTCATTCTCCGCGGCAAAGGACAGTACCTGCAGCACGATATCGCTCAGGAATGTTCCCATCAGATCTTTTCCTCTCCGTGTGTCCAGCAGCGGCATATCCAAAACCATGATGTCCACGCCCTTCTCCTTTGTCAGATACCGCCACTGTTCCTGAATCTCCGCGTAATTGCGTCCCAGCCGGTCTATACTCTTTACATAAAGCAGATCATCCCTCTTTAGCTTGCGCACCAGCTTTTTATACTGAGGCCGGTCAAAGTCTTTCCCGGACTGCTTATCAATATAAATGTTCTTCATCTTCACCAGTGCCTGCAGGGCATCCAGCTGTCTGTCCTCGTTCTGGTCACGGCTGCTGACACGGATATAGCCATATGTCACTATCATCTTTCACTCCTTTCTCCAGACGCAAGAAGATCATTCCTGCATCTGCCCTTCCGCATATCTACAGGCTCTACTCTTCTATTTTGCCTGCATCGCTGATTTCTACTCTCTGCCTGTACCGTCTACCATCCTTTCTGATTCTTTGATTTACTGTTCCATAAAGCAATGCAAAATAAAAAGCCACACTGATTTTCATTTTCTATCTGAAAACCAGCATGGCTTGTATTGTTATGATATTATTGTTTTACCGCCGGAATCGCTCCGTTTCCGGCAATCATCGGTCTTTCTCTTCTCGATTCTATCCAACCTCCAACCCCTAATCCACGTTCTCTCTTTGCAAAATGTGCCGTCCATCCGATCTGGTCAGCAGGCACGCCGTCTCACACCCCACTGTCTGCGGGAACATGTCCACGGGCTGCGCTTTGATGAGCTCATATTTCTCCGCGCAGAGGATCTTTAGGTCTCTGGCCAGGGTGGCGGGCTCGCAGGAGACATAGACCACCCGCTCCGGCTCCATGGCAAGGATCGTGTCCAGAAGCTCTCTGCCGCAGCCCTTGCGGGGCGGATCCACGACGATCACATCGGCCCTCTCTCCGGTCTCCCGGTAGTGGCGGGGCAGAATTTCCTCCGCCCGGCCCACATAAAAGGAAGCGTTCCCGATGCCGTTGGCGGCGGCATTGGCCCGGGCGTCCTCGATGGCGGCGGGCACGATCTCCACGCCCCGCACCTCCCCCGCCTGTCTGGCCAGAAAGAGGGTGATGGTGCCGGTACCGCAGTATAAATCCCAGACTTTCTCCCGCCCGGTAAGGCCGGCGTAGGACAGGGCCGTGGCATACAGCTTTTGCGTCTGTTCTCTGTTCACCTGGAAAAAGGACTGGGGTGAAATCCGGTAGCGCAGATCTCCTATAGTGTCAGTGATGTAGCCGTCGCCGTACAGGCTGCGCACCTCTTTTCCCAGGATCACGTTGGTGCGCTCCCGGTTGATGCTGCAGGAAATCGACGTCATGCCGGGCAGCGTCAAAAGCCCCTCCACCAACTCCTTACGGCGCGGAAGTTTCTCCCCGTTGATCACCAGGCAGACCATCAGCTGGCGGGGCGGAATGTCGTCCGTCTCCCCCTTACATAGCTCTCCGGTGCGAATCAGCACATGGCGCACCAGACCCATATGCCGCTCCTCGTCATAGGGCTCGATCCCCCACCGCTCCATCCAGTCCAGGATGATACCCAGCACCTTCTCATTGACCGGATCCCCCAGATAACACCGGGGTGTTTCGATGACGCAGTGGGTCCGGCCCGCATAAAATCCGGCGATGATTCGTCCGTCTTTTCCCCGGCGAATAGGAAACTGGGCCTTATTGCGGTACTCATAAGGGTAGTCCATGCCAATCACCGGCAGGACCTGAGGGTCATCGAAGCCGCCCAGCCGCTTTAGCTGATCCCGCACCTTGCGCTCCTTGAAGGCCAGCTGAGCCGGATAGGACAGAGCCTGCAGCTGACAGCCGCCGCAGGGGGCCGCCGCGGGACACAGAGGCTTCTGCCGGTCGGGCGAGGGGGAGAGGACCTCCATCAGCCTGCCGTATCCGTAGCTTTTCTTGGTCTTGATTACCTTTACCCTGGCGCGGTCTCCGATGACCGCATCCTTGACAAAGAGGGTATAGCCATTCACCTTGCCTATACCCTCTCCCTCTTCGCTCATGTCCACAATGTCTATGTCGAAAATATCGTTTTTTTTGATTTCCATATCACACTATTCCTGTACTGATTTTATCTCTCAACCCTCGGGCAGCCTGGTGGTGGCGCGCAGATTGGATTCAAAGAAACGGTTGTAGCCCAGCCACTCTCCCTGGGCTGCTCCGCTTAGGGTCTCTTTCATGGTCTCCAGCTTGGCGTCCGCGTTGTCCGCCAGCGACAGGGCCAGAGCCTCCGCCAGGGCCGGTTTCTTGGGCGAGCCGTACTCCAGCTCCCCGTGATGGGCCAGAATGCAGTGAAGCAGCTCCGACGCCGTCTTATCCGGAAATGCCGGTATGGTCTTGATCCTCTCGCCTACCATCATGGCGCCCATGACAATATGTCCCAGCAGCTGGCCGTCGTCGGTGTAATCATTCTCCGGAAAGAGCGACAGCTCCTTGGTCTTGCCGATGTCGTGAAACAGCGCCGCGCACAGGAGCAGATCCCGGTTCAGATAGGGATAGACCGATACAAAATATTCGCACAGCTTCATCACGCTAAGCGTGTGCTCCAAAAGCCCGCCCACAAAGCCGTGGTGGACAGCCTTGGCCGCCGAGTGATCGCAGAAATTCTTCGCAAACGCCTTGTCCTCCACAAAAAAGCTCTCCGCCAGCCTGCGCAGGCAGGGTGTGTGTATGCTGCCGATCATCGCCGTCAGCTGACGGTACATCTCTCCCCTATCCTTTTGCGACATGGGCAGATAGTCCTCGGGAACGTATTCCCCCTCTCTGGCCACCCTGATCCTCCTGGCGTTGAGCTGGAGATTGCCCTGATAGCTGGTAACCTCCGCATCCACCATGATATAATCCAGAGCCTCAAAATGAGCGATCCCGCCGGTCAGCTCCCAGACCTTGGCATCGATGGTTCCCGTCTTATCCTGCAGAACCAGGGAATAGTAGGTCTTGCCGGCCTTTGTCTTGGATACCTGCTTTGCCTTGCACAGGTAAATATCGCAGATGCGCTCACCCTCCCGGAACGTCTCAATATATTTCATCTGTCTCGCCCTTCCCTTTATCTCCTCTATCAATCAACAATATTTTTCTCGATGGCGCCAGGGGCAAAAGGCCTCCTGCAAGCAAGCTTGCGTCGGATTTTGACCTTTTGACCCTGGTATGATCCATATATAAAAGCGCGGCTTTTACCGGGCCTGCAAAGTCACCTCAAAATCCATCTCCACATATCCGTCCGCCCCGCTGCGGTATACCGTAAGGCTGATCACATCCCCCGTGCTGTAGCTCTCCAAAAAATTCTGCAGCTGCCTCATGGTCAGAATATCCTGGTCCTTGCTGCCGACAATAATGTCACCGGCCTTCAGCCCGGCCAAATAGGCAGGACTGTCCATGACCACCCGGGTCACATATATCCCCGCCGGTATTCCGTTGGCCTCGGCGATATCCGCCGTGGCGTTCTGCCCCTGCACACCCAGATAGGCTGCATCGATACCGGAACTCAGAGACTCGATAATCCCCTTCAGGCTGGAAATGCCGATGGCCACCGGCACCCCCGCCATCTCATCGCCATATTCGTCCGTCAGAATCCCCACGATCTCTCCGTTTGTGTTAAACAGAAAGCCTCCGCCGTCCTCCGACACCGAGATATCGGCGTACAAAAGCTGAAAAGCCGTATCTGTGCCCGGCGCATTTGTCTGCACATAGGACACCTGCCCCGTGACGACCGATCCGGAAAAGCCTGTCGGGCTCCCCGCGCCGATCACGGGGGTTGCGGCGGACACCTGATAGGAATTGCCCAGCACCAAAGTCTGCGCCGAATCCAGGACCTCCTGGGATACGGCCCCCAGCGACACGCTGATTATGGCTATGCCCGTGACGCTGTCCGTCTTTTTGACTCTGGCCTCCACCGTCTCTCCGTTTACAAAGGTCACGGTAAGCGCCTCCGCATCTTCCACCGCCCCGTAGTCCGCCAGGATCAGCACCTCGGCGTCCGTCATGTAGATTACTGCCCCGGAGCTCTGATCGGCGCTGGATACCGGATTGTTAAACCAGTCCGTCTCCTGCGTCACACTGCTGACGGTCACCAGCCCATGGCTGATGGAGCGGTACACCTCGCTGACCTTCTGATACCAGGCCAGGGAGATGGAACCCCAGGCGCTGTCCAGCTTTTCGGAGACTGCCCCGTCCACCATTTCCTGCAGGGCCTCGTTCCACTCCTCACCGGGGTCCGTCTCCTGGGGCTGCGTCTCCTCGGCCTGCGTGGTCTCGGGGGAGACTGTCTCACTCTCGCCGGTCTCTGCCGTTCCCTGGCTTTCCTCCGCTCCGTCATCGGTCTCCCCTTCCAGAGACGCCGTACCGTCCTCCTCGGGATCTCTCCCGATGGAAATCGTCTCGCTGCTCTCCTCCTCAGGATCCAGACGGGGCATAAAAAACCTCTGTCCCAGCACAAAAAAAAGCGACGCAACCAGGCCGAAAATAACGGCCGCCGCTATCAGCTTCAGAAACTTTCTGACGCGATAGCGTCTGCCCGTCGCCTTATCCATTATCGTTTCCCGGATAAATTCACGATTCTCAGAATCTGACATCTCGTCTCTCCTTCTCTTTCGTCACGAGGGGTGACTGTGTCATATCGGCGCAGACATGTCTGTTTACCCCTATATTATAGTGGCAGCCCGAGATTTTGTGAAGCCCTTTTTGCGATGAAAGTCCCCTTCGCAATTTCCCGCGAATGGTCTATCTTATTTGTGCAAAATGATGTATACTGGAGATACACCTGTGAAACAGTCATCAGCACAAAGCTTCGCACCGCCGGCATCCGTCGGGGCTGCCGGCTCACGTAAACGAAAACACCTATTAAAAAGGGAAACGACATGAACAGTAAAGTATTGAAAACTCTTGAATTTGATAAAATCACGGCCCGGCTGGCCGAGTTTGCCACCACGCCCATGGGGCAGCGCCTCTGCCAGTCCTGTGCGCCCATGGATGATCTGGCGCAGATCGAGACGGCTCAGGCCCAGACCAGGGACGCTCTGGCCCGTCTCTATCGCCAGGGAAACATCTCCTTCTACGGGGCCGGAGATATCGGCGCTTCTCTGAAAAGACTGGAGATCGGCAGCTCCCTTGGCATCTCCGAGCTCCTGGCCGTCGGCTCTCTGTTAAATGTGGCCGCCCAGGCCAGATCCTACGGCCGGGGCGAAAATCTCCGTCTGAGCACAGGGCGCAGCCAGGAGACGGCCGCCGATGACGAGGAAACCCACGACTGTCTGGAGGCCCTCTTTGCCGCCCTGGAGCCTCTCACGCAGATCGGCGGGGAGATCCGCCGCTGCATCCTGTCCGAGGAGGAGCTCTCTGACGACGCCAGTCCCCGGCTGTTCTCCATCCGCCGCTCCATCCGTCAGGCCGGAGACCGGATACACAGCCAGCTGAACGAAATCGTCAACGCCAACCGCACCCAGCTGCAGGATGCCGTCATCACCATGCGCGGCGGCCGCTACTGTATTCCGGTAAAGGCCGAATACAAAAACCAGGTGAACGGCCTGGTGCACGACCAGTCCCAGAGCGGCTCCACCTTCTTCATCGAGCCCATGGCCATCGTCAAGCTTAACAACGAGATCCGCGAGCTGGAGATCGCCGAGCAGAAGGAGATCGAGGCCATTCTGGCGCGCTTAAGCAACGACCTGGCTCCTCACACCGCTGAGCTTAACTCCGATCTGGAGATCCTGACCCAGCTGGACTACATCTTTGCCCGGGCAGCTCTGGCCCGGGATATGGACGCCGTCTGCCCCCGCTTCAATGAAGACGGAAAAATCGATATCCGAAAGGGAAGGCACCCTCTGCTGAAAAAGGAATCCGTGGTCCCCATCGACGTGACGCTGGGCGACAGCTACAATACGCTGATCATCACCGGCCCCAACACCGGCGGCAAGACCGTATCCCTGAAAACCGTAGGACTTTTGACCCTGATGGGACAGGCGGGCCTGCATATCCCGGCCTACGACGGCTCTGTGCTCTCCGTCTTCCGGGAGGTCTACGCCGACATCGGCGATGAGCAGAGTATCGAGCAGAGTCTCAGCACCTTCTCCTCCCACATGACCAACATCGTCCGCATTCTGTCCCAGGCCGACACTGACAGTCTGGTCCTCTTTGACGAGCTGTGCGCCGGCACCGATCCCACGGAAGGAGCTGCACTGGCCATATCCATCCTGGATTTTCTGCACAACATGGACATAAAAGTCATGGCCACCACCCACTACAGCGAGATCAAGCTGTACGCGCTGGAGACGCCGGGCGTGGAAAATGCCAGCTGCGAGTTTGACGTGGAGACCCTGCGCCCCACCTACCGGCTGCTGATCGGCATTCCGGGCAAGAGCAATGCCTTTGCCATCGCGGGCAAGCTGGGCCTGCCCGAATTTCTGATCGATGACGCCTCCCGGCGCATCGGCACTCAGGATAAACACTTTGAGGACATTATCTCTGAGCTGCAGTCGGCCCGCGTCACTCTGGAGAAGGAAAAGGAGGAGGTCGCCGACTACAAGGCTCAGATCGCCAGACTCAAGGAGGATCTGGACAAAAACCGGGAGGATCTGGAGAACCGCCGCCAGCGCTACCTGCAGAATGCCAACGAGGAGGCCAGGAAAGTGCTGGAGGATGCCAAGGCTTATGCCGACGAGACCATCCGCCGCTTAAACAAGCTCTCCTCGTCCTCGAAGGACATGCGGCAGATGGAGGCAGAGCGGACTGCTCTGCGGGAAAAGATTTCCCAGGCCGATAAAAAAGCCGCCGGAAGCGCTCCCCGGCCTAAAAAGCAGCACAAGGCCGCCGAATTTCATATCGGCGACGCCGTCCGCGTGCTGACCATGAATCTGACCGGCACAGTCAGCACCCTGCCCAATGCCAAGGGAGATCTCTATGTGCAGATGGGCATCCTGCGCTCCCAGGTCAACATCAAAGACCTGGAGCTCATCGACGAGCAGACCGTCACCGGTCCCGACGGCGCCGTCGGCGGACCGAAAAAGAAAAAAGGACAGAAATCCAATATGAGCGGCATAGGCATGTCCAAGTCCCTTAGCGTCTCCCCGGAGATCAATCTGATCGGGATGACCGTGGACGAGGCCATGCCTGCCCTGGACAAATACCTGGACGACGCCTACCTGGCTCACCTGCCCCAGGTGCGCATCATCCACGGGCGGGGCACCGGAGCCCTGCGCAACGCCACCCACAAGCTTCTGAAGAAAGCTCCTCAGGTGGAGGAGTTTCATCTGGGCGCCTTCGGAGAAGGGGATCACGGCGTGACCATCGCCAAGCTGAAGGAAGGAGCAAAATAAAATGGCAGAAAAACAGAAAATCCTGATTGTGGACGACGATGAGAATATTGCGGAGCTGATCTCCCTGTATCTGACCAAGGAGTGCTTTGACACGCGGATGGTCTACAACGGCGAGGACGCCCTGACCCAGTTTCACCGCTTTAAACCGGACCTGATTCTCCTGGATTTGATGCTCCCCGGCATCGACGGCTACCACGTCTGCCGGGAAATCCGCCGGGAGTCCTCCACCCCCATCATCATGCTCAGCGCCAAGGGGGAAGTCTTCGACAAGGTTCTGGGGCTGGAGCTGGGAGCTGACGACTATATGATCAAACCCTTCGACTCCAAGGAGCTGGTAGCCAGGGTAAAGGCGGTGCTGCGGCGCACTGCGGCCTCCCCTGCCGCGCAGGCTGCGCCGGCTCCCGAGGGGGACGTGGTCTCCTACCCCGACCTGGTGGTCAATCTGACCAATTATTCTGTGCAGTACATGGGAAAAAACGTGGACATGCCGCCCAAGGAGCTGGAGCTTCTCTATTTTCTGGCCTCTTCGCCCAACCGGGTTTTCACCCGAGAGCAGCTGTTGGATCATATCTGGGGGTATGAATACATCGGAGACACCCGCACCGTGGACGTACATATCAAGCGTCTGCGGGAAAAGATAAAGGATCATCCCTCCTGGTCCATCGCCACGGTCTGGGGCATCGGCTATAAATTCGAGGTGAAATCAAAATGAGGCGTCATCTCTATGCCAAGTTTCTCCTTGGCTATCTGATCTTCGGCATTCTGGGCTTTCTGACCATCGCTTTTTTCTCGGCCCATCTGACCGAAGAATACCTGATCCGCTCCACCGGGGAAAAGCTCTACACGGAGGCCACGCTTCTGGCCGATGCCTGCTCCGTCCCCTACAGCGACAGCAGTCCGGACATGGCCAGCGTAGAACCGGCCATGGATTCCGTAGCCGTCTACATGGGGGCCTCGGCATGGCTGATGGATCGTCAGGGTGAAATCGTCTACGACAGTGCGGGTACCGGCAGCGGCAAAGTCATCGACGGCTTTGATCCTGCCGCCAACGGACAGGCCCACTATATCATAGGACGCTTTTACGATTATTTCAGCCAGGATATGATTACAGTCTGGGCACCGGTATCGGGCAATTACAACGTCTACGGCTACGTAGTTCTGCATCTGCCCCTGTCCTCCGCCCTGGAGTCCCGGGACGCCATTTTAAACGTGGTGTATCTGACCTTTCTGGTCATCTTCCTTCTGTCCCTGATTCTGCTGATCCTCTTTCAGTGGAACGTCTACCGGCCCTTGAAAAAAATCACCGTGGCTGCCAGCCAGTTTGCCGACGGCAACCTGGACTACCGCTGCCAGATTCACTCCAGCGATGAGATGGGGTACCTGGCCGCCACGCTGAATTTTATGGCCGGAGAGCTGTGCAAGATGGAGGAATACCAGAGGAAATTTATTTCCAATGTCTCCCATGACTTCCGCTCTCCTCTGACCACCATCAAGGGCTATCTGGAGGCCATGATTGACGGAACCATCCCGCCTGAGCTCCATGAAAAGTATATGAAGCTGGTGATCTCCGAGACCGAGCGGCTCAACAAGCTCACGCAGAACACCCTGGCTCTGCAGAGCTTAGAGAGCCGAGGCACATATTTGGACCTGACGGACTTCGATATCAATCAGGTAGTCAAAAACACGGCCGCCGCCTTCGAAGGCGCCTGTCTTCCCAAGAGGATCACCTTCGATCTGACCTTCTCCTCCCGGACCCTTTTCGTCCGGGCCGATTTAAGCAAGATCCAGCAGGTTCTCTACAACCTGATTGACAATGCCATCAAATTCTCCCACAATGACTCCGTCATTTTTCTGGAGACCTCAGAGCGCTACGACAAGGTCTTTGTATCTGTGCGGGACACCGGCATCGGCATCCCCAAGGAAAGCCAGAAAAAAATCTGGGAGCGCTTCTACAAGACCGATTTATCCCGCGGCAAGGACAAAAAAGGCACCGGTCTGGGACTCTCCATCGTGAAGGAAATCATTCAGGCCCACGGTCAGAATATCGACGTGATCAGCACCGTGGGGGTGGGCACCGAATTTATCTTCAGCCTGCAGAAATCACCCGAAAAAGCGGCCGTCCCTTCCGATTAAATCGGAAGGGCAGCCGCTTTCTTATCTTTCTTATCTCTTTTATCTTCTGTTATCCGCTTATCTGCCCTGTCCGGCCTTCTGCTTTTCATTGTAGGCATTCAGGAACCGATGGATGCGTCCCACCGGATCGATATAATCCTCGATGGAAGAATCATGGTTCAGGCTGTCGATCAGAAGGGCAATGTATTTGGCCATAGGCGCCGTAATATAGTAGGGCTTCTCAAAAAGCTCCGGTCTCTGATAAATCAGATCCGTGGTCACGATGCGGTTAAAGACCCCCTCCTCGTAGGCGTGGTCAAAGCGGTCCAGACCGCCGGTAAAAAGACCGAAGGTGGCCAGAATAAAGATCCGGCCCGCGCCTCTTCTCTTGAGCTCTCTGGCCGTCTCCACTGCGGTCTCGCCGGAGGAAATCATATCGTCGATGATAATCAGATCCTTGCCGGAGATATCGCCGCCCAGATATTCGTGAGCCACCACGGGATTTTTGCCGTCCACCATCCTGCTGTAATCCCTGCGCTTGTAGAACATGCCCACATCGAGCCCCAGCACATTGGCCAGATAGACCGCGCGCTTCATTCCGCCCTCATCGGGGCTGATGACCATCATATGGTCGCTGTCGATGGAGAGATCAGGCTCGGCCCCCAAAAGAGCCTTGATAAACTGATAGGCCGCCGTCACCGTCTCAAAGGTATTTAGAGGAATCGCGTTTTGAATCCTGGGATCATGGGCGTCAAAGGTGAGGATCTGATCCACCCCCATCCGGGTCAGCTCTCTGAGCGCCAGAGCACAGTCCAGAGACTCTCTTCCGTCCTTCATAATCTGACGGCTCTCATAGAGATAAGGCATGATCACGGTAAGACGGCGGGCCTTTCCGTTGACCGCCGCAATGATTCTCTTGAGATTCTGAAAATGATCGTCGGGGGACATGGGATTTTTCTTTCCGCTGATGGTATAGGTGGTGCTGTAGTTGCATACATCCACAATCAGATACAGATCCATGCCGCGCACAGATTCCAGGATCACGCCCTTGCCTTCGCCGGAGCCGAATCTGGGAAGCTCGCTCCCCACCAGATAGGAATCCTTGACATAGCCCTCGAACACCCTTGCAATCTCCTGGGGACGCTTGCCGTCATGACGCCAGTTCACCAGAAACTCGTCCACCTTTTTTCCCATCTGCGTACATCCCTCCAGGGCGATAACCCCCAGAGGACCATAAGGTATGGAACTGCGGAATTTTTCTTCCATTTTTATTTTTCTCCTCCGTGTCTTTTTCTCTGTTCACGCTGCTTCCAGATTCGAATATCCCCCGGCGGCATGGAGATAAAGTGAAAATTTTCCACCAGGCGGGATCCGATTCTCTCCGAATACTCCCGCCCCAGCTGGCCGGGAGACAGATTCGTGGTGATGATCGTGGATTTTCCTGCAGACAATCTCTCGTTTAGACAATAGAAAAGCTGCGAGTTGGTAAAGCTGTTGCTCAGCTCTGTTCCCAGGTCATCGATAATCAAAAGGTCACATTCCAGAACGGCGCCCAGGCTTCTCTCCTCGGGAAATTCCTCATCCCGGGCAAAACGGTCCCGCGCCATCAGGTCAAACAGATCTGTGGCAGACAGATATACCACCGACAGATATCTCTCGATGAGCTCCTTGGCAATACAGCCGGCCAGAAAAGTCTTGCCGGTACCCGTGCTGCCGTAGAAAACCAGATTGCCGCCCTTCTGCTCAAACTCGTCGGCAAAGCGCCGGCAGCCGGCGATGACGTTCTGCATGTAGCGGCGCACGGTGACTCTAGTGCCCTCCATCAGCTCAGTCTCAGAATAACATAAGTCCGTGCAGGTGTCAAAGTTTTCCTCTTTCAGTTTTTCCCGAATGCGGGACTGATGATACAAAAGCTCCAGCTCTTTCTGGCGGAAGCACCGGCATTTTTTGCCCTCCACATAGCCGCTGTCCCGGCACAGAGGACAGTCGTAATGCATCTCCAGGTAATCCGGCTCATAGCCGGCTTTGGCCAGCAGCTCCTCCCTTTCCCGGCGAATTCTCGCGTATTCCTCCCGCAGGCTGTCCACCGCCCCCCTGTCTCCGTCCAGCAGACGGCGGGCCTGACGCACAGCCAGACTGGCCAGCCGGCCATCCAGCTCCTCCAGGCGCGGCAGCTGCCTATAGACCTTTTCCTGCCGTTCCTTCTGCCTGCGCCGGTTGCGGGACTGCTTGCGGTCATATTCCCGCATGATCGCATCATATTGTGAATTGTTGAGAGCCATAGCTCCTCCTTTTCCCTGTCCGGGCAATACATCCGGCATGCCCTCATGCACGCCGTCAGCCGTTTAGCTCCTTTACGATGGCGTCGTAGTCATAACCCACCTGGTCAAAATTGTGGAAACGGTTGGTCCGGGAAGCGTCCTTGCGGCGGCTTCTGGCCGCCTCCTTCTCCCGGGCAAAGGCCGCATCCAGCTCATCGATATCTTCCCGTCTGCGGACTCCCTTCTTCTTCCAATCCGATAAGATTCCGCCCGCATACTCAAAGCTGGGCTCATGGAGAGACCGAATGGTCCGGCTGCACGCCTCCAGCACGATATCCAGGGAAAAGCCGTAGTCGTAAAACCAGACATCCATCTGCTTTTTCTCCTCCGGCGCCGGTCCCCTGCGTCCCAGGCCGAAAGCCTTCAGCACCTGATAATACTGCCGGCGGCAGAGCGCGTCCTGCTCCCTGGCCTGATCTACGGTGGTGATCCCCTTCTCATGCCAGTCCAGTGCAATTTTTTCAATATAATGCAGGCTCTTGTGTCCGGCGTCCACACAGGTCTCCACCAGATATTCCAGCAGGTCCGAGCGCATCTTGAGCTCTCCGTACAGATATCCCAGAATATCGCTCCCTGTGGATTTTAAGGGTTCTCCCAGATATTTGCCGACGATATAGACCAGCTGCCCGAATTCCTCGTCCGCAGCCAGCTTGCGGCGCATGGCCGCCCCCGGCGCATGCACCTTCTCACGGGGCTTTGCGGCGGCAGAGGTCTGCGTCTGTTCCTGTTCCTGGGCCTGCTCCTGCCCGCCGGTCTCCTCCACCGGCAGAAAGCAGATCCCGGTGATCTCCTTATTCTGGTCCAGAGAGAGCTTCAAAAGACCTTTCTTGGCCCAGTACCGCAGAGCCCGGATGATGTCTTTCTCCGTGTCGTCCAGCAGGTCCGCCAGCTGGGGCACGGTGATCTCCCTGTGGCCGCTGTAAAACCGCCACAAAAGCAGATAAATCTTCACATACTCTCCATCCGCCTCCGGCAGATAACGATCGATAAAAACATTGGAAACAGCCGTCACGCTGTTTTCCGCCCCGGTTAAAATAATGTTTGCCATTTTCTCTCACCCAATTCTTCAAAACAGGCATCCCCCGCCTGTCCCATTCTCATCTCCCTATCAGTTTAACACAGATTGAGTGAAAAGAAAACTGTCCCCTCTCTAGAGGATAAGGCCCTGTGGATAATGTGGATAATGTGGACAAGACCTGAAAAACCTCGAATCTTTCCCACTTTTCAGCCAAAAAACACACTTTTGGCCTGCCTTATTTTTGTGGATAACTCATTCGCCTTTCCACAGGTTTTTTCCTGCTAAAGTGTTGATAACACTGTGGATAATGTGGATAACTCACCCTTTGACCAGCGCTTCGCCCACTTTTACAATGTCTCCGGCTCCCATAGTTATCAACAGTTCATCGTGCATACAATGTTCATATAAAAATTTTTCGATTTTTTCAAAGCTGTCAAAATGATGGACCGGACGCCCCAGCTGACGCACCCGCTCCGCCAGCATAGCCGAGCTGACGCTGGGGTCAAAGGGCTCCCTAGCCGCATAGATATCCGCCAGCACCACCTCATCGGCCAGAGCAAGGGCCTGGGCAAAATCCTCAAACAGAGCGCGGGTACGGCTGTAGGTGTGGGGCTGAAACACGCACCAAACCTTGGCAAAATGCATGGCAGCAGCTGCCTCCAGGGTGGCCCGTATCTCATCGGGATGATGGGCATAATCGTCCACCACCGTGACTCCGTTAAACTCACCCTTCTTCTGGAAACGTCTCTCTGTCCCTTCATAATGCCAAAGGCCCGCCCGGACCGCATCCCAGTCCGCCCCCAGGAAGCGGGCCGCCGCCACGGCTGCCAGCGCGTTTTCCACATTGTGAGCACCGGGCACCCTCAGACGAATTTCCTCCCTCTCCCCCGCCGATGTAACCACGGTAAAGCGGGCATCATCCAGCGAATCAAAAACCACCCCTTCCGCCCGGTAATCGGAACCCTCTTCCGGACCCACGGTGATTATATGACAGGGCAGCCCTTCCACTATCTCCCGGTAATTGTCGATGGATGTGTCGATAATCACTGCCCCGTCCTCCGCCGTGCGGGCGGCAAATTTTCTGAATGAATGGCGGATGTCCTCGATGTCCTTGAAGAAATCCAGATGATCCTCCCGGATATTCAAAATAACCGACACCGTGGGATACAGCTCCAGAAAACTGTTGGTATATTCACAGGCCTCGGCCACCATGAAATCCGAGTAGCCGATGCGTACATTTCCCCCGATGGCGGGAAGTATGCCGCCCACGGATACCGTCGGATCCATCCCCGCCTTCAGCAAGATCTCCGAGAGCATCGATGTCGTCGTGGTCTTTCCATGGGTGCCGGCCACTGCGGCCGCATGATGATAATTGCGCATCAGCTCACCCAGAAGCTCCGCCCTGCTGAGCAGCGGCACCCCCAGCCGCACGGCCTCTCTGTACTCCGGATTGTCCTCATGGACAGCCGCCGTATAGACCACCACAGCCATATCCGGCGTGATGTGCTCCGCAGTCTGCCCCTCGTAGATCACGGCCCCCTCAGCGGCCAGCTTATCCGTCAGCGGACTTTTGTGCCAGTCGGAACCGCTGACCGCAAAGCCTCTGGACAAGAGGATCTGGGCCAGCCCGCTCATGCTGATCCCGCCTATTCCGATAAAATGTACTTTCTCCGGTTTTTCAAAATCAATCTGATACATGACTCTCTCCCTGTCATTCTTAATGGTTTTTAATTGCCGTGCCTGTGCTCTGCCGCTTTTTTAGCGGCAAACGCCTGTTCCGTCTGCTCTCTCAGGATATCCACCACTTCGCCCGAATCTCTTCCGGTCTCATCCACCGTGATATCCGCATATTTTTCATAGAGGGGAACTCTCTCCTCGTAGAGATCCCGAAGGGTCATCCCCGGCCGCAGAGCTACACCTCTGTCCGTCAGGTTGGAAAGTCTTAAGGTCAGCTCCTCGTAGCTCAGCTTCAGATAAACAATCGTGCCGATAGATGAAAGATGCTCCATGGCCTCCCGGCAGTAGACTACGCTGCCTCCCGGCGCGATTACCGCCCGTCCCCCTGCTATATCCCGGTTGACCTGATTTTCCACCTCCAGAAAGCCCTGAAGCCCTCTGGAGGCAATGATCTCCTTCAAAAGACAGCCCTCCTGCTCCTGAATCAGGAGATCGCTGTCGATAAAACGATAGCCCAGACGTTTTGCCAGCAAAACGCCTACGGTACTCTTCCCCGAGGCCGGCATGCCAATCAGCGTAATGTTGTTCCATTTCCCTTTCACGGCTGTCCTCCCGCCTGTTTTCTTTGTATATTATCGCCTATTTTGCGGCTATTTCGCAATATTTTTTGTGCAAAAAATGCATTATTTAACGCTTTGTTCATTTTTTATTCACACTTCATTCATAATACATTGTTATGCTGTAGACAGTAAGAGGTTCTGATTTTGCAGTCTTTCCAAGTGCATATAGATTTTCATAATTTCCCGGGGTTTTGCGGCCCCGGGACTCCTCGTTTTACGGGAGAGCCGCCTGCCGGCGGCATCGCTGCTTCACTCTCTGTCCCGCAATCTTCCCTCTTCTCTGGCCAGCTCCGTCTCATGCTCTTTGAAAAAGCGATAGTACTCCTGCACATGTGCCAAAGCGGTCCAGGGTTTAACTCGAGGCGGATTGTCATCCAGGTCATAGATCCTGGCCCCGCGCAGCGCCAGCACAAAAGGCGAGTGCGTCGAAATAATAAACTGACAGCCAAAAAAGCGGGCCGAATCCTCGATAAAGCTCACCAATTCCTGCTGACGGCGCGGCGACAGGCTGTTCTCCGGCTCGTCCAGAATATACAGTCCATTCTCCCTGATTTTCTCCGTAAAATACATATAGGCACTCTCTCCATTGGAGCGCTCCACCGCATTATCCATCAGACTCTCCTGGGTAAAGCGGGACATCGTCTTTCTCTTGGCCAGATTATTCGCCTTCAGATGCTCATAGTCGTCCAGAGACCGAAGCTGAAAACGGGAATATTTCAGTTCCAGATACTGTTCAAAACGCTTCTCCCTCTCTGTGTCTATGCCCTGGTTGATGCAGCGCAGATCCAGCATATAGTCAAACACATCATCGCTGGTGATAATCCTGCACTCTCTCCACTCATCTTCCCCGCGGACAGCCTGGCACAATTTCACATAATCCGCAAAAAAGCTGGACCGATTATAGGGAGAGTCCCTGCGGGCCCCCAGCGCCTCGGCAATCACGTTGAGCGCCGTGGTTTTCCCACAGCCATTTCCCCCGCACAAAATGGTCACCGGCTCAAAAGCCAGCTCTGCCAGGCCTGCGCTGGACAAAACCTGAAAAGGATAGAAATCCGTATAGCAGGTCATTTTCTGATTGAGAAAAAAAGTAAACTCCTGGTCTCTGTCAGGAAAATGGAATTCTTTCAGATACACGCTGTTCTCCTCCCCGAAAGAGAATCCTGCTCAATATACAATGAAACCAGAGTCAAAAGGTCAAAATCCGACAATACCTTTTGACCACAACATCATACAACAAAAAGATGCCGCAAAAAAGCTTCCGTTGTACTTTTTTGCGGCACCTCCTCTGTCAATTTTCTTATGCCTCGGTCTCTCCCTCTGCGGCGGTCTCCGCAGCTTCTTCCGTCTCCTCGGCAGCTGTCTCCTCGGCCGTGGTCTCCTCGGCAGCGGTCTCGGTCTCCGCTTCCGTCGTCTCCTCGGCTGCGGTTTCCTCAGCCGTCGTCTCCGCTGCGGTTTCTTCCTCGCCTGCCGTCTCCGTCTCCTCGGCCGGCGCCTCAGTCTCCTCCTCCGTCGATGCTTCTGTGGTCAGCACACCGCTTAAATCCCCCAGCACCATAGACGTAGTATTATAATCGGGCAGGGAATTCAGGTAGGCCACTCTCTCATTGCGGATCGTCACGCCGATGGCCACCGCGATTAATGCCACGATCACCACACCGCCGGTAATCAGTCCGGCCTTCACCGCCTTGGCCTTTTTCTTCTGCTTGGCCAGATTTTCCTTGCGGTTGGCCTTCTCCTCCTTATATTTATTCACCTTTTCTACACTCATGGGACTATCTTCCTTTCCTTAATATTGCCCACGCTTTCTGGGCAAGTTCATCTTTAAGAGTATACTACGGCTTCTGGAACTTTTCAAGTCTCTGCGTCCCCAAACTGCATGCGATACAGTTTTTCATACACGCCTTTTTTTGCCAGAAGCTCTGCATGTGTGCCGGATTCCGCGATGCCTTCCTCCGTCAGCACCAGAATCTTTTGCGCATTGCGGATCGTGGACAGACGATGGGCAATGACAAAAGTGGTCCTGTTTTTGGCCAGATGCTCCAGGGATTCCTGCACCACCCGTTCGCTCTCGTTGTCCAGAGCCGATGTCGCCTCGTCGAAGATCAGCACCGGGGGGTTTTTCAGAAACACCCGGGCCAACGACAGTCTTTGTTTCTGGCCGCCGGACAGCTTTACGCCCCGCTGACCGATATCCGTCTCATAGCCTTCCGGCAGTTCCATGATAAAGTCATGGGCGTTAGCATTTTTCGCCGCCTCGATGATCTCCTCCCGGCTGGCTTCCGGTTTTCCGTAGCGGATATTTTCCAAAACGCTGCCGGCGAAAAGATATACATCCTGCTGCACAATGCCGATGTTTCGCCGCAGGGATTTCAGGCGGATATCCCGCACATCCTTGCCGTCAAAGAGCACCGCCCCCTCCGTCACGTCGTAGAAGCGGGGAATCAGGCTGCACAGAGTGGACTTGCCCACTCCCGACGTGCCTACCAGAGCCACGTACTCACCGGCCTTCACCTGGAGACACAGATTCTCGAGCACATTCTCCCGTATCCCCTCATAGTGGAAGGTGACGTGGTCAAAGGTAATTTCTCCTTTTACGTCAGCCAGATCCACTGCATCCGGCTTATCCTCGATATCGGGTGCAATGTCCATGATCTCCCGGAACCGGTCATAGCCGGACATTCCGCTCTGAAACTGCTCCGTAAAGCTGACCAGCTTTTTCACCGGATCAGTAAAGGTGGAGATGTAGAGCACAAAGACCACCAGGTCTGAGGCGGCGAACCGGCCTCTGGTGATCAGCAGAGCCGCCGCCACCACCACGATGACCGTGATGAGATTGGTCATGGCATTGAGACCGGAGTTGTATCCCGCCATATAGCGGTAGGTACTCCTCTTGCTCTCCACGAATTTTTCATTGCCCCGGTCAAACTTTTCGATTTCCACAGCCTCCCCGGCAAAGGATTTCACCACCCGGATCCCCGACAGGCTGTCCTCGATCTGGGCATTGACATCCGCGATCTTTGCCCGGTTATTTTTATAGGCGCGCCGCATCTTCCCATTGTAAAAATAAGCGTAGCACGCCATCACCGGGATCAGGGCAAAAGCCGCCAGTCCCAGAATCCAGTTTATCCTGAGGAGAATGATAAAGGCTCCCACAAATTTCACCACGGAGATCAATAGATCCTCCGGGCCGTGGTGCAGAAGCTCCGTAATATCAAAGAGATCATTGGTGACCCGGCTCATCAGCTGCCCCGTCTTCTGATTGTCATAGAAAGTAAAGGACAGCTTCTGCAGGTGCTCAAAAATCTCGTGACGCATATCTCTCTCGATCTTTGCGCCCATCATATGTCCCCAGTAGGTAATAAAATAGCTGCAGCAAAAATCCAGCAGAATGAGGCCCGCCATAACTGCCGCCAGCCTCAGGACGGTGTCCAGCGCCTGTGCCGGTTCATAGTAGATCACCGTGCCGGTAATGTGCCGGACAATCAGGGGGATCACCAGGGCGATAGCCGCGCTCAGCCCCGCCACAATCAGATCTGCCGCAAACATCCCCCGATAGGGACGATAATAGGAGAAAAACTGTCCCCAGTCCACCGACTTTGCTTTCTTTTGCTTTTCCATCTGTTTTTCCGTCTGTTTTTTCGTCTGTCTTTCCATCGATGCCATTTTCCGCCGGTCACTCCAAAATCAGTCGTGCCGCCCCATAGATACCGGCATCGTTGCCCAGGGTTGCCAGCCGAATCTGCGCCTGAGGTTCCTGGATATGGATATAGGAAGCATATTTCTCCTGCACCAGTCTGAGCAGGTACTCTCCCGCCCGGCTGACTCCGCCGCCGATGACAAAACAGGCCGGATCGGTGATGTGCGACACGTATGACATGGCTCTGCCCAGGTAATCCATGGATTTGGCCGCCGCCTGCTGCGCCAGCTCATCTCCCGCCTTGGCCGCGTCAAACACATCCTTGGCCGTAATGTTCTGCTGTCCTCGCAGCACGCTGTCCTCGCTGCAGGAAGCCAGCAGGCGCGCAGCCACTCTGGCAATGCCGGTGGCCGAGGCATACTGCTCCAGACAGCCGTGGCCGCCGCAGTTGCATGCCTCCTGCTCTCCGGGCTCCATGATAATATGGCCCAGCTCGCCGCCCATGCCGAAGCTGCCGGCCACCAGGCGTCCCCTCTCGATGATGCCGCAGCCCAGGCCTGTTCCCAGCGTCAGCAGCGCTATGCTGTCAAAAGCCTTTCCTCCGCCCTGCCACATCTCGCCCAGGGCCGCTGCGTTGGCGTCATTGACCGCCCGCACTCGTATTCCGTCCAGGTAGGCCGGCAGCTCTTCATTCAAATTCAGTCCGTAGACCCCTAAGTTCACCAGGGCTTCGATATATCCGTTAACTCTCACCGGCCCGGGGATGCCCACGCCCACTCCGGCCAGCTCTGCGAGGGTCAGCCCTTCCTTCGCCGTCTCCTCCCGTATGGACGCCGCCATGTCGGAATACAGCTTTTCCTTTTTCCCCTCGGTTCTGGTGGGGATTTCCCACTTTTTCACCAGCGTTCCGTCCTCACGGAACAAGCCGAACTTTATCGTAGTACCGCCCACGTCCACTCCGATACAATATCTCATCATTGTCCTCCCCGTTTTCTTAATTTGCCGCTGCGCCTCCGGGCCAAATATCCGTTCCTTTTGCAGTATTCTGTCCGAAAGTGCCTCTCTCAATGCGGAAAGAGAGCCTGTCACCTCTGCGGCAGGCCCTCTCTCTTATCCTGCAGGAAAAAGTCTTTCCTCTCCGATACAGGTACGGATTTCGGGAGAATGCTCGCTCCATTCCCCCTGTGCACAGCTGACCTATGCACATTTTCTCACATTACAGATATTTTTTCAAGTCTGAAACCTTATCAAGCTTCTCCCAGCTCAGGTCCAGATCCGTGCGGCCAAAATGGCCGTAGGACGCCGTCTGGCGATAGATCGGGCGGCGCAGATCGAGCATCCGGATAATTCCGGCCGGGCGAAGATCAAAATTCTCGCGAATAATCTCCACCAGACGCTCATCGGAGACCTTGCCGGTGCCAAAGGTATCCACCATCACCGAAGTGGGACGGGCAACGCCGATGGCATAGGACAGCTGTATCTCGCAGCGGTCAGCCAAGCCGGCCGCCACGATATTTTTCGCCGCGTAGCGGGCCGCATAGGCAGCACTGCGGTCCACCTTGGTGCAGTCCTTGCCGGAGAAGGCTCCGCCGCCGTGACGGGCATATCCGCCGTAGGTATCCACAATAATCTTGCGTCCGGTCAGTCCGGTATCCCCCGCAGGACCGCCGATGACGAAACGCCCCGTGGGATTAATGTAATACTTGGTATCCTCGTCCACCATATGGGCGGGGATCACCGGATCGATGACCAGACGGCGGATATCCGCATGGATCTGCTCCTGGCTCACCTCAGGGCTGTGCTGGGTGGAGAGAACCACGGCATCCACGCGAACCGGCTTTCCCTCCTCGTTGTACTCCACCGTCACCTGGCTCTTTCCATCGGGGCGCAGATAGGGCAGGGTGCCGTCCTTTCTCACCTCGGCCAGGCGGCGGGTCAGCCGATGGGCCAGACTGATGGGATAGGGCATGTACTCCTCCGTCTCATTGGTGGCATAGCCAAACATCATGCCCTGGTCGCCGGCGCCGATGGCCTCCAGCTCCTCATCGGACATCAGATTTTCCTTGGCCTCCAGCGCCCGGTCCACACCCATGGCGATATCCGGAGACTGCTTGTCGATGGACAGCATCACCGCGCAGGTGTTTCCGTCAAAGCCCTTGTCCGAACTGTCATATCCGATCTCCGTCACCGTCTTTCTGACGATAGCCTGCATATCCACCGACGCCTTGCTGGTGATCTCGCCCACCAGCATGATAAAGCCGGTGCCGGCAAAGGCCTCACAGGCCACGCGGCTCATGGGATCCTGCTCAATCAGCGCATCCAGTATAGCGTCCGATACGGCATCGCAGACTTTGTCAGGATGCCCTTCCGTAACCGATTCAGAAGTAAATAATCTTTTCTCCATCTTTCTCTCCTTGTATGTTCGTATGGTTATTGGTAATAGGTAAAATAAGTTGATCTATCGGGTAAACAAGGTCAGCTCAGCGAAGCTTTCGATTCAGCGTGCGAATGGCTTCTATACAGGTTCCCTCGTTTCCATCCATGTCATAGAGCTGCCCCTCCTGAACGCGGGTGTAAACCTTCACATTGTCGATGTAGCACAGTCCGTCCGCGGTGAAAGACAGGCCTGTTCCCCCCTCTGCAAAGGTCAGCTCCTGGAGCTGCCCGCTCCCCGCCGTCACCGTCTGTTCCTCGCCTCCCAGGGTTACCGTCACCTCCACCGGCTCTTCGCCGTCCACGGTGAAGCGGACGTAAGTCGCACTCCCCTCGTTGGCCACGTCGTTTCGGATGACGCCGCCGGACGGAAGCTCGGCCTGGACGGAACCGTTATACTCCGTCACCTTTGCTCCGCCCTCCAGCTGCCAGCCCCTGTCCCCCAGGGCAAACTGGGGATTGTACAGCAGATTGTCACCGTAATTTTGGTAAGTCCAGACTCCGTAGCCCATGATCCTGTCCCGCAGGACATCGGCCATCGCCACGATATAATCGTCCACCTGATCGTCCAGGACCTGCGCATTGTGCTCAAAGCCGGGCGTATTATCCATATACAGAAATTGTTCGATATACAGTAACTTCCCCTCTGTGCTCTGGAGCACCTGATCGAGCATCTGCTGCGATTTGGTCCAGGCTTCCTCGGCAGTGAGCCGCTCGCCCTGATTCAGATGGCCGATGGGCACGCCGTACATCAGGGCCGTGTAGGACGCATTCTGGCAGGCATAGGTGGCCTCATGCCCATACCAGTACAGCTCGCCGTTCTCGTCGTACACCTGATCGGCGTCCATACGCACTTCCATGGACAAATCGGGAAATATCTCCTGATTATGAGCCAGGAAAGAATTCAGCCACTGGTCAAAAAACTCATACAAAAGTTTCAGCGCCGGCTGTGTCTGCCCCGGCATATACAAGCTCTCATAATCGGCGATCTCCTCTCCGTACAGAGCAGAGATCTCCTCCAGAGAATAGTGCTCCCGCAGATAATCGGCGTAGCCGGAACGCCGGGCCAGTTCCGCGCTCTCCGGGGTGTTTCCCAGACCCATGGCATAGCTGGTAAAGCTCCAGAAATCCTCCCAGGTCATAAAACCGCCGTAGAGATTTCCATGGGCGGATGCCCTCTCATAGAGCGTCTTCACATAGTCATCCCAAGCGTTTTGGACATTCTCATCCCACATTACTTCCCGGAAACGGGCCCTCACATCCGTGCCGTCATCCCAGTAATCCCAGGTGTATCCCACCCGCAGGCTGACCCACAGCCCCTGCGCCTTCGCCGCCTCCATCACACGGTCCAGCTTTTCAAAGGCATATTCATTGTAGGAGACCGGAGTCATCTCCGGCTGAAACTCCCGCCAGGGCACCACCAGAATGATGCTGTTGAAACCGTCATCGGCTATCCGGCTAAGCTCCGCCTCCAGATCGTCGCTCTCGCTGTTCCAGAAATTGACGACCCATTCATCACTAAAATAGGTGGCCGATTTCAAGTATTTTGGCTTCTGCGAGAAATCCTCCTCCCTCTGGCAGCCCGCCGCAAGCAGGCAGAACGCGCAAAATGCGATGCATGCCAGAGATACGGCTCCCCTAAGGACTGCTGTCCGGATGGCAAGGTCATGTCTGCTGTTTTTTCGTCCCATACAACTCCTTTTCCCGATTTTTATTTCACCGAAGCAAAATTTCTGATGAAATAAAAAAATCCGCTGAAAGCGGACTTGATATCAGGTACTTCTGTTTCAAATCCTCTTATTGTTCGACTTGCTCGCTCAGGTTGGCACCTTCCATGTCTCAGGGGTTGCCGTGACTTCACAGATCCTATGTATCTCCATCACTCTGAATAAGAGAACTTCTATTTGATTTTCGGCTGCCTCTCTCCTGCCACCACCCTGCAGTTGAGAGTACGTTTACTATCATACACATTTTTTAGGGTTTGGCAAGACCTTTATTCTAAATTTTATCTAAACTTTCGCCGTCTGCCCTCATTTCCCTTTTTATCTCCTGCAGGAGGCTCTGCTGTCTTTCCCCTACTATGTTAAAAAAATGATAAAATTTTTGTTTTCCTCCGTTTTCTTCGTCTTTTTACTTGTCACTGCTATAACCATCTTTTATAATGGAGGAAGAGAAAACTATGGGGAGGTAAGTCATTCATGTATCAAGTTAAAAATTTTACCGACAACGATGACGTAAAGATCATCTCCGAGCTGGGGCCTTTTCAGGTCATCGAGTACCAGCGTGATCTCAGTGTAACGCCCAGTTCTGCCATCACCGCCTACTACAGTTCCCAGATGAATGTGCGCAAGCGTCAGCTGGTCTGCGATCTGAGCAAGGCTCACGTGACCATTCAGGCCGGATCCATGCAGTGGATGTTGGGCAATGTCAACGCCACCACAGGCGTCAAGGGCGTCGGCGATCTGCTGGGCAAAGCCGTGCGCGGCAAAGTGACCGGAGAATCTGCTATCAAGCCTGAGTACACCGGAGATGGCATCCTGGTGCTGGAGCCCACCTACAAATATCTGATTCTGATGGATGCAGCCAGCTGGGGCGGCTCCGTCGTTCTGGATGACGGTCTGTTTCTGGCCTGCGACTCCCGGCTGAAGCATAAGGCAGTCATGCGTTCCAATATTTCCTCCGCCGTAGCCGGCAACGAGGGGCTGTTCAATCTGAGCCTCAACGGAAGCGGCGTTTTCTGCATCGAGTCCGATTGTCCGAAAGAGGAACTGATCGAAATCACCCTGCAGAACGATGTGCTGAAGGTGGACGGAAACTATGCCATCGCCTGGAGCAATACCCTGGACTTCACCGTGGAGCGCTCCGGCAAGAGCCTGATCGGCTCTGCCGCCTCCGGAGAAGGCCTGGTCAACGTATACCGCGGCAGCGGCAAAGTGCTGATGATGCCCACGGCCAAGATGCCTAACATCTGATCACCGCAGATGCACGCCAAAAAGGGGAGCCCTCCTTATGTCAGTGATGGCTCCCCTGTCATTATTTGCTTGTTACGGCATAATTTTCCATATATCTGCCCCATGCTTTTGCGCAGGCCGGCCATGGGGGTCAGCCGATCACGCTCATCCGATATTTCTGCACATCCTTATCGTTTTCCGCCAGATGAATCTCGGCGCCCAGCTCCTGGAGCTTCTCCACAAAGCGTTCGTAGCCCCGCATAATATACTCCACATCCTCCACGACGCTGCAGCCGTCAGCGGCCAGACCGGCCAGAACCAAAGCGGCCCCCGCCCGCAGATCCGGCGCGCACACCTCCGCTCCGGTGAAACGGGTCACTCCGTCAATGACAGCGATGTTTCCCTCCACCTTTACATTGGCGCCCATGCGAGCCAGTTCATCCATATATTTGAATCGATTCTCAAAAATACTCTCCGTCACAATACTGGTGCCGTCAGCCAGTGCCAGCGCGACGGAAATCTGCGGCTGCATGTCGGTGGGAAAGCCCGGATAAGGCAGAGTCTTGACCTTGGTGTGCTTCATTCGGGTCTTGGCCACCACACGGATGGCATCATCAAACTCCGACACCTCGCAGCCCATCTCCATCAGCTTGGAGGAAATAGCCTCCAGATGTTTGGGAATCACGTTGCGAACCGTGACGTCTCCTTTGGTGATCGCCGCCGCCACCATATAGGTCCCTGCCTCAATCTGATCCGGAATAATGGAGTATTCCGTCCCATGGAGCTTTGGCACACCGGCAATACGGATTACGTCGGTGCCTGCCCCTTTGATATTGGCACCCATGCTGTTCAGCATGTTGGCCACATCTACCACATGAGGCTCTTTGGCAGCATTCTCGATGATCGTATTGCCCTCCGCTAAGGATGCCGCCAGCATAATATTGATCGTAGCGCCCACGGACACCACATCCAGATACACATGGCCTCCGCTCAGACGAGAAGCCTCGGCATTGACCATGCCGTACTCCACCACCGTGGTGGCGCCCAGGGCACGGAAGCCTTTCAGGTGCTGATCGATGGGACGGCTGCCGATATTGCAGCCCCCCGGCAGAGCCACGCTGGCTCTCCTGTATTTTCCCAGCAGAGCTCCCAGCAGATAATATGAAGCCCTGATTCTCTTGATGTATTCATTGTTCACCGTCACTGAGCCGATGCTTCGCGCATTAATCTTCACTGTGTGCTTATCAATCCGCTCCACTACGGCTCCGACTTCACGAATTGCCTCCAGCAGCACGTTGATATCCCGAACGTCAGGCAGATTTTCCACAACCACCGTCTCATCTGTCATAATAGCAGCTGCCAGGATTCCCAGCGCAGCATTTTTAGCTCCCCCGATCACGACCTCTCCCACCAGGGGATTGCCGCCCTTCATAACATATCTCATAAGCCACCTCAGCTTAAATTCTCTTATTTTTTGGCCGGTACTCCCCTATTCTCGCAGGTTTTTATTCTTTTCTGCCCTCGGTCTGACTTTCATTCAAGCATGGGCCCGCGCCGTACAGGGTTATTATATACCAAATACGGCTCATTTGTAAACGATTTTTCTTTTTCTGCTCTTCAACTGTAAAAAAAACCTTTAAAAAACTTTTATAATTCTTAAAGAAATCCTCTCAAAAATATGCTACATTTGTGATAGATTATAAGACAGAAAGAGGAAAAGCCGGCCGTCAGCCATCGTCAGACCAGGGCTAGACGGCCGAAAGCTGAGAATATCACGAGGAAATGAAGCCATGAAAATTTTGATTACAACAGATTTATATGTGACCGATACCAACGGAGTGGTGACTTCTGTCCGAAATCTGCGTGAAGAACTGGTAAAGCGCGGACACGAGGTCCGCATCCTGACTCTGTCAGGCAGCTTAAAAAGCAAGCGCGAGGATTACGTCTACTATATCAAGTCCATCCCTCTGGGTGTGGTCTATCCCGATGTGCGCATGCCTGTCTCTTATCACAACGCCTATATCCGGGAGCTGATCGACTGGAAACCCGATATCATCCACAGTCAGTGCGAATTTTTCAGCTTTCAGTTCGCCCGGCACATTGCCAAGGCTACCGGCGCCCCGCTGATCCACACCTATCACACGCTCTACGAGCAGTATGTGACTTACGTGATTCCCAGCAAGCGTCTGGGCCGCCGCATGGTAGCCACCCTCTCCCGCAAGAGGCTGAAGCATGTGGACACTGTGATCGCCCCTACCCGCAAGGTAGAAACCGCCCTGCGCGGTTATGGTCTTAGCAATCCCATAAAGGTCGTTCCCAGCGGAATTTCCATTGAGCGGTATCGTCACCGTCTGACGCCCCAGGAGAGGGCCCGCAGACGCGAAGAACTGGGCATTCCCTCCGACCACCAGGTGCTGATCAACCTGGGCCGTCTGGGCACCGAAAAGAATTTATGCGAGCTGATGGAGCTCTTCGCCTCCGTTCTGGCCGTCAACAGCCAGCTCACCTTTTTGATTGTGGGGGACGGTCCGGCCAGGGAGCAGCTGGAAAAGCAGGCGCATCAGCTAGGCATCTCCAGCCATGTGATCTTTACCGGCATGGTCCCGCCCACGGAAGTACAGAATTACTATCAGCTGGGCGACATTTTCGTCAGCGCCTCCACCAGCGAGACCCAGGGGCTGACCTACATAGAAGCAGCCGCCAATGGTCTTCCTCTGGTCTGCCGCCAGGATCCCTGCCTGGACGACGTGATCGAGGAGGGGGTCAACGGCTACGAGTACACTGCCTCCGACGAATTTGTCCAGGAGATCAACTTCATTCTGTGGAATCCCGACTGGCGCCGTTTAGCCAGCCATTCCAGCGAGAAGATCGCCGCCACCTTTGACAAGAGCCATTTTGCCGAGGTGGTGGAGGATATCTACGAAAATGCTCTGCGTTAAAAGCCTATCTCCCGTTGAGATAGGCCAGCACCCCCAGATGGATGGCCCAGGCCAGCTTATCCTGATAGCCTTCGTCCTGGAGCCGTTCTGCCTCCTCCCAGTTGCTTAAGAAGCCGCACTCCACGATAGCCGTGGGGCAGGAGGTGTGCAGCAGCAAATAATATTCCGCATTGGCCTTGGCCTGACGAGTGTTTTCTTCTCCGATCACATCCCGAAAACTCTCCTCGATCTGCCGGGCCAGCTTCTGCCCCTCCTCGGAACTGGTATAATAAAAGACCTGGGCGCCTTTTACCTCCTCATTGTGATAGCTGTTCTGGTGGATGCTGACCACCAGATCCGCCTGACTTTCCTCGATCAATTCACAGCGGGCCTTCATATCGGCCCGCTTTTTATTGGCGTCGCTGTCCTGATAAAGACCGCTGTCCTCCTGGCGGGTGAGAATAACCGTCACGTCGGCAGCTTCCAGCATTTCTTTCAATTTATACACCAGATTCAGATTTATATCTTTTTCCAGTGACCCGTCCACCCCCACCTTGCCCGGATCGTTTCCTCCATGTCCCGCATCCAGCACCACCACATAACCCGTACTCTCCGCCGACACTTCCATATCCTCATTGAGCCGGTAAAAAATCAGAGCAGTCATGAGCACCATAAAAAGCCCCATGAACAGCTCCAGCATCCCTTTTCGCATAGCTTCCGCCCGATACTTTTCTTATGACAATATATGCAAAAAAACAGGCCCCATTCCTATCCGAAAAATGGGAGCCTGTCTCCTTTGATGATATTGCGTTTAACGGTTCATATATGCCTCGATCTCAGGCCACACGTCCGATGACTCCAGCCCCAGCTTCCAGAAGGCAATGCCGCCCAGGTCATAGGAAGCTGTCACATCCAGCTTCGCCTGCAGAGAGGTCGCATCCTCCAGCCAGATGCGGTACAGGGATCCATCCTGTTCATATTCCCCATAGTATTGACTTGCCTCGCTGTCCCAGACCAGCTGCGCTCCTCCCTCCTCGAGAAGAGTCCTGGCCCGATCCATCCCCACCGCAGTGGAGCTCAGCACATACTTGGCAGCCAGGGGATCCTCCCCCTCGGGCACCTGTACACTGGCATCAAATTCCCACACTCTGGTATAAAAGGGCATTCCGTTGATCAGCTTGTTCTGCGGCACTTCCAGCAGAGTATTCTCAATACCCGACCGGACAAAGGGCAGTGACGCACTGGAACCGGCATCCGAAGTGCTCCAATGCTCATCATATCCCATCACAATCACATAATCCGCCACAGCCGCCTGCTCCGCCCTGTCATAGAAGCTGGTGCTGGCCGTCGGGACATAGTTATCCACCGAAAGCACCAGGCCATTCTGCCTGCAGGCAATGGACAGCTCTCGGATAAACTGCACGAAATGAGGCCCCACATCTGCCTTGATGCTCTCAAAGTCTATGTTGATCCCGTCAAGCCCGCAGTCTAATGCCGCCTGGGTCAGATTCTCCACCAGAGCAGTTCTGGTGCTGGTTCTGGACAAAACCTCATAGGTACTGACATCCGGGCTGAAATTGTCAATCAGGCCCCAGACCTCCAGTCCCATCTCATGGGCCGTCTCCACGTAGGAGGTATCGGCCAGAGAAGTAAAGCCGCCCTCGTTGTCGCTCAGAGAAAACCATGTGGGAGCTATGGTATTCACCCCGCGCGCCTCTTCCAGGAGAGAGGAAAGCTCAGCATTGTCACTCTGCGCAAAGACCTGATGCCACAGCAGACAAATCTCGTAATCCTTTGTCAGACTGGTGTACTCGGGCTCCACAAAATCAGAGGTATACTCCTGCGTCGTCTCTGCACCCAGGGTGTCATTCCTTATATAGCCCATAAAGCCATCATCGGTGCGCACCTGGCTCCACTCATCCATGGAGTCAAGAATCTCCACCTGTGTGCCCGCAATCACATCCGTCACAATCTCACTTTTGATTCCGCCCAGTCTGCGGACCTGCGTGTCCTCAAGGACCTCCGCCTGCCGCCTGATCCCTTCCGAATCATCGATGTAGAGCCGTCCCGGCTCCGCAAAGAACTGAAAGCTCCGGTCGGTAAACCGGCTGACGAAAGTGACCGAAACGTAATAAGTCCCATCCTGTTCATACCAGACAGGAGCTGTGTTTCCTTCCACATTCTCCAGATCCGCCATATCCGCCAGAGCAGTCCCCTCCGCCGCCTGCACCACACGGTCAGGCAGAGCATATAAAAGAAGCCGCTCCCGCTCATCGATATATACCTTCTTATTCAGAGACGAAGATACGTAGGAGTAGGGCAGATAGATCTCCCCCTCATAGAGCTTCGCCTTTTCTTCCGTCAGCAGATCATCTACAATCACTGCCGCCTCATCAGCCGCCGTGATCTGAAACAGATTATAGAGATCCGCCCGCTCCGTGGACGGGGTGTAGCGCTCGCGAATATATCCCAAACCGGCGACGACACAGATAATCACAATCAGCACGATGGCGATTATAGCCGGTATCCATCTTCTGGGTATCTTCCTCATAAAAGTCCTCCATTTCTGTCGGCCAAGCCTGCAGAACACATTGTAGCATAGAAGCATCGGACTTTCAATGGGACAAAACCTTAAGATGGTATTATGGCAAAAGAAAGCCGGCCGTCCCGCCTGCAAATACGCTGAATCTGCGTCCGCCTCAGGAATCCTCCTCGCTCTCCACCCGATCAAAATTGAGTCTGACAATATAGTCGTCTTCATCTGCTATGAAATCACACATATACGCCCCCTTCTCTCTGACTTCACAGATCCTCGCAATATCCTCCAGCGGAAGCCTGACATCCTCCAGCGTAATCTCGACGCCGGCCTGTTGATACCGTCTCAACTGTTCCATAAGTGGAATATCCTCCCCGCTCTGCCCCTCCGGCGGGCAGCATCCGGGCCTTTTCTCCATTCGTATCACCTCCGACGCACAATGGGTACGAGAATTTTCAAAAGCTGCAACACATCTCCTCTTAACCATGCTCGACTTACTCCGGATCTGTCTTCCTCTGTGCATCCATCTTATTGCCTTTTTGCCGCCCATTCAAGCAGACCGCGGGAAACAGTTTGTTTCCGTTCAGAAAAGTAAGGATTATGCCGGATTTTCCCCCTGTAATTTTATCTTTCTTTTACTTTACATTCCTGATGCCTTTGGGTATACTATGTAAATGATGTATCTGCTTATGCAGTTACTGTCCTGTAGGAAAGCCCGATAAGATAGGAAGTGATCTTTTGAAAATAGAACGAATCAGTGAAAACCAAATTCGCTGTACCTTGAGCCGCAAAGACCTGGCCGAGCGCCAGATTGAACTGAGCGAGCTGGCCTACGGCAGCGAAAAGGCCCGCCGTCTGTTTCACGAGATGATCGAGGCCGCCGCCGATGAAGTGGGCTTCGATGTGGACAATGCCCCTCTGATGGTGGAGGCGATCCCGCTGTCCATGGACAGCATCATGCTGATCGTCACCCGTGTCGAGGATCCCGACGAGCTGGACACCCGCTTTTCCCGTTTCTCCCCCTATGCCGAGGAGGAGTGGGAGGAGGAGGGCGCTCCCTCAGAGCTGGCCAGAGGACTGCTGGAGGGCGCGGGTCTCGTCAGCGAAGAGGCGTCCGCTCCCGCACCGGAGGACGAGGCATTGTCCGAGCGGCCCGACCTGCCTGAGTACCGTCTCTTTGCCTTCCCCAGTCTGGACGCTGCGGCAGAAGGAGCCGGCGCCGTGCGCGGAGCCATTCAGGTGCACAGCAGTCTCTATAAGCACCCGGCCGACGGACAATATTATCTCTGCGTATTTTCCTCTGACAATGCAGATGCTTTTCGCCGCATCTGCAACACGCTGTCGGAATACGGCGTACCGAAGAAGGACAGAGGAGGCACTCTCGCCTACTGCGAAGAGCACGGCGAGGTAATCATTGCAAGCCGGGCCCTGGATAAGCTGGCAAAGCTGGCATGACATGATTTTGTCCACACCCGATACATGTACACCACCAATGGCGTATGGGCGGTATACCGTCAAACGACAAAAGAGGATGGCGCCGTGCAGTCACACTGCCGTGGCCATCCTCTTTTTCTCATCGGAAAATACTCGATTATCTTTCCGGTTATGCTTCCTTTACCGCAAAATACTCATTGACGGCGGACAGAAGCGCATCGGGATCAATGCCGTGCACAAAAGCCGCCTCCTCCAGAGACTCAGCCTGGGAGGCAGGGCAGCCTACACAGTGCATGCCCGCACCCATCAGCACCGGAGCCACACCGGCATCCAGCTGCAGAAGCTCGCCAATCAGCATATCCTTCGTAATCGTCATATGAATTCCTCCTAAAAAGACTCATTTCATTCCTGCGCATTTGATGATATCATGAAATTCCCGCAAACGCAAGAGGTCTTCCCTTCTATTATTTGCCTTGTATCGCTTTTTATACTTGAATTCCCGTTTTTTTTGTAATACAATGAAGGCAAGCGAGGACGCTTAAACTATCAGCATTTAAAGGAGGATCTCAGTATGGCATACAAAATTTCTGATGCTTGCATTTCCTGCGGCGCATGTGCAGACGGATGTCCCGTAGGGGCTATCTCTCAGGGTGACGACAAGTACGTAATCGACGCAGATACCTGCATCGACTGCGGCGCTTGCGCTTCTACCTGCCCGGTGGGCGCTCCCGAGGCTGAATAATTCCAGCTGGGCGTACAAACGAGACAAAAGACAGGTGAAAAATCGCCTGTCTTTTGCTTTGTCCTGCTGCGCCATCTGCCCTCTGCGGCGCTGTCAGTAAATGGTTGTTTTTCTTCTGCGCTGAAACAGGCGGCGGCGTTTCCTGGTCTGAGAGACCACCGGCAGACGGGTCACCTTGGTGGCGGCTGCCTCCTTGTCCGCCTTGAGGGGCTTTATTTTTTTGCGCCGGCGCGTCAGCGCCTCGTCAAGCTTGCGGAAATGTTCCTCCATATGCTCCTCGTTTTCCCGCACCAGATAGTTCATCTCCTTGATCACCCTGTCGCCCACCTGGTCGCTGACCTCGCGTCCCAGCCTGGCGTTGTTGTTGCGAAGCGCTTCGGTCACGATGTCATAGACAATGCTCTCAAATTCCACCAGGCGCTCCTCTCGCAGTCTCACTGCCTCTTCGTCCTTCTCCTGCGCAAGCGCCGCAGGCTTGTCCGGCCGTTCATCGGGCCGATAACCGCTCATTCCATTTTCTGCCGCCCTCATCTCTTCCTCCCCTGATTCCACCTGTTTTTCACTCTGGGAAAGTCTCCCTCTCCGCGAAGCAGCCGCCTCTGCCAGACTCTCCTTGATGGCCCTCAGCTGATATCCCTCCGCCTTCATCTCCTTTATGTGATTAAAGATCTCTATATGCTCTTCCGTATAGTATCGATGCCCCAGCTCGTTCCTTGGTATCTCCAGCTCCAGCTCTTCTTCCCAGTACCGCAACACATGTGCTTCCACGCCTGTCTGACGGGCCGCCTCCGAAATCAGATATCTGGCCACGTTCCATACGCTCCTTTCTAAGCTGAATCTACCAATCTATGATTGTAATTTTTTTACAATTCCGAGTATAGCAAAAAAAAGACAGGAATGCAAGAGTTTTCTCACATTCCTGTCCTCATTCGTCTTTATGCTGTTCACCGTCTGCTCGAGCGTCAGTCCTCGCCGGGATTGCGCCTTCGCATCTGCTCTTCCCGGCTCATATTGACAAACTTGGTAAACTCCGGCAGCCATACCAGATTCACCGTGCCGATGGGGCCGTTTCTCTGCTTGGCAATAATGACCTCGGCAATATTTTTGTCCGGCGAATCCTTATTGTAATAGTCGTCGCGATAGAGGAACATTACCACGTCGGCATCCTGCTCGATGGCTCCGGATTCTCTCAGGTCCGACAGCATGGGCCGATGATCCGGGCGGGATTCACAGGCGCGGGACAGCTGAGAGAGGGCTACCACCGGTGCGTCGATCTCTCGGGCCAGAGCCTTGAGCGCGCGGGAAATATCCGACACCTCCTGCTGGCGGCTGTCGCTTCTTCCGCTGCCGCTCATCAGCTGCAGATAGTCGATCATCACCATATCCAGGCCAAACTCCAGCTTAAATTTGCGGCACTTGCTGCGAAGCTCTGTCACAGATATACCCGGCGTGTCGTCGATGATCAGCCGGGAATTGCCGATCATCCCCACGCTTTCCACCAGCTGGCTCCACTCGCTGTCCGTCAGATCGCCGGTGCGCAGGGACTGCGAAGCGACCCGGGATTCCATGGAGAAGAGACGGTTCATCAGCTGCTCCTTGCTCATCTCCAGACTGAAGATCGCCACGCTGTAATTTTTCTTAAAGCAGGCGTACTGAGCGATATTCAGAACGAAAGCCGTCTTGCCCATGGAGGGGCGGGCCGCCACCAGCACCAGATCCGATCTCTGCAGACCGGACAGACGATAGTCCAGATCGGTAAAGCCGGTGGGAATTCCGGTGACGCTGCTCTTTAGCTTGGCCGCCGCCTCGATCCGGTCCAGCGTATCCAGAGCGATCTGACGCACCGGCACAAAATCCCCGGCATTTCGATTTTTTAAAAGCTCAAAGGTGGCCTTCTCCGTGTACTCCAGAATGTCCTCCACCTTCTCCTTGCCGGCATAGCAGGTGGAGGCGATGTCCTCGTTGAGACGAATCAGCCGGCGCAGCAGAGATTTTTCATAGACAATCTGAGCGTAATAACGGATGTTGGCTGAGGTGGATACCGCGTTCATCAGCCCCAAGACAAACTCGGGACTTCCCACCTCCTCCGGAATGTCCTTCTGCCTGAGCCGGTCCTGGACGGTCACCAGATCCACCGGTTTCCCCTCCTGATAGAGCTCTACCATGGCCTCGAACATAACGCCGTACTGGCGCTCATAGAAATCATCTCGTGTGATGATCTCCGAGGCAGCCAGCACCGCCTCCTTGTCCATCAGCATGGAGCCGATGACCGACTGCTCCGCCTCCGTGCTGTGGGGCAGCACTCGTTTGATCAGCGCATCTTCCATGTGTTTTCTCCATCCGCTCCCGTCACAGAGCGGCTACCAGCACCTTCACCTGAGCAGCTACCTCCGGATGAAGTTTGACGTTAACTGTGTATTCGCCGGCGTCCTTTATCGGAGCGTCCAGCACTATCTTTTTCTTGTCTACCTCCAGTCCCAGATCTCTGGCAATCGCCTCGGCGATCTCCTTGGTGGAGACGGATCCGAAGGCTTTTCCGCCTGCTCCCATCTTTACGGACACCTGCACCGGCCCCGCCTGGAGCTTCTCCGCCAGCTCCCTGGCGGCAACCAGGGCCTCAGCTGCCTTTTTGTCGGCGTGAGCCTTCTGGAGCTTCAGATCATTGAGGTTCTTCGCCGTGGCCTCCACAGCCAATTTCCCCGGCAAAAGCTTATTCTTTGCGTAGCCGTCCTTTACATTGACCACGTCTCCCTTTTTTCCCAGACTTTTTACATCCTGCAGCAATACTACCTGCATATCAAATATCTCCTTCCTCTACCATTTTTGAAACTGTAGCTTTGATCAGCTCCTTGGCATCCTGCACGGAGCAGTCGCGAAGCTGCGCGCCGGCAATGGTCATATGACCGCCGCCGCCGAATTTTTCCATGATCACCTGCACATTGACCTCGTCGATGGATCTGGCGCTGATATAGATGACCCCCTTGTACTGGGTCAGCACAAACGAAGCCTTGACGCCGACAATGTTGAGCAGTTCGTTGGCCGCCTGTGCCCCCACCACCGTCGGGCTATCCAATCCTTCGGAGGGGCAGACCGCTATGGCGAAGGAATTCTCAAAAATTTCCGCCGTGCTGACCGCTCTGGCCTTAGCCTTATAGTCATCCATATTGTCCCGCAGAAGCTTTCTGACGCGGACCACATCGGCCCCGCTGCGCCGAAGGAAAGCAGCCGCCTCAAAGGTGCGCACGCCCGTCTTGTTGACAAAATTATTGGTGTCCACCACGATGCCGGCATACATGATATCGGCCTCGGCTGAGCTGATTCGCAGGTCGTCATCCACATACTGCAGAATCTCGGCCACCAGCTCACAGGTGGAGGAGGCGTAAGGCTCCACGTAGGACAGCACTGCATTGTCCAGCCGCTCTGCCATCTGCCTGTGGTGATCAAGCACCACAATATTGCTTCCTTTGGTCAGGATCCCCGGGCACTCGGTGTAGGACGGACGATTTACATCCACCACCACCACCAGCGTGGAGGAATCCGCCTTCTCCATGGCCTCCTCACCGGAGATCAAAAGCGGCTCTTCCGTCTCCATCTGAGACTGGACACGGTCCAGCATCGGCTTTAACAGAGGAGTGACCGTATCGGCCACGATATAAGACTTTTTGCCCAGTGTGAAGGCGATCCGGTGAATGCCCACCGCTCCGCCGAAGGAATCCACGTCTCCGATGCTGTGTCCCATGATCAGCACCTTCTCGCTGCTCTCGATCAGCTCGCGCAGCGCATGGGCCTTGACTCTGGCCTTGACCCTGGTATTTTTCTCCATCTGCTGGGACTTGCCGCCATAATAGCGTATGCTGTCCTTATCCTTGATCACGGCCTGGTCGCCGCCGCGGCCCAGGGCCATATCGATGGCTGCTCTGGCGTAATCATAATTTTTGCTGTAACTGTCGGCTCCCATACCGAGGCCGATGCTCAGCGTCACGGACATATCGTTGCCGATGCTGACAGTCTTTACATCCTCCAGCAGACCAAACTTGTCCTCCTGCATCTCCGCCACATATTTCTTTTTGATCAGGACCAGGTATTTGTCCTTCTCAATCTTTTTGATCAGCCCGTCCAGACGGGTAATATAGCGGTTGATCTTCCGGTCAATCAGCGCCATCAGCAGAGAGCGGCGCACCTCCTCGATGCTTTCCAGCACCTCATCGTAATTGTCCAGATAGATAAGCCCCACCACCAGCTTTTCATTTTCGCGCTCTTTTTTAAAGAGAATCTGATCTGTCTCATCAAACAGGTACAAAGCGTAGATGCCGCCCGTCTCATTGCGAAGGCCCAGCATATCCGCCGCCACGGCCTCCTCAGGAACATCTACGTTTTCGATTTCCAGCCGGTAGTAGCGATCCTCCAGCCTTATATGGCGGATATACTCGCTCTCCTTTAAAGGGAAATCCTTCTCCTTGACCTCCGGGATTACCGACCAGATCGGCTTTCTCCCTCCCCGTTCCAGAGGGAGCTGCTCCCACATGCGCTCATTGCCCCACAGGACCTTTCCCGAAGCGCTGATGATGCCGCAGGCCGCAGGCATTTCGCTCAGCAGCTTGTGCTGAACCTGCGCATTGTCCGCCGTCAGATTCAGGATATCCTGGCGCAGGCCCCTTCGCCTGTACCACATGAGGAAACCCGCCGACGCGCCGCACAGTATCGTCAGCGGCAGCATCACAAGACCTGCATTTCTGCCGACAAAAAACATGACCACATTCATCACGGCAACCGCTATGGCGAAGTACAGCGGCCACCCCAGATATTGAATTGTCTTCCCTTTTACTTTTTCTCTGCTATTCATATATGCCTCCCGGCCTCTTTCCACGGCGCGGCCGCGCCGTCAGCTGCAAATCCTATTGAGCACAGTATAGCAGATTTGTGCCTAATTTTCCACATAAATCGAAAACCCTGCGTTTCTGCCTCTAAAACGCGGGGTTTTCCTCTCTGTCTTTCCGTTCCTTTTTCAGCTCTCTTCCCTCACCACGCGCATCACGGCCTCAGCCAGACCGGCGCCGGTATTGGCCCCGGTGACCTCCCCGGCTGCCCGCCGTATCCTGTCCGCCGCGTTCGCCATGGCCACCGACCTGCCCGCCACGCGGAACATGGAAAGATCGTTTTCCGAATCCCCGACGGCCATGATCTCCGACCGATCCAGCCCCAGATAATCGCACAGCTCCGCCAGCGCCTGACCTTTAGATGCCTTCTTATCCGTGATCTCCGCATACCAGCGAGACGAAAAAGCGAAGTCAAAGTCCGGCTGCCGTTCCATCAGCTCATGAGCCGCCTGGCAGGCCGCCCGATTCTGGAAAAAAATCTGGAATTTTTCCACTCCTCTTTTCTCTCGGCGAATAAGCCGGGGGAGACTGGGCACAAAACGGCTCCCCTTAAAATCCCCGTGGTAAAAAAGCCGCCGGTGTATAAAAGGGACAATACTCTCATCGATACAGGCGCCGTCCATATGGGCGCAAACCCACACCCGATATCTCTCCAGCTGAGTGAGAAAATCTTCTGCCTGTCTCCAGGGAATCAGGCACTCCCGGATGGTCTCTCCGCTTTGCACATCCGTCAGCCTTGCTCCGTTGGACGTGATCGCATATCTCAGTCCCGGCAGGCGACGTATGGCCAGAGGGCAGCCCCTCAGAGCCCTGCCCGTGGCGGGCACCACCAGTATTCCCGCCTTTACAGCCTGTTCAAGCGCCCAGAGATTTCTCTCCGGCACCCGATGACGATTATCCAGACAAGTTCCGTCCATATCTACCGCGATCAGTTTTATCCTTCTTGCCATAACACTCTCCCAAAACACTTTTAAAGTAAAGCCGCACATCCGCGCATAGAGACAGATAACAGCATATCACAGCGGTATGAACTTTTCTTTAAACAAAGCTTAAATTTCTATGATTCCACCCTCACCGGATAATCTCAGGGTAAAAAGCGAGACTCAAAAAGCCCCTGCATTCCACCAGGCTTTCGTGGGATACAGGGGCTTTTCGCCGGTCAGGCGATCACTGTCCGTAGGTAGCATTTGCTCCATGCTTCCTGTAGTAATGACGGTCCATGATGGACTGCGGCGCGCGGGCCACCTTGGGATTGATCATCTCCGTATTGGCGGCCATCTTGGCCAGCTCCTCCAGAACCACCGCATTGTGGACGGCCTCCTCCGGAGAGGCGCCCCAGGTAAAGGGCCCGTGGTTTTTGCACAGAACAGCCGGAATCGCCATCACATTGGTCCCCTTGAGCGCTTCCACGATCACCAGGCCGGTATTGTACTCATAGGGGCCGTTGATCTCCTCCAGGGTCAGGTTGCGCACGCAGGGAATATCTCCATAAAAGTAATCTGCGTGGGTCGTGCCGTAGCAGGGGATATCGCGGCCGGCCTGCGCCCAGGACGTAGCCCAGGTGGAATGCGTGTGGACGACACCGCCAATCTCAGGGAATTCGCGGTACAGCACAAGGTGCGTGGGGGTATCCACCGATGGTTTGTAATGGCCTTCCACCTTATTTCCCTCCATATCCATCACAACCATGTCATCGGGCGTCAGGGTATCGTAGTCCACTCCGCTGGGCTTAATGACAAACAGTCCCTTTTCCCGGTCAATGCCGCTGACATTTCCCCAGGTGTAGGTGATCAGTCCTCTCTTGGGAAGCTCCATATTTTGCTCATAAACACGTTTTTTCAGTTCTTCCAGCATACTGCAGATCCTCCTAACTTTTATGGGTTCAGCACAAATTTTTCGATGGCGGCCGCCACACCGTCCTCATCATTACTCATTGTAATATAATCCGCCACATTTTTCAACTCCTGCGTGCCGTTTGCCATCACCACACCCAGACCAGCCGCCTCGATCATGGACTGATCGTTGCCCCCGTCGCCGCAGGCCATGGCATTCTCCGGTCCGAAGCCCAGGTGCTCACAGAGAATGCGAAGAGCCGCACCCTTGTTGGCATCTTTATTGTTGAGCTCAATATTGCACGGCAAAGCGGCGGTGACCGCCATATCCGGCAGATCCTCGCGAATTTTTACAATCATGCGGTCATGGACCTCCAGATCGCGGAAAAACAAAATGATCTTCTGGATATCATGATGCAGGTTGCGGATATATTCACGAAAATTGTCCACCGGACTGCGGGTAGCCTTGATAATCTTTACCACATCCTCGTCCACATAATCTAACAGATGGTCAAAGAACTTTCGATCGCTCTTGCCCCAGCCATCCACATAACAGTCGTACATCGTGTGAAACTGCTCCACATAATCAAAGATCTCCTCAGCCCTCTCATAAGGGATCTCCGCCGTGTGGATGGCCCCATCGATGCGGGAATCCCAGACACTGCCGCCGTTTATACAGATGCCGTAGCGCACAAAGGGAAGCGCCCGCACCATCTCGGGCACGCCGCCAAAGGTCCGCCCTGTGGCCGGGACGATATGCACGCCCTTCTCAGCCGCCCTGGTAAGAGCCTCTCTGGTCCGGGGCGTCAGTTCCTTGCGCGAATTCAGCAGTGTGCCGTCCAGATCTACCGCTATCAGTTTTATATCCATCTGCTATCTCCTTAATTCCGTTTTTTGTTTCTCTCACCCTTCGGCGTCAATCTTCTTCTCTTCTCCCTATTTCTCCGTCATTCTCACACCTGCTCCACTTCGATCCCCATGGAACACAGTCTCTCCACAATATCGGCGGACAACTCTTTTCCGGTAATAACGCGGGATACCTTTTTCAGATCGCAGATGTTTAAAAATGCCTTTGTGTCAAACTTGGAGTGATCGCACATCAGAATCACCTCCGCGGCAGATTCCACGATCAGCTTTTTGATCTGGATATCATCGGGAGTGTAGCTCATGATACCCTGCTCCAGATCGATGGCGTCTGCGCTCAGGAAAGCTTTGTCCGCGCGGAATCTTCTGAGCATATCCTCGGCAAAAAAACCGTATGTGGAATAGTAGGTCTTGCGCAAAAATCCCCCGATCATCAATATATCCATCTGAGGCCGTTTGGCCAGCTCTACCGCCGTGAGAAGATCGTAGGTGACCGCCGTGAGATGACGGTCACCCCGGATTCTTTTGGCCAGCTCCCGAATCGTCGTGCCGGCATCAAAGACAATATATTCATTGTCACAGATATATCTGCGCGCAGCCTCGGCCATACGGATTTTTTCTTCCACATTCATGCCGCTGCGCATGCGCAGGGAAGGCTCGATGCGCAGCTTATGATTGACACTCATAATGCCGCCTCTGGTTTTTTCCACCGAGCCCTCCTCATCCAGTTCATCTATGTCCCTGCGCACCGTAGCCTTTGACACATCCAAAGCCCGGGCGATATCATCGATAGAAATAATCTCACGACTTTCCGCCAGCTCCAGAATTTTATTTTTTCGTTCTTCTTTAATCATATAAAATTATAATGTCTTTCTGAATTCCTTGACCACATCCATGAATTCCTTGACTCTGGACTGGTCCACCGCATTTTCAAATACGCCGTCGTACTTGAAGGTGGTGGCGCAGACTGCGCCGTCGGCTACGCTCAGCTGGCGCACAATGTTGTCTTTATTGCAGCCGGTGTTGCACAGAATAGGCGTCTGCTTCACAGCCCCCTTGACAATACTGAGTACCTGCGTGTCCGTCTCAGAACCGGCGGTCAGACCCGATACGCACAGAGCATCCGGCCTGTTATTAAATTCGGTGGAACGGGCAATATCGGCAATATTGCGATCCGCCAGGTATTTGGCAGCCTCAGGAACAATATTGTACAGCATCTTCACATCGCCGGCACCGATAGCCATCTTATGACGAACGGTGGCCCCCACATTGGTGTTCCACAGACCAAAATCGCTGGCATACACACCGGAGATAATCTCACGGATAAACTTGGCTCCCACAGCCACCGCCAGATCAAGAGATGCCACGGGATCCCACAGACAGTTGACGCCGTAGGGAATCTTGATCTCCTTTTTCAGTTCACCGATCACATTGGCCATGGCAGCCACAGTGACTGTCTCTACCTTAGTCAGATAGGGAAGACTGAATTCGTTGGAGAACATCACTCCGTCCACGCCGCCGTCCTGCAGGGCGTGCAGATCCTTTCTGGCGCACTCCACCACCTTGTCCATTCCGCCTTCAGCATCATAATAGGGATCGCCGGGAAGCGGCTGCAGATGACACATGGCAATAATAGGCTTTTTTACTCCAAAAAGTTCTTCCATCCAGGTTAGCATGATGACAAATCCTCCTTAAAAATAAATAGCGGTTCCTACACCTTTTTGCCCGTATTTCCGGATGGTTCTATCATACCATGTTCCGCCCGCCTTTACAAGACTTTTTTCATTTATTTATCAAAATATTTCAGTTTGAATCATCTTTTCTCAATTTTTCCTTGCTTTATTTGATTCAATATGATAAAATAATGATGCAAAAATTGCACAAAACCAAGGGAAGACGCCTTTTTCTCCCACAATGAGGAGGAATGCGGCACTCCCCACTGAGACAAAAAGAGGTGAATCCATGATAACAATCATTCCTTCCATTGCTTCTGCCAGTCAGCTGAATCTGCAGGCAGAGCTCTCACGCCTGGGCTCCACCCCCCGTCTTCACATCGACATAGAGGACGGTAATTTTCTCCCCAACATTACTTTTGGCATGAAAACCGTACGGGCTATCGCCTCCGCCTCCACAGCGCAGATGGATGCTCATCTGCTGGTCACCAATCCAAAAGACTATGTGAATCCCATGGCTGACTGCGGTTTGCGCATGCTGGCCTTTCACATTGAAGCGGCCGCCTATCCCGCAGATGTGCTGGAGCATATCCGCAGGCGCGGCATGAAAGCTGGTTTGGCCTTCAACTTCAAAACCTCCGTCCGTGAAGCCCTTCCCTTTCTCTCCCGTCTGGACTATGTGCTGATCATGACGGCCGAACCAGACGGCGGCGACTGCAGCTTCTGCCCGGAGATTCTGTCCAAAATCCGGGAGGCCCGAGACCTTCTGCCTGATCACATCTCCGTCTGGGTGGACGGCGGCATCGGAGAAAAAGAACTGGCACGGGTCGCCGCTGCCGGAGCCGATACCGTCATCATGGGCCGCGCAGTCTGGCAGGCTGAGGATCCGGAGGACCAGGTTCGGAGACTGCAAAAGCTGTTCTGAGCTCAATCCGTATCACAGCAAAAGAGCGCTTCTCCCCACGGAAGCGCTCTTTTTATCTTTTCTTTATCCATACTCAACCATTGAATGGAGTATTTTCGTTTTCCTTTCAAAAGTCCCCCGCAAAGCCTCTCATTTTTTATCCAGGCCAGCTTCTTTGATCTTTTCCTCGATCTCCTGCTCGGACAAAAGGTTCTTCAATCCAACGATCACTGTGCCGTGAGCTGCAGCATTGGCGAACTGCTTAACGAAGTTCTGAGACACAAACACGGCGTCATACTCCGATGCCATGTTCTGAGCAGCGCCGACACTGTTGTGATCCACCTTCACATCTACGCCAAGTTTTTTGAAAACCTTGCTGATCTTCATCTTAATCATCTGGCTGGACCCCATACCGTTTCCACATGCTGCTATCACTTTTAACATAAATACATCCTCCCTTACTTATTTTGCAAACAGCATGCTGACTGCCAGCATGCTGTCTGCTTATTGTTATTTTATCGAAAACAGAAATCTACGTCAACTGCTTTTGCAGAGAATCTTCCCGCATCAGCTCTGTTTTCCAACCTTCTCCTTGTAGGCCTCGTAATCCTCGGCGATCAGGAAGTAGTTCTCTTTGTTCTTTCTATACTGCAGCTGAGGGATCAGGAGCAGAACAATGATACACAGCGCATAGCCGCCCCAGCTCAGATACTTCATGGCAGCACCACCGATGAGCCAGATGGTGTCCATATCAAAGTTGCCGTGCCAGCCGCCGTACTGAGCAGTCTGGAACATGGAAGCACATACCGCACCGCCCAGCACCTGCAGAATACCGGAGACAAAGGTAAGAATAGCAGCTGCTTTGACACCGCCCTTGTGGTTGGCGAATACGGCGAAGGTCGCATTGTCAAAGAACACAGGTACGAATCCGGTGATGATCAGTACCGGGCTCTGGAATACGATCAGTCCGATAATGGCCAGGAACTGTCCCAGGGCACCAAAGATAAAGCCGAGGGTTACCGCGTTGGGGTTACCAAAACCATATGTAGCAGCGCAATCCACAGCGGGCATGGAGCCGGGCAGCAGTCTCTCGGAAATACCGGTAAAGGATTCGGTCAGCTCTGCCACGAACATACGAACGCCCAGCTGCAGGATCGTCAGGTATACGGCAAATTCAAAGGCCGTGGTGATAATGTAGAACACAAAGTTCATCGATGTGGAGGAGGAATCCAGTTCCGCCATCAGATCGGGACCCAGCAGGGCGATGATGATACCGAAGAAGATGATCATCAGCGTACCGGTGGCAACCACGTTGTCGTTGAAAATGGACAGGAAGCCGGGCAGCTTCACATCCTCCAGCTTCTTGCTGTTCTTGCCCAGCTTAGGTGCCAGCTTGCTGACAAACCACACGCCGAACATCTGCTGATGACCGATGGCAAAACCGCCGCCGTCCGTCAGATCCTGCGTGGCCTCAACGGTAAGGTTGGAGGATACGGACCAGTACAGGCCGAGCAGAATGCCCAGAAGAATCACTGCGGTCAGATCCTGCAGAGCCGGGAAGCAGAACACGATCATCCACAGGCCAGTGGCCGACTGCTGTACCATGATGTGGCCGGTGATAAACACGGTGCGCAGCTTGGTAATCTTGCGCAGAGCCACCAACAGGATATTCAGCAGGAAGGCTACCAGCAGGCCGACCATTACCAGAGAGGTAGTGCGTCCCATGCTTTCCAGAGCAGCCATAGCGGCAGACTGTCCGAAATAAGGGTCGATAACGGCGGCAGACAGATTAAATCTCTGATTCAGTCCGGCCAGGATCGGACGGAAGGTGCTGACCAGTCCGCTGGAGCCTACATTCAGGATCATGTAGCCTACCGTCGCCTTTACAAATCCCGCATAAGCCTCATAGATAGGCTTTTTCAGCAGCAGATAGCCGATAAAAACCAGGATACCTACGAAAAACGCAGGCTGCGTCAAAATGTTCGTTTGGAAAAATTCCCAAATCGATAAAATAATCTCCATACAATACCTCCTTGTTAAGTTTGCATTTTTACATGGATGTCACAACGCTTATCGCCAAAGCTGCCCCGATCGCTGGCAGCTTCAGTTTCCTATGTCCATTCCGTGCCCGCTTAGAGCAAAGCCTTGATCTCCTCGAGAGTCTTCGCCTCACCCAGCTTAGCGACAAACTCTTCATCGCTTAAAAACTCCATCAGCCCTTCCAGATTCTTCAGATGCTTCTCCTCATCATTGGAAGCCAGAACGAAGAACAAGCGGGCATCCTTCTCGTGATCCTCCGGGTCAAACACCACCGGCGTATTGCTCTTCATAAAACAGAGCGTCGTCTCATTTACATTGGGCTTATCCTCCGCATGAGGAATCGCAATATCAGGAGCAATCACAATGTAGGGACCAAATTTCTTGACGCTGTTGACGATACTGTCTGCGTAAGCAGGCTTCACCGCCCCTGCGTCAATCAGCGGCTGGACAGAAGCCCTCACTGCGTCCTCCCAGTTGTCAAAGCCATCATGGATTGAATAATAACCTTTGTCGATCAATTCTTTCAGCATGTTTGTCTGCGCCCTCCTTCATTCTGTTTGGGGAATTGGTTATTCTGTTCAACCGGATGTTTCTATTCTACTATTTTTTAGGCAGAATGTAAAGGCACATTTTATTATTTTTTTAATGTTTTTTCATTGTTTTCGCCTTTTATTTCAAATCCAATCATTTTATGCACAGCTTTAAGTATATTTTGTCTATCTTTGCATCATTTTTTACATAAACCGAACAAAATGCGCTCATCTCTTCTTCTGCTGATCTGAACCTGCCGCCCGGTCCGCCTCCCGCTGTTTTTCAGCAAGAATTTTTACAAATTCCGCCGATATGGCGGAAGATATTCGGCCATTCCACAGGGCAATCAAATCCAGGTTCGGATCCTCGCTGAGAGGAGGCATAACAAAGGGAATCATTTTATGTTCAGCGCTGGGCGTGACGGAATACCCCACCACAATAGATATGCCAAACCCGGCCTTGACCAACAGCGCCGACTGTGCAGGTGAGGCGCTGTAGAGAATCGTATTGTCCGGGTACATATCCCGCAATTCTCTCTGCAGTTTTGCCACAATAGGCGTACTGTTTTTCAGATCCCGGAAAATCCAAGTACTCCCTTCGATATCCTGAGGCGTCAGCTCTTCCTTCTCCGCCAGCGGACTGCTGGACGGGACCAGACAGAAAAAATGCCCCTTGCGCAGAAAAGTCTGCCGAAAACCTGTAGCCGCTGCCGCCGGACTTCTCATGCAGCAGACCACATCCAGCTCGCCGGCCTGAATGTCCTGGATCAGCTGAGAAAAGGGCGCCACCTTGATCTTGACAAAAGCATCGGGATATTCCTTTCGCAGTACCTGCATAGTCCCGGCCAATCCCGGCAGCTCCTCCAGATCCGTAAAGCCTACTGTGACTGTGCCGCTGTACTTGGCATCCAGTTTTCTGGCGTTTCCCACAATGATGTCTATTTCATTCAGCAAAGCCTCAAACTCCGTCTGCAGATAAGCGCCCGCGCTGGACAGCTCCACCTTTTTGCTGTGGCGATGAAACAGTTTTACGCCCAGCTCCTGCTCCATCATGTGGATCTGTCGGCTGAACGTGGACTGTGTCGTATAGAGATTCTCTGCCGCCCGCGAAAAATTCAGCGTTTTGGCCAACATCAGAAAATATTCTATCTGCCGCAATGTTATGGATCGCTGTGACATAAAAGCATCCCCCATCCTCACGCGCTGCTTTTCCTGACCGTTTTCTCACTCTTGTGCGGTCTGACTTCAAATTCATATCCCAGACCTGCTTATATGTGAATATATCACAATGTTTTTGCCTTGTACAATTCTTTTTTTGATCGAATTGATTTAAAAAACGAATAATTCATCCCATTTATGCATGATCACTTAAATACAAAAGGAACATCGCCAAAACAGGAGAGGGACCCGAAATTTTCCGGGTCCCCGAAAGTCAGCTTCCTACAAGAATTGCATATCCCCGATTATTTGGACTGAAGGCTCAGCCACTCATAAAGTGTAACCTCATTTCCATCCACCGTCACCGGACTTCCGTCGAAATCCGTGCTGCACAGATTCAGCAGAGAATATACCCAGCTGTTATGCCCGTTATAGGTGTTGCCATACTCCGGATCCACAATGGAATCATAGTAAGAGAAATGCAGGTTCTCCGCACCTGCCCCAAGAAGCCTCTCGTAGGTAGGAACCGAAGTGGCACTGGGATCCACAGTAGGATCAGCAGAACAGTGTACAAACCAGATCGGTATCCCTGCTATCGACTCGATCTGCTCATCACTGATCCACTCGTCCTGATATGCTTCGCATACCGGGAAGGCCGCCGCAAAATAGTCTGGATTGTCCAGAATTAATTTCATTGTCAGATAACCGCCGTTGGAGCAGCCGCCCACATAAATCCGATCCGGATCCACTCCCGGATGGCTGGCCACATAATCCTCGATCAGAGCCATCACCGGCTCAGCATAGATACTGGATCCATCCGTGGTATAGGTATTCTCTCCCATATCCATCCACACAGTCTCCGCCTGCGGCAGAAGGATATAAGCCCCATCAAAAATTCCTTGCACTTCATCAGTGATAAAATTAGTCACCATCATGCCGCCGGTCACAAAGCCGATGTCTGTGCCGCCGCTACCGGCGCCGTGGAGCCAGACAATCAGAGGACTGCTTTCGCTGTCCGTCGCCGGCTCATAGGAAGCATAGGGGATAGTGATGCCGGATTCTTCATCGGTAAAGGAATCCGTGTCAAAACCCTCCTCATCGGGATGATATACCGCATCCAGCTCATTCCATGTATCGCCGGTCACGGCATTTTCTACTGTATAATTGCAGGTAGCCCAGGCCTTCAAGCCAGTCCCCAGAGTATAATAGGGAGATGCCAGAGTCGAAGAGGCCCCGACTCCCATCACCAGGGTCACATAACTGCCGTCCAAGGACTCGTTTCCCTGCTCATCGGAGCGATATACCGCCTGTACAGCGCGCTCGCCTCCGCCCAGAGAATTATTCTCCACGTCAAAACGCTCCACCGACACCCTATAGCTGTCGGCATCCAGATAATCCAGGGAAGCCGGATCACTCACCGGAATTACGACACGGCTGTAGTTGCTCCCCCAATTGTATACGTTCTGAATCAGAGAATAGGTGGGTGTCACCTCCACCACTTCACTGGCCTGCGCTTCCGTTTCTTCCGCAGAAGCCTCTGTGGTCTCCGCCTGCGCCTCCGTTGCTTCCGTCTGGTCCTGAGCAGCCGTCGTTGCAGAGGAATCGCCGCTGCATGCCATCACACCAAGGGACATAATCATTACCAATGCCAGGATAATCTGGCGGCTGAAACGCTTTGCTCCATCTCTTATTTTCATACGCCTCTCCTTTGTCATGTGTGCAAGAGCAAAAGGCCTTTTGCTCTTTGAGCATCTGCGATATCGCTTTACACATGTCAATATAGCACAATATTTGATTTCTGTGAAGCGCTTTTTTTAAATAATTTGATTCATTTTTTGTATAACCAACTCCTTTTTTGCGCTGTTTTTTGTATGTTTTGAGAGATTTTTCAATGTCCAAACTATACAGTTTCGGCAAAAGGCGCTCTGCGGTACAAATGCCGGCAGAGCGCTTTCAACCTTAATGTCTTTTTTATCTATATCCCATTTCTGCATTACGCTGTTGTTTCAACTCCGGTTATTCCAAGAGGCGATTAATAATATCCGACATATGTTCAATCAATTTTTCCGTGTAAACTCTTCCCTTCTCAGCCGTAGACACTGTAGGATCCCCCAGCGCGCCTGTCTGCGTAAACTCCGTCCAGGGCATACAGCGATAATTCATCTCCTCACATCCTTCCGGATAATCCGATACTGCCCGCTCCATATGGCAAAACTCGGGAGCCGCAGCCAGCATCATGGAAGTCTCAATTTCCGCCGCATGCATGCCGCTTCCTCTCCACAGAGGGGCCTCCATAATTCCTTCTGATAATTTTACGTAATCTGTATAACAAAAATACCATACATTTTTCATATCGTATCGGTCATATAGTCTGCGGGCAGCCGCCTTCATGGCAGACTGATTTCCCATATGTCCCGAATGAAAAATAATATTGCGCGCCCCATGGTGCCGAAGGCTCAAGGCCACATCCGTCAGTACCCGAACCATCGTCTCCTCTGACAAGCTGATGCTGCCCGGAAAATCTCTGGTCGACCAAACCTGTCCGAAGGGCATCACAGGTAGAAGAAGACTGTTCGTTCTTTCCGCAATGCCTGCCGCCAATGTGCTGCCCAAAACATTATCCGTACACAGCGGCAAATGGTAGCCATGCTCCTCTACTGAGCCCAGAGACACAATCACCGCCTTGGCTTTTGGAATCCTCTCTTTGGCCTCCGGCCACGTCATTCTGTCATACATGATTCTTTCATCCATTCTGCCCGCTCCCTTCTGCTCTGCTTTTCATCTTTTTTGCCTTTGCGCCCTCATAATCCGTCGCAATCTCAAAATATCCCTCTTTATTTCTCCGATATTGCAGCTGGGGTATGGCCAGCAAAAACAAAACTACCAGAGCCAATCCAATATAACCGGCATATTTAAAAAGTACACCTGCCCAGGGCCAGAACACCTCAAAATCAAAATTGCCATACCAGCCTCCATAAGACGCTGTACGGAAAAATCCAGCTGCAAAGGCCCCTCCCAATACTTGAATTAAGCCGGAAGCAAAAGTCAGAATCGCCACCGCCCGGATTCCTCCGCGCTTGTTGGCAAAGCAGGCGATGGTCGCGTTATCAAAGAAAACCGGAACAAACCCCGTAATAACCAGCACCGGACTATGGAATACCACCAGACCAAGTATGGCCAGAAACTGCCCCAGCACGCCAAACAGGAAGCCAAACATCATGGTATTCTCCGGCGCAAAGCCGTAGGTAGCCGCACAATCGATTCCCGCCATAGATCCCGGCAGAAGTTTCTCCGATATGCCATGGAAAGATTCCGATAATTCCGCCACGAACATCCGCACGCCAAGCAAAAGAATACTCATGTACACAGAAAATTTCAGGGATTTTTCCACCACATAGAAGGCAAAGTTCTGCGTGGCGGCGAAACTGGAATCAATCTCGTGAAGCAGATCCGGCCCCAGAATTGTCATCAGCACGCCAAAGAACAGGATCATCAGTACACCGCTGGACACTACATTGTCACTGAAGATCGAAAGCCAGCCGGGCAGCTTCAGCTCATCCACCGACTTGCTTCCCTTCCCGATCTTTCCCGCCAGACGATAGGCGGCCCATACGCCGAACATCTGATTGTGCCCTACAACAAACCCAGCCCCATCCGTCAGTTCCTGACATGCCTCCACAGTCAGATTTGTCGTCGCCCCCCAATACACTCCCATCAAAATGCCGGTACAGATAATAATGGTCAAATCCGAGGCATTGGGAAACGCAAACAGAACCAGCCAAACCACGAGAGAACATTGGCATACCATCGTATGTCCCGTGATCATCAGCGAACGGATTTTCGTAAAACGCTTCAGCGCCACCAACAGAATATTGATAAAGAATCCCAGAATCAGCACTGACATTCCCAGCGAAACACTTCTGCCCATTTCCACGATTAAATTTTCCGCCGCAATCTGCCCATAATAGGGATCAATCACCGCAGCCGACATATTAAAGCGCTCATTAAGCCCCACCAGAATCGGACGAAAATTATTAACCAGTCCTCCGGATCCCTCGCTGAGAATCAGATATCCCACCGTGGCCTTGATAAATCCGGCAAAGGCCGTATAGAACGGTCGCTTCAGCAGCAAATAACCGACGAAAACAATGATGCCGATAAAGAATGCCGGTTTGGCAAAAATATTGTAGTTAAAAAAATTCCATAATCCCATCAAAAACTCCATAGATCGTGTGCCTCCTCCACTTTGCAGGCGCTTCCTGTAATTATGCACTGCATCTTGTTATCTTTTCCGTTAGTTCCCCCATAAGACTATTTAACTGTTAGTTTCCCCGGCGAGACTGTTTAATCGTTTTTTATGATACTTTATCATCATTCCTTTCTTTAATGGCATTTTTGATATTTTTTATCCCTGTTTTTCTTAACTATATCCCATTATATGACCATTTGTCAAGGATATATTTGATATTTTTCAAATCTTTTTGTCAGTCTGCTCATAACAACATGGGTGATTTTCTCCCTTATACGGGATATTCCTCTTACTCTTTCAACTATCTAGGCGTTATTTGATATTTTTATTGATTATTTTTTCATTTAATCAATCCAGTGGTGCTTGTCTCTGCCGTTTTTCTTTTCTTACTTTTTCTTAAATCACGTTAATTCTCCTTGAAAATTATCACAAATTCGTATATTCTATAAGTAAATGGATACAAGCTTTCAAATAAAGAATGTTTGCATCGAGAGGTAATGATCATGAAAAACAAAAAGTCTGTAGTGGAAATGCGCCGTGCGCAGATTCTCAACACACTCCACGAAAATCCGCATATGAAGGTAGACGGTCTGGCTGAGCTTTTAGGCGTCTCCTCGATCACCATACGAAGGGATCTGCAGCTTTTGGAGTCCCGCGGTCTGGTCAAGCGGCTCTACGGCAAAGTAAAAATCGCCGATCCGCTGCAGTCCACCGGTCATCTGACCAACTCGTCGCATCTGCGAGAAATGCAGGCAATAGCCCTCTACGTGGCCAAAAATATGATCAACAACGGCGACACGATTTTTTTGAATGCAGGGCAGACTGTCAGCAAAGTCCTGGACTATATCGAGCCGGATATCGATGTGACTTTTATTACCAATAATCTTCTGGCCATTTCCGCCAACGTGCCTGCCAACGTGCATATCATGATTACCGGCGGGGAACTTTTGCCCTCTCACAATGCCTTGGTCGGCGAGTTCACCGTGCCGTCCCTGCGTACTGTCGTCGCCTCCAAGACCTTTTTAGGCGTCAACGGCATCAGCGCCGCCGGCGGTCTTACCACCTCCACCATTCAGACAGTGGTGGTGGCCCGCACGATGATTGAATGCTGCAACGGGCCCATCATTGTCCTGGCAGACTCAAGCAAAATAGGCAAAAGGCTGAATTTTCATTTCGGCGATATTGAAAAAATATCCTACCTGGTCACGGACACCAAAGCTGACCCGGAGGAGATCGCCCGGATTCAGGCCGCCGGCGTCAAGGTGATTTTAGTCGACCCCGATACTATTTTCAACTGATCCAAAAACAGTCTGTAAAAGCAGCTTTAATGTAATTTTAGGGACTATTTTATCAATTATAGGCACTTTTTCCTATAAATAATGATAAGTTGTTCAAAAAACAGGGCGTTTTTGCGTTTTGTCTCTTGCAATAATTTAGCAGCTTGTATATAATAGAGTTAGCTGCCGGGGCACGCCCGGTAAAAATAAAAAGAAAAGGAGATAAACTATGCCTAACGTAAAAGACGTTACAAGAGATGGTTGGATTCTCAGCACTTTCCCTGAGTGGGGAACCTGGCTGAATGAAGAAATTGATGAAACCGTCGTGGAGCCCGGCAAATTTGCCATGTGGTGGCTTGGCTGTACCGGCCTCTGGGTAAAGAGCGAGGGTGGTACTAACATCACCGTCGACTACTGGTGCGGTTCCGGTAAGAGAACACACAAGAAGAATGGTGGGAAAATTTCCCCCAGTCATCAGATGGCCAGAATGTGCGGCGGCGTGAAGATGCAACCCAATCTGCGTGCGGTGCCCGCTGTTATTGATCCTTTTGCTATCACTCAGCTGGATGCGGTGCTGGCTTCCCATACTCACACCGATCACATTGACATCAATCTGGCCGCCGCTGTTTTGAACAACTTAAAGGGCAGAATGGTTATGGTCAATGGTGAGGAGAGAGAGGTCCCCTTCATCGGTTCCAAATATGCCACCGATATGTGGAGAAGCTGGGGCGTGCCGGAAGACAGACTGATCACCGTAAGACCTGGTTCCGTGGTGCAGGTCGGCGACATCAAGATCACTGCCGTGGAGTCCTATGACCGCACGATTCTGATTACCGACCCGCCAGTAGGCGAGCCCGCCATCACTGATTTCAAGGGCGTTGTTCCGGATGATATGGATGACCGCGCAGTAAGCTACGTGATCGAAACTCCCGCCGGCACCATCTACCACAGCGGCGATTCTCATTTCGGCAACGGCTTTGCCAAACACGGCAATGAGTTTGATATTAATGTGGCCTTCGGTTCCTTCGGTGAGAACCCCCGCGGCGTCACTGACAAGATGACCGCCAGCGACATTTTGAGAATGGCTGAGAATCTGAAGTGCGATGTGATTATTCCTTATCATCATGACATCTGGACCAACTTCAAGGCTGACACCAACGAGATCCTGGTGCTTTGGAATATGAGAAAGAATCGCCTGAACTATAAGTTCAAACCTTTCATCTGGGATGTGGGCGGCAAATTTGTGTGGCCCGATGACAAGGATAAGATCGAGTATCATTATCCCAGAGGCTTTGATGACTGCTTCACCAACCCCATCAACCTGCCTTATCCCAGCTTCCTGTAAGACATATTCCGGGAATTCTGGAAAGAAAACCTTTTACCAGCACAAAAGGAGCGCCGCGAATGCAGCGCTCCTTTTTCAATTCCTTTGTCCAATGAAACTGCAAAGTCCTCTCCCACAATATTTTCAGAGATAACGGCTGGCAATATCCAGCTCCGGTCCGTCCTTTCTCTCCCACCAATTCTCCGGATCACGAGAGACAGGCAGGGGCTCGGCCAGGGGAATATGTCCCGCTGCCATCTCCGGCACTTTGGCCAGAAACTCCCTGTACTTTGCCGGATCCGGCTCGCTGAAAGGACAGCGGGCAATGCAGACGCCGCAGTTGGATCCCGTGCGGTAAAACATATCGCGGCAGCGCATGGTCCGGCGAAAATACGCCTCATGTCCCGGGTTGCTCCAGGGGCCCTGTGGTATCCACCCCGGCTCGTCCGCCGAGGAAATGGCCCCTGACAGACAATACCGCGAGCAAATCCGGCATCTTGCGCAGTATTCTCTCACTCCCATGGATATGGGAAGCGTCGCCGCCAGCGGCAGATCTGTGGCCATGGCAGCCAGACGCATCATGGAGCCGTATTCCGGGCTGATCACCGTATCGATACGGCACTGCTCTCCTATTCCGCCGAGAACAGCGAAGGCCGGATAAATGCCAAATCCATTCATGATGGTGGCTCCATAGGAATGGTAGCCCAGAGCCCGGATGAATTCATGAAGCTGATTATATATGGTGTACAGCCGCACATAAGCCTGCATGGTCGTCCCTCGGGACAGAGGGGAAGGTGCCTGGGCGAGCCCCAGCCCAGACATGGGAATACTGTAGACAATGACCCAAGCAGCCCTTCGAGGAATCACCCGTTTTTGGGGCGTCTCATAGCCCACCTCCACATCCTCGAAGATGGTCTGAGGACCGTCTTTTTCCTCCTCCAGATAGATAAGCTTGCGGGTAGTCTCGTCCTGGAGCTCCACAAAGCCCACCGCCGCAGCGCCCATCAGCCGCAGCGCCCTGGCAATCATAACGGAGTTTTCCTCCGGCGAGCCCTGATGCGGCCTTGTCCCCCGCTCCTGCGGCGTCCGTGCCCGGCCCGGTCCCATAAAGGACAGCGCAGGAATCGTGTTGGAAAAGCACTCGTTGACAGCCACATCTTTCGCCGTGTATCCCGGCGTACCTTTTCCCTCCCGGCTGCGGAGGTTTTCCGCTTTATATTCCACCAGTTTCTGATGCGCTTCCTCGCCCCGGTAGACGCGATCTGACTTGCGGGTACTCTTCCACTCGCAAAATCTCTCCATATGCTGCCAGTCGATGGCAAAAGTAGGCGTCTCCACCTCCCGGGCAACTCCCTCCCGGAGCTTACCCCAGCTGGGATTCATCTCGCGCGGCAGCACACATCTGGGCCTGTAGACCCATAACGCCGTCTGCCTCTCCCGTCCCCTACCTTCTTCCCGTCTTTCCCTATCTTCTTCCTGCCTTTCCCGCTCTTCTCCCATTTCTCCCCCTGCACTTTCTCCTCTATTTCCGGTGTCAGCTCATTTTCAGCTCATTCAGAAAAGAAATCATCGCTTCGTTTTTGCCTGCCGCTTTTTTGGCTCGTTCCCTGTATTCCTCCATGTCACCTGTGCGGCCGATTTTGGCAGCAATACGGGCCTGCAGCGCATAGCAGTGCATCAGCTCGCGTTTATTCATATTGCGCACGTCCGCCTTGGCTATCCGGTTCCATGCCTCCATTCCGCTGCCCCGGTAGAAGCTGTAGGCGGCCGCCACCACGTCCCAGTTATAGAAATAAGCGCCCTTCATATGCTTGCCCTTGGAGCTGGTACGGCCGCGAAGTCCCATCAGCTGTTTGTGCGCCGTCTCCATTTTCTCCTCATCGCCTAGCTCCCCGTACATGGTCATCTGACTGTGACGCGCCACCAGAACCACATCATAGTTGCGCAGCTTCTCGTAGGTAAGTCCCTCTATGTAAGCGCCGAGCCTGTCATAATCCCGCAGATCCACATAGGCAAGCATTCGCATAATATCCAGGGAGGAGTCGAAGGTTTTCAGAATATCCGCCTTTTTTACTCTCTCAGCCTGTGCAAGCGCCTTTTTCGGGTCACCCATAAAAACCAGATTCTTTGTGGCCTGATCGAAATTAAAGCGCAGATACTCATACAGCAGGGCTCCTCCGCCGAAAAATACCCCCACGACAATGTAGATCAGACGAGTACCGGTATCTGCCGCCGTCACCGCCGAGTAAACAATATAGGCAAAGAAAACAATGTAGATAGCCACATTCAAAAGCACTCTCAGCTGATAGGAAATCTGGTATCTTTTCTTCACGGGAATCCCCCCTCCAGTTTTGTCATTTTTAAGCTAGATTTTCAAAAAAGCTTCTATAAATTATGATAAAAAATCATATAAAGATTATAAATTAATTAAAAAGAGAAGTCAACCCATACCCTTTCGTTGACAAGGCTTTTGTTCCATGGTATCATCAAGACAATGAGTTTTCATTGTTATTGTCCTCCGTTTTTTTCCTACACCTTGCGGAGGGCAGCAGCGATACAGTCAGGCAGAATGCGGCCGCCGTTTCATGCGGGGCGGCTGCTGGAAAGGACTTTTGCAGATGAGCAGAAATTCCACGACCGAAGAGACGGAGAAAAAACAGAACAAAAAAACAGAAGAGGCAAAGGAGAGCGATCATCAGTACACCGAGGAGGAGATCAAGCAGATGTCCTACTGGCAGCTGTGGGGCCTTCGCCGCAAGGCCGGTATGCTCTACTATGTGCTGACCACCACCGTGTATGCTTTTTTAGTATACCTTTTTCTCAAGGTATGCTATATTTTCTACACGAAGAAATTCTCCGGCTTCAGCGTCGACTGGTGGGCGGTGCTGATCTGCATTGCCATCGGCCTGATTTACTGGTATGCCCATGAGCTTCTCTATCGGAAGCACAATCCGGATGCAGACAAAAAGTGACCGTCTGCGGCAGCCTGCCCGGCTGCCCGGCGGCAATCGTCAGTAACGGAGGTTATGCCATGTTTGAAAAAGAGAAAAAAGAGATGCTTGAGTGTGCCCTGCAGATGAAGGAGTATCAGCTGATCTCCCTGACTGGAGGCAATGTCAGCATGCGTATGCCGGACGGCCTGTTCCTCGTGACTCCCTCCGGCATGTATTATGAAAAAATGGTTCCCGACGACATCGTGGTCATCGACGGCAAGGGAAATGTGGTGGAGGGCTGCCGCAAACCGTCCTCGGACACTCCCGCCCTTCTGTACATGTTCGAGCACATGCCTCAGATCAACGCCATCATTCACACTCACCAGCCTTATGCCACGGCCATCGGCATGACCAACGACCGTCTGCCGGCCTGTATGGTCACGATTATCGATGCCTGCCGCGCCGAAGTGCAGGTGGCTCCCTGGACGCCTTCCTCGGATATCGGCATGGGGATTCTGGCCACCCAGTACGCGGGAGACTCTCTGGCCGTCATCATGAAACACCACGGCGTCATCACCTACGGAGACTCCCTGGAGCAGGCTCTCTTCGCCGCCGTATACCTGGAGGAAGCCTCCAAAACCTATGTGATGGCCCGCGTCATGGGCCCCGTGCCGGAGCTCTCCCCTGAGGATATCGCTCACGAGGCCGCCGGCTGGGCTACATACGGACAGGATAAATAAGCCGGAGGTGTTGTGCTATGGGTGAACGAATCCAATGTGTCATCACCGATCTGGACTATACGCTGCTCAATTCGCAGCGCGAAATACATCCCGACGACCTGACCGCCCTGCGTCTCCTGCAAGAATCGGGCATTCCTTTCACTTTCGTCACCGGCCGTCACTATATGTTTGCCCGAAAATTTGTCCGTCTCACTGGCCTGCGCCTCCCTTTTTCCAGCTCCAACGGAGCTCTGATCTGGGACCCTGCCGCGGGAAGGGCACTAAAGATCAATACCATCGACCCGGCGCTCTGCCGCCGGGTCGTCTCCCAGGGAATTTCCCTGGGCATTCCCATGTCGGTCCACGCTGTCTCGGGAATCTATGCCACCCCGGGCAATCCCAGACTGCAGGTTTTCCGGGATTTCAACAGTCATCTGGATGATCCTTCGGATTATTTCATGCCGAACCTTCTGGAGCCGGACTCCTTCTCCTACGAGAATGTCTTCAAAATCTCTGCCTATAACCGGGAGGGACAGGATGTAAAGCAGCTCCTCTCTCCCCTTCTTGATCAGACCGATCTCCAGACCGACTATTCCGAAATCTGTCTGCTGGACATCACCCGCCCCGACTCCACCAAGGCCGACGGCGTCCGCGCCCTGGCTCACTTCATCGGCTTCGATCCGGCCCACGCCATGGCCTTCGGCGACAATCACAATGACCTCAGCCTCCTAAAGAGCGTCGGCCATCCCATCGCCATGGCCAACGCCGTCCCCGAGCTGAAAGCCATCGCCGAATTTGTGACCCGCTCCTGCGATGAAGCCGGTGTGAGCTATGCGCTGCAGCGGTTTTTTCCCACCGATACCTGAGACTCCTCCTACACCTGATGAGGCCGCCTGCCGGCGGCCTCGCAACAGATTCCTGACGTCTGACTCACTTCATTTTTCTCCCCCAAACTCCAGCGTCACCGCCTGCACCAGAGTCATCCCCTCAAGCCTGGACGGTTCAAAATAATACTGCAGGGAAGCGCTGGGCAGATTCATCCCTTTATCATACACCATGAGAGCCACAGGTATCTCTTCATGCAAATGGATTTCCGCAAACTCCGGCAAAAAAATCCGACTCGCCGATGCAATACTTTCCTCGGGCACTACAGCTTCCGTCTGATAGGCCGCAAGTCCCTCCGTATTCAAATACAGCTCCATACTGTAATCTTCCTTCAGCCGCATGGCAAAAACACCAGACAACGCCTCATCTTGACTTTGCTGTGCATCCACAGAAATGCCCCCTGCCCTTACTTCTTCCCAGGTATTGTCTTCCTGCAGCTGGTAAACGTGCAGATCCAGACTGGTCGCCTCTGCAGGCGCACGAAACGAGAGAATCTGCGATGTATCAGACAATCCCAGAGACTCCAATATATATTCCTCTCTCTCCGTCAATTCATATGGAGCAATCCCCTCCCGGGAAAGTCCGCCGCTAAGATCTGACGTCGTTTCACATCCACATCCGGCAACACTTCCCCCGGCCAGCAGTATCGCAGCCAGGCATAAAGCCGCCAATCCTTTTCTCTTCATCTATATTCTCCTCCCATCTTCTCCTATATCCTCCCATAAATTTTCCGCCCTCACAACAGGCTGACCACAGCATTCCCGCTGTCATAACCGTCCATATCATTCCCTCTGTCATGCGCGGAGCCTTTCGCCGGCCGCGCCTCCCTGCGCCCGACTTTCCCGAGTCTTCGAAACACCTGGGCCCCGGTCCTTCCGCGTTGAAACAAAAAAGAAGCATGTCTGAGCGCGGGCACAGCCTGCGCGAGTTCTTCTTTTTTGTTTCGCTCTTAGCGGAAGGGCCGGGGCCCAAATGGTGTTTCAAGACGAGGGAACCGGAGGGTGCAGGGAGGCGGCGGCGATCATATCCTGCACCTTCATCAGCCTCACCTGTGTGCTTCTCTCATTTTCATCCAGTTTCATCGTAATATACTTTATTTTCTCCTGAGCGTCAGGGATCATCACATGCTCCAGAGCGTTGACGCGGCGTCTGGTCTTCTCGATCTCCGCCGCCATCAGCTGGCAGGATTTCTCCACCTCGGCCAGCCGCAGCATATCCGGCAGCAGGTCGGACAGGGATTTGACCGCCTGGTCCAGATCGCCGGAGGTAAAGGCAAAGCCGTAGGAGTAAATGTCTCCCTCGTCGGCGCTGCGAAACCTGCAGGCAAAGGCCGGGATGTTCACGCTCATCACATTTTTCGTCCCTACCTCCAGATAGACCTCCTGCTTGGGGGCCAGGAGAGCCGTATTTAACACCTGGTCGGAGGAGACGGCCTTGGCCAGGACGAAGTTTTTATTGGCGGCCGCAAGTCCCGCCTCCACCTTTTCGCGCAGAGCCTTATTCTCCCGCACCAGATCGAGGAACTGGCGCATCAGCTCATCCCTCTTGTCTTTCAGAAGTTTGTGACCCCTCATGGCCGTGGTCAGCCTTTTTTTCTGGCGGGACAGCTCCATCCGGGTGGGATTTACCTGGGTTGATGCCATTTCTCATCCCTCCCTTACTTGCCGTAATACAGATCCAGATACTTGTCGTCGATACGCTTGAGCTCCGCCCGGGGAAGCATGGACAAAAGCTTCCAACCGATATTAAGCGTCTCCTCAATGTCCCGGTCCGTATCGTAGCCCTGGGACACATACTCCTGCTCGAAAGCGTCGGCAAACCGAGCGTAGATCTTGTCGATATCGGTCAGGGCAGCCTCGCCTAAGACCACCATCAGCTCCTTGGCCTCCTTGCCTCTGGCATAGGCGGCGAACAGCTGGTTCAGAGTATTGGAGTGGTCGGCCCTGGTCTTTCCCTCGCCGATTCCCTTGTCCTTCAGACGGGAAAGGCTGGGCAGAACGTCGATGGGCGGGGTCACCCCCTTGCGGTAGAGATCGCGGCTTAAGATAAGCTGGCCCTCGGTGATGTAGCCGGTCAGGTCGGGGATCGGGTGCGTCTTGTCATCCTCGGGCATGGTCAGGATGGGAATCATCGTGATGGAGCCCTTTTTGCCCTTCTGTCTTCCGGCCCTCTCGTACATGGATGCCAGGTCGGTGTACATGTAGCCGGGGTAGCCGCGCCGTCCCGGCACCTCCTTGCGGGCCGCCGAGATTTCGCGCAGGGCGTCGGCATAGTTGGTGATATCGGTCAGGATGACCAACACATGCATATCCTTGTCAAAGGCCAGGTATTCGGCGGCCGTCAGGGCCATGCGGGGGGTGGAAATACGCTCCACCGCCGGGTCATTGGCCAGGTTGACGAACATCACCGTCCGGTCGATGGCCCCGGTGTCCTTAAAGCTCTGGACAAAGAAGTTGGACTCCTCAAAGGTAATGCCCATGGCGGCGAAAACCACCGCAAAGGGCTCCGAGGTCCCGCGCACCTTGGCCTGACGGGCAATCTGTGCCGCCAGATTGGCGTGGGGCAGACCGCTGGCCGAGAAAATCGGCAGCTTCTGGCCGCGGACCAGGGTGTTCAGGCCGTCGATGGCCGAGATGCCGGTCTGGATAAACTCCTGGGGATAACTGCGGGCCGCCGGGTTCATCGGCAAGCCATTGATATCACGGCGGGCCTCCGGCAGGATCTCCGGTCCCCCGTCGATGGGACGGCCCAGACCGTCGAAGACGCGGCCCAGCATATCCTCCGATACGCCCAGCTCCATGGTCCGTCCCAGGAAGCGGACCTTGCTGCTCTCTAAGTTGATGCCGGTGGAGCTCTCAAAAAGCTGCACCATGGCGGTATCGCCGTCGATCTCCAGCACGCGGCAGCGGCGGGTCTCGCCGCCGGCCAGCTCGATCTCCCCCAGCTCGTCGTAGGTGACGTTTTCCACGCCCTTTACCATCATCAGAGGGCCTGCCACTTCCTGTATGGTTCTGTATTCCTTCGGCATGTTATCTGTCCTCCTTTGACGTCAAATCGGCAAGCTCCGAAGAAAGCTCTTCGATCACCTTATCGTAGGCCTCCTCCAGATCCGTGTCGTGGATATATTTGAAGCGGCCGATCTGCTCGCGGACCGCCAGGCTCACCAGCTTGTTCACATCTGCTCCCTGATCCAGCGCTTCCTGACACTTGTCATAGTAGGCCAGCACCAGCTTCATCATCCGGTACTGCTTCTCCAGAGGGGTGTAGGTGTCCACCTCATGGAAGGAGTTCTGATGCAGGAAGTCCTCGCGGATGGAGCGGGCCGCCTCCAGCTTCAGCCGGTCGGGGGCGGACAGGGCGTCCATGCCGACTAACTGCACGATCTCCTGCAGCTCCGCCTCGTCCTGCAAAAGACGCATCATCCGGCTGCGGCAGTTCATCCAGTCCTCATGGACATGGCTGTCAAACCAGGCTCCCAGGCTGTCCAGATACAGGGAGTAGCTGGTCAGCCAGTTGATGGCCGGGAAGTGTCTCTGGTAGGCCAGAGAGGAATCCAGGCCCCAGAACACCTTGACTATGCGCAGGGTCGCCTGGGATACCGGCTCCGAGATATCGCCGCCGGGCGGGGATACGGCTCCGATAACAGACAGAGCACCCTCTCTGCCCTCATGGCCCAGGGAAACCACGCGGCCGGCCCGCTCGTAGAACTGAGCCAGACGGCTTCCCAGATAGGCGGGATAGCCTTCCTCGCCGGGCATCTCCTGGAGGCGTCCGCTCATCTCGCGCAGGGCCTCGGCCCAGCGGGAGGTGGAATCGGCCATCAGGGCCACCGAGTATCCCATGTCGCGGAAGTATTCGGCGATGGTGATGCCGGTATAAATCGAGGCCTCACGGGCCGCCACCGGCATATCGGAGGTGTTGGCAATCAGCACCGTCCGCTCCATCAGGGAATAGCCGCTCTTGGGGTCCTTAAGCTCCGGAAATTCGTTCAGCACGTCGGTCATCTCATTGCCGCGCTCTCCGCAGCCGATATAGACCACGATATCCGCCTCCGCCCATTTTGCCAGCTGATGCTGGATCACGGTCTTGCCGGAGCCGAAGGGACCGGGCACAGCAGCCACGCCGCCCTTGGCGATGGGAAACATGGCGTCGATTACTCTCTGGCCGGTGACCAGAGGCATATCCGGAGGAAGCTTTTCCTTGTAGGGACGGCCGGAGCGCACCGGCCACTTCTGCATCAGAGTCAGCTTCTTTTCGCCGCCCTCCGTCTGCAGGACGGCCACCGTATCCTCCACGGTGTAATCCCCTTCGCTTATGGAAAGGATCGTTCCCTTCATACCCGGCGGAACCATGATCTTGTGGGAGACAATATGGGTCTCCTGCACCGTTCCGATCACATCGCCGCCCTCCACCTCATCCCCGGCCTCCACCGCCGGAACAAAATGCCAGACATTCTCTCTTTTTAAAGAAGGCACCTCCACCCCTCGCTTTAAGAGATTGCTGTCGGTGGCCTTCATAATATCATCCAGGGGCCTCTGAATGCCGTCGTAGATACTGCCGATCAGTCCCGGGCCCAGTTCCACCGACAGGGGCATGCCGGTGGATTCCACCGGCTCGCCGGGCCCCAGTCCTGCTGTCTCCTCATATACCTGAATGGACGCCTGGTCGCCGTGCATCTCGATGATTTCGCCGATGAGACGTTCTCCGGCCACGCGCACCACATCGTACATGTTGGCGTCCCGCATCCCCTCGGCGATGACCAGAGGTCCCGCTACTTTCTTAATGATGCCCTTGCTCATTTTGGTCCACACCTGCCTTTCTCTATCTTTTTATTATTCCGATGATACCAAGGTCAGAAGTCCTCCTGCAGGCAAGTTTGCGTCGGATTTTGACCTTTTAACCCTGATATCATATGATATCCGAGCCCACCGCCCGTTCCACGGATTTCTTCACCTGGGCGATGCCCGCCCCCGTATTGCCCGCCACACCGGGGATCAGAATCACCGCGGGAATCTGTTTTTCCCGGTAGAGATCAACCGCATCCGGTATCTGGGCGGCCAAAGCTTCCGTGATATAAATCACCGCATATCCGTCCTCGGCCAGCTCCTTGAGCTTCTGCGCCCCTTCACCGGCCTCTGTCACCGGCACAGTGTGAAAACCCACGGCGGCAAAGCCGTAAATACTGTCGTAGTCACCTATAACTGCTACCTTATACATACATCTCCCTCAGCCTTTCCCGGATAATCTCATCGGGAAGGCCGCTCTGCTTTCCCGACAGCACCATGCGGACACACTTGATCTCGTTTTTTCTGGCCAGGATATAGGCCGCCAGCGGCCCGACTGTAAAAGGGTTGACCTTCTGGGGCTTTATATGCTCGATGATCAGATTGTCGCACCACCGCTCAAAGGCAGTAAAGGATTCCTTAAGCGCCGCAGCGGCGGGCGCATAATCCGTATTCGTCAGATACTCGGCCACGCTGTCCACGCCTGCAAGGGCCGCCCGCGAGAGGGCCGCCAGATCCAGCTCCTCCACCGGAGCCAGAGCTCTTTCAATAAAATCCAGGGACTTGCCCAGCCGACCGCAGCGCACCGCAATCTTGATATCGGCAGCCACCGCCGTCAGCACGGCGTACTCCCGGATTACCTCGTTTTCCGCCTTCTTTCCCGCCTGGTACATAGCCGTAAGCCCGGCCCGGTCCAGAATAATATCGCACAGCTGACCGTCGCCGGTGTGCAGCAGAGTCTCTCTGGCCTCCTCGCCGGCCTTACGCATCTCTTCCGGCAGGGCGGAGAAATCCTTCTGCTCCGCCGCCAGACGCATTTTCTCCGGATCAATGGTGCCTCCGTCCACAAACACGCGGGAGGCATCCACTTTTGTCCCCGTGCAGGCAAGCTTCACCGCTGCCTTCAGATTGTGATAGTCGTCGGTGATCCGAAAAACGTCAAAGACCGACATATCCTTCACCATCTCGCCGATCAGGCTCCAGGTCTTCTTCGTCTCCGCCGCCAGCATATTGTCCGCCGTCAGATCTTCATCGGGATTGCCCCAGCCCCGATCCGCCAGAATCCGCAGAGCCTCGTCGCAGGACCTGGCAGCCAGCAGCTGTTCTATGGCGGCATTCCCCAGAAGCGACATCTCCTTTGCCCGGATTCGCGCCACCGCATAGGTATAATCTTTGCTCATGGATCTCCTCCTTTCTGGGGTCCGTCACGCAAAAAGGAATGCGTGAACCTGATCCTGCAGCTTTTCCCTCTGCGCGGCAAACAAAGCCTCAAAAGAACAGTTTTCTTCTATTCCGCCGTAAATCAGCACAAAGCCTCCGTCGATCTGGCAGGTTTCATCGGAGATCGCAAGCGTTCCGCCCCGCGCGGCAGCTGCTTCGCTCACCGTCCGGGCAAAGCCCTCCGGCAGCCGTTCTCTATCCTTCTTATTAAAGCGAATTTCGCCGTCTCCCTCCCGGGCATAGATTCCCGCCAGCCGGGCAATCAGGGCAAAATACTCTTCCTCCGGCAGTGTCAGCAGGGATTTAAGAGCCTTGCCGATGATCTGGCCGATCACCTGCTGCTTGGCCGCCAGCAGCTGTTTTCTGCGCTCCATCAAAGCTGCGCTGCGGCTTTTTTTCAGGATATCCTCCCTGACGCTCACCGCCTCCGCTTCCGCCTCCCGGGCCAGAGCTTCGCAAGTCTCTCCGGCCTGAGCCAGCGTCCCGGCCGCCCGCTCCTGAGCCGCCTTCACGATCTCATCGGAGGAAATCCTGGCCTCTTCTTCGATTTGATTAATAATTTTTTCCAGTCCGGTCATCGTCTGCTCACCCTTTCTTACAGGGAGAACACGGCCAGAATAGAGATAAGCAGAGCCAGAATGGCATAAGTCTCAACCATGGCCGGAAACAGCATGGCCTTGCCAAACTGATCGGGCTTCTTGGTGACCACATTGATGGCAGCCACAGAGGTCTGCCCCTGATAGATGGCGGAGATCAGACCCACGATGGCAATCGGGAGGCAGGCGACAAAATACATCAGACCGGTAGCGGTGTCCATCGTCTCCGCTCCGCCGCCCAGAAGACCGGTCTGCACCAGAGTGACGAAGGCCACCAGCAGACCATAGATACCCTGGGTGCCGGGCAGCAGCTGCAGAATCAGCACTTTGCTGAACAGATCAGGATTTTCCGTGATAGCGCCCGCGCCTGCACGGCCCGCCAGACCTACGCCGTAGGCCGAACCGATGCCGGCAAACAGAGCCGCCGATACCGCGCCGAGAAGAGCCAGAAGAAGACCCAGATTACTCATATCCATATTTAATTTTCCTCCTTAAATTTAAAGTATTTATTGCTGCCGGCAGAGAAAGGGCGAAAGCCTTTTCCGCCGCCCTCGTAAAATTTGCCGAAGAATTCCACAAACTGCAGACGATTGGTGTGGACATAAGCGCCCAGCAGATTGATTGCGATGTTCAGCGTATGTCCCACGATAAAGATCAAGGTAAAACCGATGGCGCTCACTATACCGTCCCCCAGCATGGACGCCATGGTGTTGATGACCGAGGCGATCACCCCGGTAGCCAGTCCCAGAGCTAAAAGCCGGGAGTAGGAAAGGACGTCGGACAGCCAGCTGGAAGCGCCATAGAGATCGTATGCCCCCAGAGCCAGCCGCACCGCTATATTTTTCTTATCTCTGGCGCTCATCAGAACAATTCCCACCGCCCCGATGATAGCCATCCACTTCGCCAGCTCACTCAGCCAGCCGGGGAAGACAAAGCTCACTCCCGCCATGGAGGCAAACATCTCGCTGGGCAGAAGCATCAGAATCAGTCCGATTAGAAGCATATACCACAGAACCACGCTGCAGAAGAAATCCATCACCTGTCTGGCCTTCAGAAGCATATAGCCCTTGACGCCCAGGCCGGTAAACAAGTGGATGATGCCGAACAGAAAACTGAACATCAGAAGCTTCATCGGGTCGTCCAGAGGCTCAAACCACAGGGCCGGTATCGTTACCGCCCGGTGGAAGAAGGTCTCCGAGATCACCGTCACCGCGTCGCCGAAATAGCTGCCGAACATCACGCCCCAGAAGGTGGTGGAAATACCGCAGTACAGAAACATCTGCAGCATCTTCTTGATGCCGGATCCCATATTCGGATACTTTTTCAGGGCAAAGGCACAGCCGATCACCATCAGAAGACCGTAGGCCGCGTCGCCCAGCATCAGTCCAAAAAGGAAGTAATAGAAGAAGGCCATGACCCCGGTGGGATCCACCTCGCCCTTTGCCGGAAGGCCGAAGGATTCCACCACTCCTTCCGTCGGGGCACTGAAGGCATTGTTGTGGAGAAGCACCGGCGCATCCTCATCTTCCGGCACATCGGTCAGCTCCACCTGGCAGGTAAACCTTTTTTCCAGTCCCTCTTTCAGGGAAGCGGCCGACCGCTTCGGCGTATAACCTTCCACAAAGAATGCATGCTCCGACTGAAGCATCTCCCCCAGCACCCGGTATTTCTCCGCCTCCATGGTATAATAATCCGCGGCAAATTCAATATTATCCCTTTCAGCCGCCAGGTTTTCCAGCTCCTTTACCGCTGCCTCGGCAGCCCTGTCATGTTCGGCCGCCTCCTTTTCCAAAACCGCCGCGTAATCTGCCGGCACCTGATCCGTCATAAGCTGCGGCCGTACAAAGCCGTTCAGCCTAAGAGCATCCTCCAGCTGTCCCGCCTCATCCCTGGCGCAGACGGCAAAAAGGCAGGTCTGATCTCTGTCCCGGCCCAGCACCTCCACCGAAAAGGCAGAGATATCCGGCGCCTCTCTCGCCACCGCCTCCAGTATGCTCTCCTCATTCCACTGTCCCGGCATGGCCCCCACGAAAGCCGCCGCCATGCGAGTTCCCGCATAGTTCATCGGGACATCCAATCCCAGCCAGGGTCTCAGGGCCTCCAGGTTTGTCTCCGCCCGAGTACGGGCCGCATGTTCCTCAGCGATACTCTTGTCGAGATTTAGTATACGGCAGATCATCTTGAGAGTTCTGCCGCTCTGCTCTTCTCCCTCCTGATACTGCCTGTCGGTCAGTTCCTTCTTTCCCTCCAGGGAGGACAGGAGTCCTTTCTTCTCCGGCGCATACCGGTTAAGAACCGCAAGCGCCTCCAAAGCGCTCTGCCTGTTTCTCTCGCTCTCAGCCCGCAGGGCGGTGGTGTCAGCCTTGTGAAATACCTCGTCCTCGCCGCCCCCGTCCTCTATTTGGACAACGCCTCTTTTCTGCAGCTCCTCCAGTATTTTTTTGCGGTTGCTCTTCAATGCACAAATGTGGATTTTCTGCATCTGCAGCACTGCCATTTGATCACCTTCTTTTCTCTGTCAGCCGGAGATGCCGGTCACCTGGCCCGTCACCAGGCGCACCGCCTCCTTTTCCTTCTGAGCGGCCAGAGCCTTCAGAGCCTCCACATCCTTTGCTCCCTCCAGCGCACACTCCCTCGCTTCATTCTCCCCCTGCGCCTCGGCCTCATCGCGGGCGGTCTGTACCGCCTGCGACGCCTGATTTTTCGCCTGGCGAATCATCTCCTCAGCCTGCTGCGCGGCTCTCTTTTCTATATCCGCAGCTCTCTTTCTGGCCTCATCGCGGGTTTTAGCCGCCTGGGTTTCAGCCTGGCGGATTTTTTCCATCATCTCCTTGGCCACTCTCTCACACTCCTTCGTCGATCTTGGCTATCCTCTGCTTGTGTCGGGGGCCTTCCGAGAAAGGCGTGTCCAGGAAAGTATCCACAATTTGACAGGCCAGGCCAGGGCCGATCACTCTGGCCCCGAGAGCCAAGATATTGGCGTCATTGTGCTCCCTGCAGGCCTTGGCGCTGAAGCAGTCCCCGCACAGAGCCGCACGGATCCCCTTAAAGCGGTTGGCCGCAATGGAAATGCCGATACCTGTGCCGCAGATCAGTATTCCTCTGTCGCACTGCCCCTCGAGGATGGCATGGCAAACCTTCTTGGCATAATCGGGATAATCGCAGGATTCCTCCGTGTAGGTCCCGAGATCCTGGTATTTTTCTCCTCTCTCGTCCAGATGGGCCATGATCTCCCTCTTCAGTTCAAGCGCCGCGTGATCGCATCCGATGGCTATCATATCTCTTCCTCCTTGCTTATGATATTAAATATTTTTTCTGCTGCCATTTTTACTAATATGTCGATATACTCGTAGTATGCCCCATAATCGGCCAGTGTACCGCCATAAGGACTATTTACATCCGCTTTTTCCCCGGCAAACTCTCCCAGCGTATACACGTCCGCCGGAAAGGGAAAACGGTGCGCCTCTTTCAGCACCTGCCTTTTTTCCTGTTCCGACATGGTCAAAATAAGCGTCCCCTCCGTGACATCTCTTTCCGGCACGAACTCCTCAGAGTATTCCTTGGAGGGCTCCATCTCATTGCCCTTCAAAACAGCCACCGCCTTAGGGTTGAGAGGTTCGGGAAACAGCACCACCAGTCCCCGGGACGCCACGGTCAGCGGGCGGTCTCCCTTCACAGCGTTTAGTATAGCTTCCGCCATAATGCTGCGGCATACATTTTCTTTACAGATAAAAAGCACCTTTCGGTATGGAATCATCCCTTAGCCTCCCTCTTTTGCCCGGCTGCGGTTCATACATCCAGGATATGGTAGCCGGCTGCTTTTTTTAACCGGTTCATGATGGCTCCCCCCAGCTGTCCGCCCTCAAAGCTCTCCGAATAGATCACATCCACGCCTGCGGTGTCGAAGGAACGCAGCACATCGTACAGATTATGAGCGATAGATGCGCCGTCACGGCGCGATCCCACCGTCACCAGGTCCAGAGCCTGCTCCTCTCCTCCGGCCCCACAGCTGTCTGCCCGGCCGATTTCTCCCGGGCCGATCCCCTTCAGCCTGTTCTCATAGACCGGGCGGCTCTCCTGTGTGCAGATCAGACCCACCTTTTTTCCGGCCCGCAGCTCTTCCCCGGCCAGAGCACAGATTTTCTGCTGCACTGCCGCTGCCTCCCCGCGGACGATGGTCATCTGGGCCTTCGGCGCATAATGACGGTACTTCATCCCCGGAGCCTTCGGGTGCATATCCGGGCTCACCGGTCCAATACTCGCCGCATCCACAGTCATACCGGCAAAAAGCTCCCGGATCATCTCCTCCGAGATATAGCCCGGCCGAAGCAGCGCAGGCTCCGGTCCCGTGACATCAATGATCGTGGACTCCAGGCCGATTCCCACCTCGCCGCCGTCCAGAATCATATCTATGCGGCCGTCCATATCCTCCAGCACATGGGAAGCGCGGGTAGGGCTGGGGCGTCCCGACAGATTGGCACTGGGGGCCGCAATGGGCACGCCGGCCGCACGGATCAGGGCACGCGCCACCGGATGGGACGGCATTCTCACCGCCACGGTATCAAGCCCGCCAGTGGTGCTCTTTGGCACCAGGTCTGATTTTTGAAAAATCAACGTCATCGGGCCTGGCCAGTAAGTCTTCATCAGGATCCGAGCCGCTTCCGGCACCTCGGCCACCAGCGGTCCCAACTGCGCAAAATCTGCTATATGGGCAATCAGCGGATTGTCAGAAGGACGGCCCTTGGCCGCATAAATCCTCCGGGACGCCTCCGGGTCCAGGGCGTTGCCGCCCAGCCCGTAGACCGTTTCCGTCGGAAATGCTACCAAACCGCCGTCCCTTATAATCTGTGCCGCAGCCTCTATCCGATCAGCCTGCGGCTCTTTTTCGTCTATTGTTACAAATCTAGTCTTCATCTTTCAGCGTCCATTCTATATTTTTACCAACATCTTGTTTCATTATAATATGAAAGAAGACGTTGCGCAAGCGAAATCGACGCCAAAATCACGGCCTGCTGCTGAAGAGATAGCCGCCGTTTTCCTCCAGATAATCTGCCGTGTCGCCCCGGCCCATCAGATAATAGGTTCCGTCCAGAGGATTGTAAAACGTAATATTATAATTATCGTAGCCCACCATCAAATCTGCCGTGGTCTCTCCCGTCAGCACAATCACCGGGTTCCCTTCGCTGATAAAATACAGCACCTGCTGCAGGGTACAACCGGTCAGGTCCAGCGCTTTGCCCGGCAGGGCCTCGTTGAGTATCTCCCGCACCGACATTCCCTGAGACAGCATCTGAGACACGTCCGCCGTCACGCCCTGCTGGAAAAGCAGCGCCTGAATACAGGGCACCAGCGTCATTCCCGCGTTGTCCGTCACACAGGCGCTGTTGACCGTGATCCGCGCCTGGGCGCTCTGCGCTCCTCTGGCCCAGACCAGATTTTGTCCTGCATCCACCACAATTCCCATATCATCGTAGATGGCATTGACAGCGTCCGCCAGATTGTAGCAGATATCGGCAAGCTCACCGAAGGCGTAGGCATAATAGCGGGGGTCATTTTCCCTCTCCACGCTGTACGGCAGCTCTACGCGATTAACCGAAGGGTTCAGAAGCCTGGCCGGCGTCTGAATCGAAAGCGTCCGCCCCTCATCAGCCGAGGAGGACAGATTAATGGAATAAACCTTGCGCTTCAAATCGCTCTGGCTGGTTGTAAGCACGGAGGAGGCAGGTGTATCCGTCGACTCATTCTGCAGCAGCACATCGCTGAATTCACTGCTGACCTGGCCGGAGGCGGACAGATAAGCACCGTTCACCTGGATTCTTCCGTCTCCTGCTTCCACACTCATAATATAACCGCCGTTCGGCTCATAATGAGTCAGGATCTCTCCCGCCTCACTGACGATCTCCAGCGCATACATGGGGAAAGTGGTCCGTCCGCTGATATCCGTGCGGATATCCGTGTCCCGTGCAATTCCATAGATAAAGTCTGTCCCCATAAAGCCAAGCGGTCTCAGGTACTCCCCATCGGCGGAGCGGACAGCCCGCACATTGCCGTCAGAAAGCCGCATTACCGACAGAGAGGTACAGGCGTAGGGATCATCGCCCTCCTGCCAGGCTATCATGGAGTTGTCATCGCTTATGACGAAAGACCCCTCCGTCAGATTATCCACCACTACCACCTGCTCGGTACCCACCACATCGATGGCGTATATGCTGTTGCTCACCATGACGTAGACCAGGCCCGTATCCGAGATATAGCTGAGTTTTCCCATCTCCTGCTTCAGATGGGAATACGACGACAGAGAGGGAATGTAGAACAGCTCCTGAAGGGCCCTCTCGCTGTTGTCATAACGATAAAATACAATGGCCACTTCTCCCTCATGGCTTCCGCTGTTCATGTAACCATACACCATAAAGGACACGTCGCCGCTGTCCTCCACCTCAATGATCTGGTAGTCATGCTCATTGTGGGCCGCGCGCACGTCATCCTCCCCTTCGCCGCGGAAGGAGAAAATCTTCACCGCCTCGTTGAGCCTGCTGTTGTAGCTGTACAGCTCACCGCCTGCAGTAAATACGGTGTATGCTCCCGCGCTGCTGGTCATAAGCTCGGTACTTCCATCCTCCACAATTCCCAGATCCACGACGCCCCCGGATATGGTCGTGTCGTCCGCCGTAAACTGCTCATTGGTTCTCCGCTCATAGGCCAGCAGATAAAAGCGCATTTCCGACCAGCGGACCACAAAGAGTTCCTCCACATCGTAGGTTTCCATGCGCCCCGAATCGCCCTGGGCCTCCACCTGATAGGTCAGGCGCAGCGTGCCGATGGAGCCGTCCAGCTGCCGGATCTCCACCAGGGGGTCTCCTACCCGGCGGGGAGCCAGATTCATCCAGGTCAGCATCCGATGGCTGGAGTGAATATTGACATAAGCCAGGGAAGTGTTATCCCCTGTGCTGTCCGGCTCAATATATAGCCCCAGCTCACTGCTTCCCTCCTGCTTTTCCTCTTCCATCAGCGTCCTGTCGCTGAAATAAGTGACAAAATCAATCATCTCCGACACATGGAGCTCCGTGTTGTAGACGATTCTTGTATAATAATAAATATGGGGATGGTTCTCTGTGGTCAGGCAGATTCTGAGCAGATATTCCCTGCCCTCCTCGATCAGGCGCTGAATAGGCAGCACCGCCGCAGCCGTCTGCGCGCCCGGCTCTCCGCCCTCCGTCCAATCCGTCACCTCGGTGGACTCGATCAATCTCCCGCTGTCGGAATCGCGGACCTCGTAGGCAATACCCGTCACTGTCTCATCGTAGCAGTCCACCGATATAGTCATCTGACCATTAGCGCTCAAAGGAGTTATATCATCACGCATGTACTCTTCCTGCATCTCCACGGTATAACCATAGAGACGGTTGATTCTCTCCCCATCGTAAACCGAGTAGACTACCGGAAGGCTGGCTCCGCCGATTCCCTCATATACGGTCTCCGGCGCTTCCTCTCTTCGGGTAAAATAAAATACGGCCAGAGCTACCACGGCAAAAAACACCGCCAGTATCAGGGCCTTGACCAGTCCTCCTTTGATATTTCCTCTTTTTTTATCACTCTTCTTCATCTATCTGCATTCCACTTCCCTGAAAACATGATTGCCAAATCTTTCTTTTCCTACTATAGCAATTCCCCCCAAAAAGCTCAAGCCGTTTTTTCTTAATAATGTATGAAAAATGACGAGAAATGAGAAAAAAGACGAAAATCAGCTCTCATCATAAAGAACCGATTTTCGTCTGCTGTTTTTTGCCTCCTGACAATATAGAGGCCGTCAGCTCCACATGGGGAAACTGACTGTTCTGCGCCGCCCTGCGCTCCGCCTGCGGTGCAGTTCATTGTAGACCAACGCCTCGATCAGGCTGAGGACTCTGCGGTCCTGCCTGTCATCTGCCCTTCTCCTGACCCCCATAGTCTGCACGCCCGCAGGGTCAGAAAAATCGTAGGCCTCCTCGGCCTCTCCTTCATCCTGCTGCGGTATGCCCATGGGGTACTCGCCCATGCGATTTTTTTCTTCCGCCTCGCGATACGCCTCATAGACCGCTTCGCAGAGCCGGGCCAGAGCGATCCGATCCGGATATTCATCATAGATAAAGCTTCCGCTGTAGTCCAGCCGGTCGCACTGACGGGTCACCTCCCGCTGCAGTCTTCTGGTCTCGGCCGGATACAGCTGCTCCCAGTATTCCAGATCGCGCTTTTCTTCTCTGTCCCATACGCTGTCCGGCATCCATAGGCCGGAGCCGGTCTGGCCGGCCGGCCCTCCATATTGGCAGGGAGCAATGCGGCAAGGATACGGATATGGATATCTTTCTCTCAAAATACCTCTTCCCTTCTCTTTCTGCTCATCATTTATGCTGTGATCCCGGAGGCAAAATATCTCCGCCCCGGGCATCTACACTATTAATCTATGAAGAAGAGAAGGAATGGGTGTCAGGCTCAGTTGTCGATTCCCTTTCTGCGGTACAGCCAGGCGAAAAGAATGCTGGGAACCGCAATCCAGACAAGCATTACCGCCAGATTCTGCAGAGCGGCCGCGCTGACCAGCTGTCCCGCCTGAAAATTTTCAAACAGGCTCATCATGGCTGCAATGGGCGTCAGGGAGGCCAGGGTGCCGATGAAGGAATTAAAGCCGGAAAGCAGAGCCGGCAGCATCACCAGGAGCATAATCGGGATCTGGTAGATGCTGGTGCTCATCTGGTCTCTGGCCATTATCCCGATGCAGGCGCTGAACATAATCAGGGATGCGCTGCCCAGTACGCAGCACACCAGATAGAAGGGAAGCGCACTGAGCTCCGTGCCCGACAGAATGAAAATCAGCGCGTTGCACAGAAGCATCACCGTGAGAGTCACCAGGATTTTAGAAAGCAGAAATTCCGACGCCTTGACATTGGACATCATCAGCGTGCGCAGAGTAAATTTTTCCTTTTCCTCCGCAACGGAGGTGGATACCAGAAGCAGGGCCACCATGGCAATGCTCATCACCGTACCGATATTCAGCAGGAAGTAGGAGGCGTAATCCCCCAGGGCATCGGCCAGACCGATGCTGCGGTACAGCACCACAAAAAGTACCGGGATCAGCGCCGCCACCGAGATTCCCGGATTTTTGATAAAATCATTCAGGTCCTTGCCATATAATATTCCGGTTTTCTTCAGATTCATCAGAACTTCCTCCCCGTCAGCATTAAAAAGATTTCCTCCAGATTCGGCTCCTGTGAATGGACCGTCATCAGCTGTCCGGCCCGGGCAATCTCCAGAATCTTCTCCGCCCCTGCCGTATCCTTATTGACGGTGATCATCTCGCCGCTCCTGGTGCGGATGTTGATCTGATCATGGGCATAGCGCAGCTTCAGCTCCAGGGGAGAACCCGACGTCACCAATTTTCCCTGGTCCAGTATGCCGACACAGTCGCAGAGCTTATCTGCCTCCTCCATATTATGGGTAGTCAGAAAAATCGTCGTCCCCTCATCCTTCATCTCCAGCAGCAGCCGGTGTACCTCCTGAATCGTAGCCGGATCCAGTCCGCTGGTGGGCTCGTCGAGGAACAGAAGCTTGGGCGAGTGCAGAAGCACCACCGCCAGAGACACCCTCTGACGCATTCCCTTGGAACACTTCTTTACCGGCGTTTTTCTGCTGTCATAGAGGCCCATCCGTTTCAAAAGCTCAGTGCCCCGCTCCGGCGATACGCCCCGCAGTCTGGCGAAAAACTTCAGATTTTCCTCAATGCTCATCCGCTCATACAGGCCGTTGGTATCGGTCAGCACACCGATCTTTTCAAAATCATCCCTGCTTACCTCTTCCACCGGCTTGCCAAAGAGATAGATCTGTCCGCTGTCCTTCACAAGCTGCTTGGTCAGCAGCTTGATCGTAGTGGTCTTGCCTGCTCCGCTGGGGCCCAAAAAACCGAAGACCTGGCCCGATTCCACCTGAAAGGACAGTCCGTCCAGGGCAAATCCTGTCTTAAAACGGAGGCATACCTGTTCCAGCCGTATCATTTCGCTCATTTTTGTATTTCCTTTCCCATTTGCCTCATTGCGGCACGTCTTGTGCCACGAAAGCAGTATAGCAGATTTGCCCCGGGATGAAAACATTTTCACATTAAATATAATTTTTCAAGGTACATTTTAGCAAAAATTTTATTTTGCTCGTACTATTCCACACTTTTCAGAGCCTCCACCGGATCAATGGCATCCAGCGACCGGTTTGTAATCAGATCAATTACCAGGGCAAAGCCAAAGGATATTGCCGCGGCATACCCATAGCTTGGCGTATAAATGGTGACCGCAAGATAGATGGATGGCATATTCAGCACAAAAGTCAGCATAGAACTTAAGGCCTGACCCAGGGGCATTCCCAGCAAAATACCAATCAGCGTCAAAATCAGAGTTTCTTTATTGACATACAGATGCACCTCCCGGTCATAAAAGCCCAGTACCTTGATCGTTGCCAGTTCCCGGCTGCGCTCCGATATATTGGTCGTGGACAGGGTAAACAGCACCGCAAAGGCCAGTCCAGCCGCCATCAGTATGATGATGTAAACGACCATATTAATCAGCGTGAAGGCCGCCGAAAAGTCTTCCTTCATCTCCTCCGTGCTCATACAGGAGACGACGCCGTCCCGGGCGGCAAGTTCGTCGGCAAAGGCCAGCTGATCCTCACCGGAAACCGACAGCTTGACCAGCACACCGTTAGGCTTAAACTCTCCAAAGAGCTCCTCATAGACAGCCTGCGTCATATAGACGTTATTTCCAAGATAATTTTTCACCAGCTCAGAAACAACCGCTTCCGCCTGGGTCAGCTGCAGATTCTGCAGATACACCGTATCCCCCGCGCCGAAATCGAGCACCTGCGCTGCATTCTGCGTCACGAAAATGCCTCCGTCCGAAAGCCCGGTCTGTGTGCCCTCCGTACTCTCCAGGGTAATATAGCCCTCAAGGGACTCTCCCTGGGGTACGGCAATCAGCTGTACCGCCTCCTCCTGTCCGTCGGCATTTTTAAGCGTCACCGTCTCCACCGCCACATTCAGATACGACGAAACATCTTCATCCTCCATGTAGGAGAGAAGCTTGTCATTATCTTCCGCAGCTGCGGCCGCCAGCACGTCATACTGATAGACCTCCTCGTACTGCTTCGGCATCAGCTCTGTCACGGAATCCTTCAAAGCGAAGCCGAACAGCAAAAGTCCCGTACAGCCCGCAATTCCTACGATAGTCATAATAAGTCTTTTTTTGTAGCGGAACAGATTGCGCGCCGTCACCTTGTTTAAGAAAGACAGCCTCTTCCACAGGGGAGTAATCCGCTCCAGCAATACCCTGGAGCCGGAGCGGGGCGTTTTGGGGCGCATCAGCTGAGCCGGTACATTTTTCAGCTCCGTCCGGCACGCCAGCACCGCCGCTCCCGCGATTCCCGCCGCAAACAGCGCCACGCCGCCGATACCGTACAGCGCGTCGAAGCGCAGATCATAATACGGCAGAACATACAAGGTCTCAAACACAAGGAAAAGTATCTTGGGCAGCACAACGAAACCCACAATATTTCCGAGAACGCCTCCGCCTAAGACAGCCGCCAGAGCGTAGAACACGTATTTTCGGCGAATTTCACTGTTGGTAAAGCCCAGTGCCTTATAGGTTCCAATCAGTCCTCTGTCCTCCTCCACCATGCGCGTCATGGTAGTGAGACTGATCAGAATCGCCACGATGAGAAATACCAGCGGAAATACAGCGGCAATGGCTTCAATCGAACCGGCATCGCTGTCCACATTGGCATAGCCGCTCAGGGAATTGCGCTCCTGCACATACCACTGCGTCATATCGATATCTTCTATCTCTGCCCTTGCATCGGCCAGCTCTTTGCGAGTCTCTTCCTTTGCCTCCTCATATTCCTGCTCGTTTTTCTCCAGCTCCTCCTCTCCGTCCAACAGCTCCTGTTCCCCATCTTTCAGCTCGGCCCGCCCATCTGCAATTTCTGCCCGTGCGCTCTCCTCCTGCTCTTCCAGCTCCTGCTCCCCCTCCTGCAGCTGTGTCGTATTTTCCGCTATTTGGGCGCGGCCCTCTTCAATCTGTTTCTTCGCCGCATCCAGCTGGGCCGCTCCCTCTTCAATCTGCTGCTTCGCCGCATCCAACTGGGCCTGGGCAGCGGCCGCCTCTTCCTCCAGGACCGCAAGCTGCCCGTCCAGCGTCTCCAGCATTGCATCCGCCTGACCGCTTCCCAGGGCCAGCTGCACTAAAGAATCCGGCAGGGCCAAAAGCTGCTGCTGCCTTTCCTGCAAGGCGGCCAGCTCCTGCTCATACCCCTCCGCCTCCGGGTCCAGCACCGCTATCTGCTGCTCGATCTGCGCAAGGGCAGCGCTCTGCACCGGCGAAAAAGCAGAAAGAAATGTCTCCTTCGCTTCTGCCGTCTGCTCCTCCACAGCTGCCAAAGCCTGCTCAGTCTGAGCCTGAAGCTCTGCCAGCTGGGCGGCAGCCTGGGCGTACTCGTCGGACGATTCATCCAGGGAGGCCATCTGCTCCTGAAGCTGGGCCTGCTGGAACTGTAGGCTGCTGACGGGAAGATAGGCCTCCTTGGCGGCTGCCAGATAAGCCTCCCAAGCCTCCTGGGGCCACGCCTCGCCAAACTGCTCCGACACCGCCTTTACCTGTTCGGTCAGCTCTGTCTGCGCGCTTTCCGTCTGATTCCGACTCTCCTCCAGCCGGCTGCGCGCTGCCGCAAGCTGCTCCTGGGCCTGAGCCTGCTGCTGTTCCAGCTGGGTCCGTGCCTGGGCAAGCTTTCCTTCCTCGTCTGCAATCGTTTTCTCCGCCTCGTCAAGCTGCGCGCTGCCCTCCGCAAGCTGCGCATACCCGTCCTCTATCTCCTGCCTTGCCTGAGCAAAGGCCTCACCTGCCTCCTTTTCGGCAGTGTCCAGCTCCTCCTCGCCGTCCCGGAGCTCCTGCCAGCCATCCTCGATCTCTGCCTTTGCATCGGCCAGCTCCTGATCGATTTCGTCAAATTTGTCGTCGGCCTCCTGTTGTGCATCGGCCAGCTTCTCATATGCCTCTCCGGTAACGGAATCATAGCGCGCCTGCTCCCGCTGCTGCTGAATCTCGCTCTCAATCACCTCTACAACCTGATCGACATAGGTCTCATATTCGTCCGAATAGCAGAACATGCTGTCGCTGCCGACTAATTTCAGATAGACTTCCGTGTAAATTTCACTGTTTACCGCCTGCGGCAGCACAAAAAACGTATACTTCGTGCCCGCCGTATTGCGAAAGGACACGGCGCCCTCCGGATTGTTGATATCCGCAGGGTCAATTACCACAGCCGTAATCGTATACGTCTCATTTGCAAAAACCGGCTCTTCCCCCTCTTCCTCCTCGTCCTCCTCGTCCGTCTCAAAGGTCAGCGTATCCCCGATCTGCTTGCCGGATGCATGGAGGTAATTCTCCGTAACCGCCACCTCATCCGCATTCTGCGGCAGCTGGCCCTCGATTACATAGGGGGCATTCATCCCCGACTCACTGAGCGTCTTTACCTGGACCGCCTGCCGCCCGCTCTCCACAGCCGCATATACCGTGGCACTGCAGGCCCCTTCCGCCGTATCCACGTCTTCCAGAGAGGCCAGGGCATCCACATCTTCCTCTGTCAGCCCGAGGGTAGAAACCACTGAAATATCATACAGCCTCTGCTCATCAAAAAAACGATCCGCACTGTACCGCAGATCATCGCAGGCGATATTTAAACCCGCCAGTATGGTAACGCCAAGGGCCGTAATCAGAGAAATGGAGATAAACCTCTTCTTCCCCCTTGCGATTGTTCTCCCGATGTCCTTATTCAATGTCTTCTTCATGCTGTCACCATTCAATTTCTGCGATTGGGGTCGGGCGCTCATTAAGCTTCATCTCCGTCACCTTTCCGCTCTTAAACCGGATCAGCCGGTCTGCCATGGGCGCAAGGGCAGAATTATGCGTAATAATCAGCACCGTAATCTTATCCTTTCTGCAGGTGTCCTGAAGCAGCTGCAGAATCTGTTTTCCCGTATTGTAGTCAAGAGCACCCGTGGGCTCATCGCACAAAAGTATTTTGGGATTCTTGGCGATCGCCCTTGCGATGGATACGCGCTGCTGCTCTCCGCCGGAGAGCTGTGCCGGAAAATTATCCTTTCGGTCTGCCAGTCCTACTTTATCGAGCATCTCCGCCGCATTCAGGGAGTCCTTACAGACCTGCGCCGCCAATTCCACATTTTCCAGGGCCGTCAGATTGGGCACCAGATTATAAAACTGAAAGACAAAGCCGATATCCGTGCGCCGGTACCCAATCAGCTGTTTTTTGTTATACTTCGTAATGTCCTTTCCATCCACCAGAATCTGGCCCGAAGTCGGCACGTCCATGCCTCCCAGGATGTTGAGAGCCGTTGTCTTGCCCGCCCCCGATGAGCCCAAGATAACTGCAAGTTCCCCCTTCTCCACAGAAAAGCTGGCGTCATCCAGAGCCCGAATGGACGCCTCTCCGTTTCCGTACGCTTTAACAATATGATTAAATTCTATATAGGCCATATCTCCACACTCCTGATAACTGAACACCTTGTTGAATATTTCTCAGTATACAGTTTTTCTTATCCCTTTATCAATAGACATTCTGCGAAAAATTGTTGAACAATCTGTGATTATGAGATGAAGCTGCTGGCAGAATTTTATCTCTCCGGCACCCTTGCCGTCGTCTCCCAGTGGCTGCAGGACCCGCAGATGCCTTTGGAAGAGATGATTCATTTCATGGTCACGGAGACAGTCTCCCACGCCTCATCAAAAAAGGCAGGCCCCCTTTAAGAAGGGTCCTGCCTCCAATGCAGTCTGTGCAGCTGTCCCTGTGTCTGCATTCCGGCAAAATTCTGCTGGCGCAGAGCTTCATAAACCATAATTGCCACCGAATTGGAGAGATTCAGGGAGCGAATATCCGGATTCATGGGAATCCGCACCGCTGTATCCTCGTAGTCCAGCAGAATTTCCTCGGGGATGCCGGCGCTCTCCTTGCCGAACATCAGGTAGCAGTCCGGCTCATAAGAGATCTCCGTGTAGATATGGCGTCCCTTGGTGCTGGCCATATAGATTTTGGCTCCGGGATTGCGGGCCAGAAAATCTTCAAAATCATCATACACCGTCACATCCAGATGAGGCCAGTAGTCCAGTCCGGCCCTCTTTAGCTGTTTTTCCTCCAGCGAAAAGCCCAGAGGTCTGATCAGGTGCAGTCTTGAACCGGTGGCCACGCATGTGCGGCCGATGTTTCCCGTATTGGCCGGAATCTCCGGCTCGTGAAGCACCACATTAAGCATGGACTTCACCGTCCCGTCCGCCGGAAAGTCTCTCCACAAAACGGCCTACTCTCGTCAGCGCCTCTTTCAGATTTTCCAGCGAATAGGCATAGGAAATGCGGATAAAGCCCTCGCCGCAGTCGCCGAAGGCGGACCCCGGCACCACAGCCACCTTCTCCTCCTGCAAAAGTCTGGTGGCAAAGGCTTCGCTGCTCATCCCGAAACGACTGATATTGGGAAATACATAGAAAGCCCCCCTGGCCTCAAAGCAGGGCAGCCCCATCTCACGGAGAGTATGGAGCAGATAACGGCGGCGCCCATCGTAGGCCTCCCGCATCTTCGCCACATCGTCGTCTCCATAGCGCATGGCCTCCACCGCCGCGTACTGACTGGTGGTAGGCGCGCACATAATGGCATACTGATGAATTTTGACCATCTCCGCGATGAGATCGGCAGGACCGGCCGCATACCCCAGACGCCAGCCTGTCATGGCATAGGACTTGGAAAAGCCGTTGATGACAAGAGTTCTCTCCTTCATTCCGGGGATAGAGGCGATGGACACATGCTCCTGTCCGTAAGTCAGCTCCGAATAAATCTCATCGGAGAGAACAAAAATATCCTTCTCAATCAGGACCCTGGCAACAGCCTCCAGATCCTCCCTCTCCATGATGGCTCCTGTGGGATTGTTGGGAAAGGGCATCACCAGAATCTTGGTCTTGTCCGTAATGGCGGACAAAAGCTGCTCCGGCGTGAGGCGGAACTGGTTCTCCTCCTTCAGCTCCACGATCACCGGCACGCCGTCGGCCAGAATGCAGCAGGGCTCATAGGATACATAGCTGGGCTGAGGAATCAGCACCTCATCGCCGGGGTTTAAGATAGCCCGCATGGCAACATCGATGGCCTCGCTGCCTCCCACTGTCACCAGCACCTCGCGGTCCGCATCATAGTCCAGACCCAGACGGCGCTTTAAGTAACGGCATATTTCCACCTTCAGCTCCTTCAGTCCCGCATTGGAGGTGTAGAAGGTCTTGCCCTTTTCTAGGGAATAAATCCCCTCCTCCCGAATATGCCAGGGAGTATCAAAATCCGGCTCGCCCACACCCAGTGAGATGGCGTCCGGCATCTCGCTCACAATATCAAAAAATTTGCGGATTCCCGAGGGCTTCAAGCCCACGCTCTTATCAGACAGAAAATTTCTCACGGCGTCACTAACATCCTTTCATCCTTCGGCTTCTCGGCCAGAATTGTTCCATGCTCCTTGTACTTTTTCAGCACGAAATGCGTAGCCGTGCTGAGCACTGAATCCAGGGTGGCCAGCTTCTCCGACACAAACCGGGAGACCTCCCGGAGCGTCTTGCCGTCCAGAATCACGGTGAAATCGTAGCCGCCGCTCATCAGATATACTGTCTCCACTTCCTCGTAGCGATAGATCCGCTCGGCCAGCTTATCAAAGCCCATACCGCGCTGAGGGGTTACCCGCACTTCAATCAGGGCAATAACCTTCTCCTCCGATGTGTTTTCCCAGTTGATCATCGTGTGATAGCCGCAGATAATGTTCTCCTTCTCCATCTCGGCAATCTCGTTGGCCACCGTAACTTCATCGGTGCCCAGCATCACCGCCAGCTCCTTCAGATCGATCCGGCTGTTTTTTTCCAGCATCCACAGTATTTTTTCTCTCATACCTGCCCATCCTTTCCTGTTTTATATATTATACAGCGGCATATCTGCGCCGATGCGCTCCAGTTCATCGGGCCCAGGACGATTCAGGCAGCTCTTCGTCTGCCCGTGCAGCAGGAGCTTATCCCGGCCGACGGTCAGCTCGCCGATCACCTGCGCCGCTATACCTCTCTCCCGCAAAGCGCGGCTGATCTTCCCTCCGTTTTCACCGGCAATAAGGAGGCAGCCTCCGCTTCTGAGCCAATAGGGATTAACCCCCCATACTTCGCAGACCTCCACCGTCTCCTGGCGAAGAGGAATGCAAGTCAGGTCCACGGAGAAACCGGTCCCCCACTGCCCGGCAATCTGCCACAGGGCACGAAACAGGCTCTCCCCTTCTATCCGATAGACCAGCGTTTTCTCCTGCGGTACATCCGAGATGTCCTCAGAAATGAGCTGCGCATAAAGCTGTCTCTGTCTCTCCCAGACGCTTACGGCATTCTCCAAGAGCTCCTGAGGCAGCCCTCTTAGCTGTCCGCGAAAATTTCTGATCATCGCGGCCGTTCCGTCCAGCGCCATATAACCGGCCATCACCAGCTCTCGTCCGGCGAGATCCCCTCTCCTCCCTTTTTCCATCGTTTTCCTCGTTTCTCACAAAATATGGCAAAGAGGCCGATGTAGACAGAGTTTCTCCGTCCAAACACCGCCTCCTGTATAAACACTCCTTGTTAAAGTGCGCCTCCCCTTTCCGGCCATCCGGTCGGCGCCGTCTGCTGCGTCACTGCCCTTCCGGCTGGCTCTCCTGGCCGGAGTCCGTCTCGGTCGGTGCCGCCGACGTCTCCGGCGGCTGTTCAGCTGCGGCAGTGCCTACGCGAATCTTGGCCGGCGAAGCGCGATACCGGTCCGTGTGCAGAAGCGTGGTCTCCACCACCTGTCCATCGACGAGCACCTGTTTGTACAGGGCAGCCTTAATGGCATCGTAGGCATCCTGATCCGTCACTGTCGTTCCCGCCGGGAGGGAAGGATCCTCCGTGTATATGGGATCGCCGGGGCTGACCCGGCTGATAATCTCGTTGTAGTAGACGACCTCCCGGTTGTCCGGCCGGTCATCCTTGCCCCACAAGGCCGTATACAGCTTGCCTCCTTCTGCCCAGGCCTCCACGTACACCGGATAATCTGTGGAGTTCATAAAGCTCAAATCCTTGCTTCCCTCGGACTGAGCCGAGTCGAAGCCAGGCTCCGCGTAGGTGACGGTCATGGAATGGGGCGATCTGGTCAGCACCTTGAGCTCCGCTTTAAGGAGTGCATTATAGAGGGTCGTCGAAATCTGGCAGATTCCTCCGCCGATGGAGTCCACATAGCCGCCGTCTGCATAAGCAATGGCCGCACGATAACCGTTCTCCTCCGTACAGGGATAGAGATAATCATACAGCGAGAGAGTCTCTCCCGGCAGCAGAACCACTCCGTCGATAAAACCTGTCCCGTTGACCAGATTCTGGCTGCGGTCTGCACTGTTCGCGTTGTAGGTGGTGAAATGTTCTCCCAGGCAATCCTGTATGAGCAGAAGCTCCTCCTCTTTATATTTGGGCTCCGTCTCCGTCACTACGGCCTCCACGAGAAGGTTTCCTCCCTCATATTCCTCCGTCACGGCCTGCTGCACTTTTTTCAGCGTAGCCTCCACGTCCACCGCAAAGCCGTTGGCAGAAGAAGACACGGCAAAACCGTCTCCGCTTCTGCTGATGACAGCGTCTACCGCCTCCCTGTCCCGCTCGCCGGCCTGCTCGATGAGATAGGCCCGCAGCGCTTCTTCGTCTATGGAGTAGCTGAAGGGGAGAATCTCTTCCTCCCTGGCGATACGCGATTCCTCCTGATAACGTTCCAGCACATTGCCAGACCTGGCGCAGGCCAGGGCCTCGTCGACCACCTCCGGATTATCCCAGGCGATACCCAGCTCATCAAAGCCGATCTCTGCACTGTCTCCGCCAAAATCCAGGCGCAGACTTCCCTCCGCATAGGCCGCAAAGTAGTCCTCCACTGCCGCCTCCGCCTCTTTACGGTCGAGGCCCCCCACATCCACATCGCCTATCCGCACACCGTACACAATAGTGCCGCCGGCATTCTTTTTCTCTCCGCCTGCGGTTTCCGCCGTCTCTCCGGCCTCTCCGCTCTCAGCCGCATTGGCCGGATCGGCAGCCGTCTGTCCCGCCGACAGCAGGCCGGCAGTCCGGTTTCGCCTCACCTGGGAAAAACCCATCAGACAGAACGCGGCGAGAACAAGCAAAATAAGACCAATCTTCTTTCCTCTCATTTTGTTGACTCCTCTGCATTTTCTTTTACTCCGTGCCACCTGTTCCCGGTTATCTTCTCGATAACTTTATCTCGCGTCTGTCTTCGAATAGTTTTCCCGCAGTATTTCTATTGCTTTGCTTATCTTAGCTTATGTCAGTCTTGACTTATCTCAGCCCTGAGGCTGCGTCTCCTGAGGCTGGGTCTCCGGGGCGGGCACTTCGCCGCGGGCGATGGCTGCCTGTTCCGGCGTCATCCCCTCAGGCAGCACGCCTGCCAGATAGTCCTCCTCGCTCAGTCCTCCGGTGCCTACCGTCACATATCTGGGTGTGGCCCGGTAGGTGTCGATCTCGTCGCTCAGATATTCCTTGCTGACCAGCTCTCCGTCGATATATACTTCCTTGTAGGCATGGCCGGTAGCCCTGGGATATTCTCCCTGCGTCTGCTGCTGCGATCCATAGGGAAGGGAAGGATCATACTCATAGACGGTCTGGCCGGCATAAGGCCATTCCTCCGTCACATCGCTGTCGTAGCGGATCGTGCGGTTGTCCGGCCTCGTCTCCTTGCCCCAGAGGCCGATGTAGAGAGTTCCTCCGGAGGCCCAGGCCTCCACGTACACCGGATAATCCGTATTGTTGGCAAACTCCAGGTTTTTGCCGGAAGACCAGGACTGACCGGAGTCCAGTCCCGGATCCACATAGGATACCGTCATGCTGTGGGGTGAGCGGGAGATCACATCCAGTTCTGCCAAGAGCACGGCATTGTAGCAGGTAGTCGACACCTGGCACAGGCCGCCGCCCAGAGAGTCGATATAACGGCCGCCCTGGTAGGCCACGGCTCCCCTGTATCCTCTCTCCGCCGTCACCGGATAGAGATAATCAAAAAAGGAAAGGGATTCGCCGGGCATCAGCACCACTCCGTCGATATAGCTGCAGGCCACGATCAGGTTCTGAGACCGGTCTGTCTCCGCCGGATTGTACGGCGTATCAAACTCGCCCAGCACATCCTGGACGGATTCAGCCATCTCGGTGCTGAGCCTGGGCTCCACCACCTGCACCACGGCATCCAGCGTCACGTCCTGGCCGCTAAGCCCCTGGTCGATAGCGCTTTTGACCGCAGCCTCGGTGGCTTCCACATCTACGCTCAGGCCGGTGACCGACTCCGTCACGGTAAATCCGCTCCCCGAGCGGGTCAGCGTCGCCTCCACGGGCTCCGCATACCTCTCCTGCGCCTGCTCATTCAAGTAATTGCGCAGAGCCTGTTCGTCCCAGGAGTACTCCACTGAAAGATCGACATTTTCATGCTCCACGTCGCGGATCTGCTGGTATCTCTCCAGCACATTGCCTGTGTTGCCCAGATTGGCTGCTTCCTCCACCACCTGCGGATTATCCCAGGTAAAGCCCAGCTCCGAAAAAGAAATCTCATCCTGATCTCCGTTGAAAGACAGTCTCAGAGAAGCATTCTCCAAATCATTCACATAGGACTGCACCAGGCTCTGCGCCTCGTCTGCCGTCAATCCGCTGAGATCGATGCCTTCGATGCTTACGCCCTGCGTAATCACCCGCTCATCGCTTCCCTCTTCCGCTGCATAGGCCCTCCCGGCTCCAAAGGAGGCAAGCGCCGCGGCAAAGGCAAACCCCGCCGCCAGCTTTCCCCAATATCTACCCGACATTTGTTATTCTCCTTTCTCTTTCGTCTCTATATCCATCAGATGCCGCTCTGCGCCCTTTTCTCTTCATCTTGTATCTTTTCCGTGAAGAAAGGCCGCCACAATAAAAGTCCCGGCCGCAGCGCAAAACCTATTGTGACAGCCTTTTATTCTTTCGTGTTTCCGCGCAGAAAGCGGCGGCTGATCTTATTCTCTTATTCTGCAGCTCCCGTCCCGGCTGAAGCTCCTCCCTCGCCGGAGGGCTGAGACTCGGTTGGAGGTTCTACCGGCGCCTCGCTGGGCTGGGTCGCCTCTGAACTGGGCTCGGTGGCTCCCGCGGAAGGCTGCGTCGCCTCTGTAGAAGGTTCCGTGGCCTCCGTGGAGGGCTGGGTCGCCTCCGTGGAGGGCTGCGTTACCGGCTGCTGCGGCTGTTGCTGCTGTCCCTGATCCTGCGGCTGGGTCTCCGTCGTCGGCTGAACTCCGGCCAGATACTCCTCCTCGGTCAGACCGCCGGTACCGATGGTCTGCTTGGCGATAGACGCGCGGTATGTATCGGTATACATGGCCTCATCGCTGACCACCTCGCCGTCCACAATCACTCTCTTGTAGGCGGTGGCCTTCACCTGAGGATACTCTCCCTGGACGCCGGTCACCGTGCCGTAGGGCAGATTCGGATCATAAGTGGTCTGCACCTGTCCTCTGTAAAGATAAGTCTCGGTGTACTCGCTGTAATACTCGACCTCGCGGTTATCCGGGCGGGTCTCCGTGCCCCAGAAAGCGATATAGAGCTGCCCGCCTCTGGCCCAGGCCTCCACATAGACCGGATAATCCGTATTGTTGGCAAATCTCAGATCCTTGCCGGAAGACTCCGCCTCAGCGGAATCCAAACCGGGATCGGCATAGCTCACCGTCATCGAATGGGGATAACGGCTGATCACCTCAAACTCCGCCTTCAGCACCGCATTGTACACCGTAGTGGAAATCTGGCAGATGCCGCCGCCAATGGAGTCCACATAGCCGCCGTCCGCATAGGCGATGGCGCTGCGGTATCCATTTTCCACCGTGCAGGGGTAGAGATAGTCGTGGAGGGACATCTCCTCGCCGGGCAGCATCACCACGCCGTTGATGAAGCCGGTGCCGTTGATCAGATTCTGAGAACGGTCCGTCTCTGCCGCATTATAACGGGTGGAATGTTCGCCCAGGAGATCGTGAATGCTCTCCACAATCTCCGTGGTAAGTCTGGGCTCCAGCACCTCCACCACGGCGTCGACCTCCAGATCGCCGCCATTCCATTCTCCCGCCACAGCTTCCTTGATGGCCTTGACGGTGGAAGCGATGTCTACGGTGAGACCATCCTGGGATTCCGTCGTCTCAAAGGGATTGGACGCAGAACTGGTACGGGTGATCGTCGCCTCCACCGCCTCCGTCTCCATCTCGTCAGCCTGCTCCTGCAGGTAGGATTCCAGTGCATCGTCATCCCATGAATACGCAAGCTCCAGCACGACGCTTTCATTTTTCAGATTGGAAAGAGCCTTGTAGCGTTCCAGAATGTTGCCGCTGTTGCCAAGGGCGACAGCCTCGTCTACCACATCGGGATTGTCCCAGGAAAATCCCAGTTCCGAAAAGCTGACCCGGCTCTCCTGTCCGTTAAAGGAAAGCACCAATTCGCTGTCTTTTAGAGAATCCACATAATTCTCCACAGCAGTCTCGGCCTCCTGGCTCGTCATCCCGCTTACGTCCACCTGACCGATAAACACACCATCAGCGATCACCGGTTCTGTCTGCCCGGACGTCGCCGACGCCCCGTAGGCTCTTCCGACTATCGCCAATACGGCGCAGGCCAGACACGCGGTCACAAGCTTTACGCCTCTACGAATTTTCATAAGTAAAAACTCCTCTTTTTAAAAAACATGCTCAGTTACACAGTACCATTTTAACCGAAATCTTCGATTTTTCAAGCGTCTGCGAAAAATGTAATACTCTTGTCATAAAATCGTATTCAATTAGACATATCCGGCTACATCAGATAGCTGAGAACCATCGGAAGCACCATGGTGATGATCAGGACGGCAATGATTACGCCAGTGATAACCCTCCTGGTCTTCTTGTTCTGCATATTCATCATGATTTTATACCTCTTCTCCTTTCTGTCCGGAGGATTCCTCCTCTGTCTTCGGCAGGACAAAGCCCGGGACCTCGCGGACCGAGGCGTTGCCGGTAAGTGGATTACGCCTATTGTAGTCAAATAATACCAGTCTTTTTTGTCCATTCTGTGAAAAGCCCTCGGAAATAATCTCGGCATGGGTCATATGGAGAATCTGACGATAGCTCATCCCCTCATAGCCGGCGAATTCCCTTCCCTCAGCCACAGCCTGCGCATACCAATCGGTCACCGCCTGGCGGCAGCCATCCATATCCGGCGCGAAGCCGGGCCTCACCTTGGCATTTTCCCGCAGGTAATAATCATATACTAAAATTTCACGCCATGCAACCTCCGACATCTGGAATTTCTGCGGATCCTGCAAGATAAATTCCCACAGCGCCGCAAAGCGCTGCCCCCGGCTGAGCTGCCGCTCAAACAATCCTTTTCTCTCATAATAATCTGCCGCCGCTTCATAGAAGGCAAAAGGCGAGGAGAAGTATCCCGCAAGTCTCTCCACGGCCGTCGGAAATTGACCGCTGTTGTAATAAATGTCAAGCACCTTCTCGATCCGTTTCAGACGACAGATCTCCTCGTAGGAGAGCCAGGAAGTCTGCAGGACCTCATAGGGAGGCTCGCTGCTGTAGACAAGACCATATTCCTCCGCCTGCCGGTGCATGGCGGACCCTGCCAGCACCTTCAGAAATCCCAGCTGCAGCTTCTGCGGCCGCTGGCTGTACACCCAGTCGAAGGAACGCCCAAAGCTTGCATAGTCTTCCCACGGAAGGCCCGCGATCAGGTCCAGGTGAATATGGACATTGTTCTCCGCAGAAATCCGCCGCACATTGGCTGCCAATTTTTCCAGATCTGTCTTTCGCCGAATAGCACGCAGTGTGTCTGCATTGACCGACTGAACGCCGATTTCCAGCTGAACCAGGCCCGGCCGCATTTCCCTCAGGATAGAAAGCTCCTCCTCATCCAGCAGATCGGCGGACACCTCGAAATGGAAATTGGTGACGCCGTTGTCGCGGGCAGCCAGATACCTCCAGATTCTCTTGGTATGAGCATGGGCAGCGTTGAAGGTCCGGTCCACAAACTTCACCTGAGGGACGCGGCGCTCCAGGAAAACAGCCAGCTCCTGCTTCACCAGTTCCCAGTCTCTGAACCGCAGCCTTTTTTCCAGGGAGGAAAGACAGTAGCTGCAGGAAAAAGGACAGCCTCTGCTGCTCTCATAATACAGTATTTTATGCTCCTCCCCTTCCTCTTCATGCTCATAAACAAAGGGAAGAGACGACATTTCCAGGCAGGGCCGTTCCTTCGTCCGATGCAGCTTTTCACTCTGCCCATCTTCCGAGATGCCTCTGTACAAAAGTCCGGGAATGGCCTCCAGCTCCTGCCAGAACTGAGGAACCAGCTCTCGCTCGGCGCTTTCCCATCTTATGCAGCAGGCGAGCAGCTGGGCAAAGGTCTCTTCTCCCTCGCCGATCATGACGCCCCGCACAAAGGGAAGGGCCCCAAGAAGCCCTTCCCCGTCATAGGAGGCCTCCGGACCGCCAAGCCACAGCTCTGTACCGGGCAGCAGCCGGTGAAGGTCCGCCGCCAGCGCCCTCACCATGCTGATATTCCAGATATAGCAGGAAAAACCCACCGCATCCGGACGGCGTCTGTATATGTCCGCCAGAATGTCTCCTCTGTTTTGATTGATCGTATATTCTGCCGCTTCCACCCAGTCGCTCATGCCCTTTGCCCGGGCATAAGCCATAAGGCTTCTGACAGCCAGATTGCTGTGGATATATTTGCTCCCCACAGCTACCAGCAAAAACTTCATTGATTCTGCCCCTGCTTCCCTTCGTAGGCTTTGACTGCGGCGCACAATTTTTCTGCCGCCAGTTTTATATTCTCCCTGCCGGTGGCCAGATTGATCCGAATAAAAGGAGCATAGGCACTCCCCCCAAACCACTCGCCGTAGTCCACTGCCAGGCCGGCCATATCCTGCACCACCAGCTTCATATCCTCCGGCTTCACGTAGGAGGACAGATTTACCCAGGCCAGATAGGTCCCCTCAAGAGGAGACATCACTGCCTCCGGCAGCTCGTCCGCCAGGACTCCCCGCAGGCAGGCAGCATTATCCCTAATTATGGAAAGAATGGCATCCAGCCACTCCCGTCCACCCTCATAGGCCGCTCTCACCGCCACATACCCCATCATGCCGCCGTCGCCCACATGAAGGCGCCCGGTGAAAGCATCCCATTTTTCGCGAACCTGCTCATCGGGGATAATCACGATGGAATTCTTCATTCCGGCCAGATTGAAGGTCTTGCTGGCCGCCGTCATGGTCACCAGCATATGCGTATAGTCTCCCACGGTTGCCGCCGCTGTCTGCTTCTTGTCCCCGACAATCAGATCGTGGTGGATCTCATCGGCCAGCACGAAAATCCCGTGGGCTTTGCAGCAGTCCAGCAGGGCTCCCAGCTCCTCACGGCTCCAGACCCTCCCCACCGGATTATGGGGCGAACACAGGATGAAAAGCTTCATCTTCCCCTCCTCCGCCAGTCTCTCAAAATGTTCCATATCCATGTGGTAGCAGCCTCCCTCTTCCCTAAGAGGACAGTCCACCAAGGTACGGCCATTGTCCTTCACCGCATTCATAAAGGGATAGTACACCGGCGTCATCACACCTATGCCATCGCCAGGCTCCGTCAGAATCTGCACCAGCCAGTTGATGGCAGGCACCACACCCGGAGAATAGCGCAGCCACTGTTTTTCCACCTCATAGCCGTGGTATTTCTTCTCCCAGGTCATAAATGCCTCATAATACCCCTCCGGCACCCGGTAGTATCCGTAGAGCCCTTCCTTCGCGCAGGTCTCAAGAGCCTCCCGCACGCAGGCAGGCGCCTCAAAATCCATATCTGCCACCCACAGGGGCATCAGATCCGCCTTGCCAAAACGCTCCTCCAGAGAATCCCATTTGTTGCAGTCCGTCCCTCTCCTGTCGCGATATATGATTTCTTCTGTCTTGTTCATGATGCTTTCCTCCTTAATATAGGTCAGCTGTTTTTTCTCCGGCGGGTTTGCACGCCATGTGTAATGTATTATTCTCTGCAGCTTCCAGATTTCTGATTTGATTATATGTCAGAAAAACCCTGCAAGTCAATGGGAACAGAGCAAAATACGGGCCCGCCGGATTTTTCTCATCCCGGCGGACCCGCCATTAGATCTTCCTGTCCAAGCGATTCTCTAGCCGATCTGCTGCAGCACCGGCGAGGTCGGCTTGAGAGCAAACTTAGATAATCTATCCATCACCCATGGATACTCCTCATCTGCATACACGACCAGTGTCAGCACCTTGGAGAAATCCAGGGATAAAACGCCCAGCATCGATTTGGCATCGATATCATTTTTTCCCTCCACCAGATCATACTCCCCCGGCAGCTCCTGCACACAGTCAATAAAATTTAGTACCTGTTCGCTCGAAGTAAATTTGATACGCATCTCTTTCATTATTTCTCCCCCTTACCTTGGGTGGAACATGCCCGCAGTGTGATCTGCCACGGGTATTAGATTGACAGGTTTTATGACAACCCTGTGGTGCAAAAGAGGCAAGGAGAACCATCCTTGCCTCTTGTCTACATTCTAACAGTCGCCCGAAAAAATGTCAATATTTTTTCGGCATTTTTCTCATTTTTTTACGACTTTTTAATGCTATTCTAACGTTTTTTATATTCGTTTTCCCGCATTCGAAAATGATATCTAACACAGCTTCCCTCCCCTGCGTCATCCGCCTCCTCCGTCGGCCGGACGGAAAACAGCCCGTCAAACATCTCCTCATCTGGAATCTGCAGCTCTCCCTGCGCCATCCGCCGGTAGTCACCGAGTCCATTTTCACCCAGTTCTTCCTCCAGAAGCCGCAGATACACTTTTTCCGTCTGCCGTTCTGCGGGAACAGCACACATGGCCAGTACCAGATTGTCCAGACTTCTCTTCCCCTGGGACGCCCGGCGTATCTGTCCGTCCGTCTGCACCAGGTAGAAGAAGCCTCTCGCACCAAACATCTGCCGGGCTGCGCTGTCCCTCCAATACAGCCTTCCCGCTTCCTGATTGGTTAAAGTCCGGTAAGGATTCCCAAAATAAAGTGCCGCTCTCCTCTCCAATGCCTGCCGCACATATTCTGCGGTGACCAGTCCGGCTCTCAGCGGCAGGACAAGGCTGTAGTATGCCGCACAGCCGTCCACATACCAGCGTCCCGCTGCTGCCGTTTCGTCCTTCATCGCAATCCAGCTGTGCGTCATCCCGCAAGATAAAAGATCTGTCAGGCTGTCGGCCGCAGGCATCGCCCTCCCGCTGCAGTCCACAAGGAGAGACCTGTATCCTGCCGTTTCCTTTTCACGGTCTGCAAAAGGATCCCGGCGCACAAAAATGCGATAGGACAGCCCTTCCCTCTCCCCGAAAAACTTCCTTATGCAGTCAAAGAGCTGCTTCAGCCTTCCACTCGTCTCCTGCACATCGAAAGGACTGGAGCCAAACCAGTATACGCCCAGGTCTCCTTCGGTCTTCCTGCGAAGCATACCGCAGGCAAAGCCGGCAAACCACAGTTCATCCCGGCTGCACCGAATCTCTCCCTCCCCCTCGAAAAAGGCGCAGACCCCATGGCTGCCGTCAGGCATCCGCCCGAGATTCCAGCGAACAGCCACCTGCTCTTTCTCAAATTCCGGCAGGGCCAGGAAAGCAACGCCAAAACCACTTGCTCCCCCTTCCTCAGCCCGAAAAGCAAAGGGAGGGGCGCAGCCGTCCCCTTCCTGCGCCCGGCGGGGCAGAACACTGTAGCGATAGCAATAAGCCCCCTCCACCGGCCGCTCGGCAATAAAACGAATGGTGTGAAGCTCTGGCCTTGTCTCCTGATGGGTGACGGAGAATATCACCGGCCTATCCGCTTCATCCGACGCAAAAACAAGATCACGAATTTCACAGCAGTCAGCCGCAGCGACAGATTCCCCGATCTCCGCCAGGATTCCGCCCTCCGGCACGCCGTAGCCGTCCACCCTTACACAGATGTCCAGCCGGGAAAGTCCTTCCCCCTCCTTCTCCATAAAAGGACTCAGTTCAATTCTGATTTCTGCCAATTCTATCATCTCCTTCTGTCCTTTAGCTTTGGCATTTAACAGTAGAATACTCCTAAGCCGCAGTTTTGTCAAAGAAATCCTTCTTGACAATCTCGAATATCGAGATTATACTGAAATCAGAAACCTCGATATTCGATATTCAGAGGGGGATACACAATGAAAGACCGAAAATATCAGCTGCATATCTTCTCCAATTTCTCTTTATTCGACTCTGTCTCCATCCGAAATCACGCTGAAAAAATGGCCGCCCAGGGCTGGCTTGTGGATGAAATCGGACCTTTTTTGTGGCGCTATCGACGCATTGCGCCCCAAAAACTTCATTTTGCCGCCGTATACCTTCCCGGCTACTCAGACTGCACCCCGCAAAACGATGAGGAGAGACTTGATTTTCTGGAATACTGCGGCCTGGACGGCTGGCATCTGGCAGGCTGCCGTCAGTCCATGCACCTATTCTATAATGAAAGAGAGGACCCCGTCCCTATTGAGACCGATCCCCTGACCCAATACCGGGAAGTCAAAAGCGCCATGCTGTGGGGGCGATCCTCCCCCAAGCTTTCATCCTGCTCCTGGAGTTTTTTATTGTCCGCCGCTTTCTACGCCGAATCAGCCTTCTGCCGGCGGAGAACCTGTCAAGACCGGATGTGCTCTTATCTCTGCTGCTCGCTGTCATCTGCCTTCTCCTCTGTCTGGGTGAGCTTCTCTCTTATCTTCTGTGGATGCGGCGGGCGAAAAAAGCCGCCTGCCGGGGCGTCTTTCTCGAGCCCGGCAGGACGGTTCATGCGTATTTTCTTCTTTTGGTCGTCAGCCTTCTGATTCTGCTTCTTCTGAGCAGCCTCGGTGAGAGGACTTTCGGTGAAAAGGCTGTCACCTTTGCGATACTTTTGTCCGGGCATGCGCTGATCGTCACTGCGCTTGTATGGTTCCAGAGACATATGCGCAGAAAGGGCGTTTCCCGCGGGCAGAACTTTCGCCGGACCCTGGGTGCTGGTCTTCTCCTGTTCCTTCTCTTTTACGGCATGATCCTCCCTCTGCTTTTTCTATGAGCTCTGCCGTGACCCGCAGACTGGGCGGCCAATCGAAAAACCAAGAAAGGGGAAAATTATGCCGAGAGAAAAATTTCAGACTCTGACCGAGCAGATGTTCTATATCCTCCTCTGCCTGCAGAATGAATGCTGCGGCATCGACATGCTGGAACAGATTCCCGCCATGACCGGCGGCCGAGTCCACGTGGGTTCCGGCACCCTGTACAATCTGCTGGAGCAGTTTGTCACCGCGGGTTTTATCCGGGAGACCCGGGTGGAGGGCCGGCGGCGCAGCTATCTGCTGACCGATGAGGGGCGGCAGATCCTCCGGCAGGAGTATGAACGGCTGCAGGCCCAGGTGCAGGACTATGAACGCTGCTTGAAAGCATCAGGCGCTGCGCTTATTTTCCCTCCTGGCCAAGAGCCCAATCGAGGAAAATCCTTCTCTCCGCCATCGTGCGATAGTGATCCTCCCCTGTCCCCGTATCGTGACTGCCATGGGGAAGAACCCGCAGCAGAATAGGCATATCGCCGCCCTGGCATTCCTGAAGCCTTGCCGCCATCTTTTTGCCGTGATAGGGCGGCACGTTATTGTCATTTTCTCCGGTCTGGATATATACAGCCGGATAATGAACGCCCTCATGGACATTGTGATAAGGGGAGTAACTCTTCATGTAGCGATACATTTCCTCATCGGAAGGATCCCCATATTCCGTCACATACATAGGGCCTCTGTCATCCTTGGCAAAATGAAGCATATCGGTGTGAGGCACCGACGCGATCACAGCCTGATACAGATCCGGCCGCCTGGTCAGAAGAGCCGTCACCAAAAGGCCGCCGTTGCTGCCGCCGATCAGCGCAATCCTGGAAGGATTCGTATAGCCCTCACGGATCAGCATTTCCGTAATGGCAATGAAGTCATCATACCCTTTTGTTTTATTCATCCGGTATCCGGCCTCATGCCATTTGGCGCCGTATTCCCCGCCTCCGCGGATAGTGCAGAGCACATAGAGGTTTCCCCGGCGTACCCAGTCGGCGATATCACCGTAATAATAGCACTGATAGGAGGGGAGCTCGCTGGCATTATATCCACCGTAGCCGTACATCAATGTCCTGGTGTCTCCGGCAAATTTCATCCCCTTTTGATAGACCAGATAAGCTGCGGCCCGGTTGCCGTCGGGGGCCGTCACAAACTTCTGCACCACCTCTATGTCGGAGATCTCTTCATCCCCTTCCCGGTACACGGCAGTGAGCGTTTCTCCGGCCATGTCCAGACAGACAACAGAGGGCGGCACGGTGAAGGACTGGTAGCTCAGATAGACTCTCCCCTTCTCCCGCCACACGCTCTCGATCCGGCCCATGCTGTAAGCGCCGAAATCCCCGTAGCGGCACGGCGTCTCCGGCCGGCTCAAGAAGTTGCCGTCGGCATCGTAGATGGAAAGCACCGCATTCACATCTTCCAGGGCGACCACCGCAAGCTTGCCTCCGGCCACGACAGCGGTCTTCAGAATCTGACGGCTCTCCGGGATAATCACCCGTCCATTCTCCATATCATCCGATGTCTTCTCCACCGCAATAATCCGGCCAAAGGGAGCCTCTTCATCGGTGAGAAAATAGTGGCAGTCTCCCTCCGTCCCGATATAATGACAGTCCGCCGCTCCATCATGCCGGTAGATATGTACACCACCGCTCCCAGTCTCGATACGCACGAGCTCCTTGTCATGATAGTCTACCCAGACCTGAGCAAACAGCTCCTCGCCTGTATCCGAAAGAGTCAGCATAATCAGCACCGACGGCTCTGTGTACTCATAGAGGACTGTACTCTCTCCCGTCCTCATGTCCAGGGCACAGACGCGATTGCGCGCAATCTGCCTGCGGCGGTCCACACAGGCATCCGAATAATACAGGATACTCCCATCCCTGTTCCAGGCATGGCTGAAAATTCCGTCGAGCCTAAAGAGGATTTCTTTCGTCTCCCAGTTGCAGACCACGCTGGAAGGCCTGTCTGCTCCGGGATAAAGCACCTCAAATGCACCGACATGCGGATCCGAAGGATTGAAAGCCATCTCATAGATATGGGCCGCCGGATCGAAGTCCTCCGCCGTCATGATCGTCCTCTGCTCGGTAAAATTTTCATCCAGCATGACGAAGCTTTCTTTCCCCGCGTCATCCCGTTTGAGAGCCGCAAAGTTTTCCCCGGACATGGCAAAGCTGCGGTAGGAGGGTTTCTTCTTTTCCTGGCGCAGCCTGTCCATCTCCTTTTCCAGCTCATCGCCAAAGCTGGCAAAGAAGGCATCTGTACACTCGTGCTCCCGCCTGACCCAGTCGAGAACCTCCGGATCCTTTCCTTTTTCAAGCCATGCGTAAGGGTCTATCACGGTCTCTCCGTGATAGACCTCGCTGTATTCTTTCTTTTGTGTCTCAGGATAATTCCATCTGCTCAATCTGCGCACCTTCCCTTCTGTCGCTGTCGTTTTCTTCATTATAAGCTATTCTGCGCAAATTGCAAATCGTTCCTCACAGCTTTTGCCCGTTGCTCATGATAACGTCACGATACCAGTCAAAGGAATCCTTGCGGATACGCCTGAGCGTGCCTCTCCCCTGATCATCCTGATCTACATAGATAAATCCGTAGCGCTTGCTCATCTCGGAAGTGGAAGCGCTGATACAGTCAATACATCCCCAGTAGGTGTAGCCAAACACCGGCACTCCGTCCTCCAAAGCCAGCTTCATCTGGCGAATATGCTCTCTCACATAGTCAATGCGGTAATCATCGTGCACCCGTCCGTCCTCCATCACGTCGAAGGTTCCCAGGCCATTTTCTGCCACAAACAGGGGCAGATGATATCGACTGTACATCTGGTTCAAGGCAAAGCGCAGACCTACGGGATCAATCTGCCAGCCCCAGGGCGTCTGTTTTAGATAAGGATTTTTTTCACCCACCAGCAGATTTGCCGATGCCTTTTCCTTTGCCGCGCCTTCAGCGCTGGTTACCAGAGAAGCATAGTAGCTGAAAGAGACAAAATCAACCGTGTTTTCTTTTAAAAGCTTACCGTCTCCCTCTTCCATCGCGATCCGAATCCCTTTTTTCTCCCACAAATTGCGGATAGCATAAGAGTATTCGCCAAACACCTGTACATCTGTATAGAAGGCATCCAGCTCTGTCTCCTGAAGCCACTGCAGGCAGTCTTCCGGTTTGCAGGTAGCTGGATATTTGAGATTTTTTGTCGTCATGCAGCCGATCTTCAGATCAGGATACTTTTCATGAGCCAGCTTTGTCACCACCGCCGATGCAACGAACTGATGATGCAGAGCCTGATATTTGGCCTGCTCCATGTCCTTTGTGTGTTCCTTGATAATACCGGCTCCGGTGAGCGGAATGTGTACAGTAGCATCCACTTCATTGAAGGTAATCCAGTACCGGATATCCTGATGAAATTCTTCAAATAAAACGGAAGCAAACCTCTCAAAGAGCTCTATAAGTCTCCGATCCGTCCATCCATTGTATTCCAGAGCCAAATGCAATGGCATCTCAAAATGTGAAAGAGTGACAATGGGCTCAATTCCGTACTTTTTGAGTTCATCCACCATGGAGTGATAGAAAGCCAACCCCTCCGGATTGGGCTCTTTGTCATCCCCATTGGGGAAAATCCTGGCCCAGGATATGGAGAATCGCAGTGCCTTAAAGCCCATCTCATGAAAGAGGGCGATGTCCTCCCGATAGCGATGATAAAAATCGATGCCTCTGCGCTTGGGGTACTTACTGTCGTCCTCATCACGGGCCGCCTCCAGAATCTGATCCAGAGTACGGTCAAAACAGCCGCCCTTTCCCCTCTCGCTCAGAGGAAAGATATCGGCGGTGGAAAGGCCTTTGCCGCCTTCCCTCGCGCCTCCTTCCACCTGATTGGCCGCAAATGCTCCGCCCCACAGAAAATTTTCAGGAAATCCCGCCATCAGTTCTGTCCCTCCAGTTTTACATCCTCAAATTTCACAAAGTGCGTCACCACCATGGCCACTACCACAGAGATTACAATTCCTACCAGATACCAGACGAATTTTTCACCCAAAAACAGAGCCGCACCCGCGCCCGGCACCGGGCCGATGCCTGTGCTGTAGATGCGCAGCGCCGCCATAAATGCGCTGCCTGCCGCCCCTCCTACCGCTGCTCCGATAAAGGGCCGCTTCAAAATACCCAGTACACCATAGAGAGCCGGTTCCGTCGTGCCGATCAGCGCCGTAATACCAGAAGACAGGGACAGCCCCTTAAACTCCTTGTTGTGGGAATCCAGTGCCACCATCAGTGCAGCGCCGCCCACTGCAGCGTTGGCCGCAGCGCACAAAGCCAGCAGAGGATCATATCCCATCGCCGCCAGACTCTGCAGCTCCACAGGTACCACCGCGTGATGCAGACCGGTAAATACCAAGAAAGGATAAATCGCGCCGAATACTGCCCCGCCAAAAGCTCCCGTGGCATTATAGAGACCGATCACCGCATTGCCCACTACATTTGACAGGGCATTGACCGCCGGACCGACCACAATCAGCATAATGGGCGCTGTGACGACGATGCAAATCAGCGGGGTAAACAGACCGGAAAAGCTTTTGGGAATCACTTTATTGCAGCCTTTTTCAATCAGCGACAAAATAAATACGCCGACAATAATGGGAAACACCGTGGAAGAATAGCTGACCACAGGAACCGTCAGGCCAAACAGAGAAGTAGCCTCTGTCATGGCCGTATACGTCGGATGCAGGAGAATGCAGGCAAGAACAGCTGCTACCGTAGGCTTGCAGCCAAATACTTTGGCCGAGGAAAAAGCCAGAAGCACAGGCAGGAAATAGAACACGGCATCCGAGAACATCATCAGCATCGTGTAAGTGGGACCGGCTGCATCTACCACTCCGCCGAAATTCAGCGCGAGCAGAATGCCCTTCAGGAGACCGCTGGCTGCCAGAGCAGGAAACACCGGGATAAAGATGCCCGCAATACCATTGAGGATGCGATTTACCCACGTCTCCTCCTTGGCATCTTTGCTCTGTTCCTTTGAGGAAGGATTCAGTTTGCTCTCGAATACAGGAAAGAAGTCTTCGACTTCCTTGCCCAAAATAACCTGGACTTGACCGCTGTTAACTACACAGCCCTTTACTCCTTCCACCTTCTTCATCGCCTCCGTGTCACAGGCAGATATATCTCCCAGGTCCAGACGCAGACGAGTAAAGCAGTGGGAAGCCTTTCTGACATTTTCCGCTCCGCCTGCCAACTGTAAGATCTGATCCGCCATCTTTTCATACTGCTGCTTTTTACTCATGACTTATCTCCTTTACTCTTACTGTATATTGTTTTATGTTTCTACCCGACGCGCGGCACTGCCGCGTCATCCTGTCTTTACCCTGCTTTATGGATGAGTCATCTGCCAGTCAGGACTCATCTCATCCGGGAATTTTTCCCAGGTGTCGTCCTCCGGTGGCCAAGGTACCGCACAGCGCACCTGGTCCGTCTGATAGGCATATCGTCCAAAACCTGCCCGATCTTGCTCCTGGGTCAGGGGCGGACGGGTGTTGGTCGGGATCATACTCCGCGTCCAGCCGGCATGATATTCATTTTTGGTCGTCCTCTGCCAGGCTCCCCACAAAATCTTCCACTGACCATCCTCTATCACATGCACCCCCGGCACCATGCCGATGGAAACGATTGCCGTGGGCGTTTCCCGGTATCGGGACAACCCTTCTATTCCCAGGGACCACCAAACCGCCCTCGCTCTTGTGTTGGTTTCGTCCACCACAATGACCGGCGTGGTCAGCGGATGGATCAGCGTATTTCCCTCCAAAGAGTCTACCACTGGCTTGAGACGCTGCTCCCGCATAGATTTTACATCCACACCAGGATGCTTTACGGCATTCAGCTCCCTGCGCTGCTCACCGATATGCTGATCGTCGTGGAAAATCGCCGCATTTCCTCTCAGGTTCTGTATCTGCCACAGAGACATAAGCCGGGCTGCTCTCTTCTCTAACTTTTCAAATTCCTCATCATCCAACAGCTCCAAATCTTCCATTGTCCAGATCATCTCATCACCTCCCCTTTTCCGGCTCAGCGCTTATCGCGATTCAGCTCCCAATACCGATCCGCTGCGGTATAAGTCTCATAGGGCATGGGCATACAGGGGACACCGTCCCGAATACTCAAAGGGGAATAGGGGTTGTGATAAGTCGTGGGCAGGGACATGGGGTGCATCGGCGTATTGGCGCGATTAATCATACTTAAGTCTTCCACCCAGCCTTTTTCATAGGAACAGCGGATAAAGCGGAAATAATGCAAATGCCACACCTTCCATGTCTCATCGATGCAGATAAAGTCCGCCGCTATCTGTCCCCAAAGCCACAGCGCATGAGCGCCCTCCTCATCTGTCACCGCCCCTGCTCCTGGACACCACCAAACGCATTTGGCTGTCTGCCCATCTCCTGCCACCTCAATCATGGGCGTAGTCAGCTGCATATCCGTCATCTCACCCGGTTTTGCCTCTCCGCCAATCAGCTGATCCACAATAGCCCGTACAGCTTCAGGACCCTCAAATCTCCCCTCATCCGCATACTCCAGTGATACGTCCTCCTTCTCCAGCGCAAAATGAGATAAGACCTGATCTCTATCATGGAAATTAAAGGCTGCGGTCAGCCGCCCCATCTCATTTTGAATCTGATGATAGGCTTCCAGTTTATTCAGCGCCAAAAGCAGCTCCTTTTTCCTCTCCTGCGTGATCATCTTGCTCCTTTCTCGGCTTTCTCAATGGCCATGCCAAAAAGCCGGGCGGCATTTTCCCCGCCATAAAAATAATAGTGTCCGGGCAGCAGCAAATCAAAATTCTCTTTTTCCAGCCGCTTCAGCGAATGCAGAAACGATTCCATACTGAAATCCCGGCTGCCCATATAGCCCAGTTCCACATCCACCGCATCCAGGGGCGCCCTAGGCGTCACAAAGAACATATCTCCCGTGCACAGCGCTGTTTTTCCATCCACCTGAATCCGATAAGTGAGAGAACCGCTGCTGTGCCCCGGTGTTTCCAGCACATCCAGCTTCACGCCGCCCGGGAAAGAAAACCGTTCTCCCTCCCGCAGCAGCACATCCACCTTTCCGCATGTCCAGGGAGCGCCAAAGAGCTCTTCCATCTCCGGATTGCCATTTTCCACCCGATCCGCATCCACAGGACTGGCATGGACTTTTGCTCCCAGTTCATTGATTCTCCATACATTTCCTGCATGGTCAAAATGGGAATGCGTCAGAAATACATGGGTGATCTCACCAGGGTCCATCCCCCATTCTTTCATCTGCGCAGTCATTCTCTCCCACTGTTCTGTGCGATATCCGCAGTCAATCAAAATCACTCCCCCGTCATACTGAATGGCATAGATATTCGAATTTGTTTCATATTGCACGCCGCTTAACTGAAGCAGGTGCTCTGTGATCTTCATCCTTCTCCCCATCTCCTCCTTCTATTTCTTGTCTTTATCATATCTTTTTCCGATTGCTTTTTCGATTACATATTGTGTGAGTTTTTGTCAAAAAAAGTTACCTATTCCACTGGATTTGTATTATAATATGAATTAATGATGCCAAAGGCAAAAAGGGGGAAATACATGGGATCTGAACGAAGCAACAAGATGATGCTGGTCGATGAGTTGTACCGGATTCCTGTGGCACCGGAACATCATCTGAAAATGACATATGCTGAACTAAATGCCTGTGATCTGGATTTTGATTTTACTTCCGTGATCCGCAATGGAAGAGATTTTCATCAGATCAAGAGAGACATCTGTCTGTCCTACCAAAAATTTCATAACGGACATTTGACCAATCTTTTTTTCTCTCACCTGACTCCGATTCACTTAGAGCTGGATGACGCAGAACTTGTCAGCTACTATTCTGACTACATCGAACTGCGCTATATCCTCTTTGGCCAGTTGGAAGTGGAAATAGAGGGGGAAATTGCGCATTTTGCAGAAAATGAGATTTGTTTTATTAATTCCATGGCCTATCACCGGGAATCCATAAAAAATTCTGAATGCCTGTTAATTAATATTTCCATTGCACGAGATGTCCTGGGAGAAGCGTTTCTCGGAAATGTCAGCATCACTCCACTCCAGCAGTTTCTCCGCAAAAACATCATGAAGTACAGCGACCTGCAGCACTACCTGAAATTTACCCCCGAGGGGAAGGAGAAAATCGAACTGATTCAAAACTATCTCTTTCATATTACCGCCGAGGCGCGCAGCAAACAGCCCGGATACCTGGAAATCTGCCGGGGATACATTATCCGGCTGATGGACGAGCTCGCCTTCGGTTACCGCTATAATTTTTCTCCTCAGGAGAGTGTTCTGTATGCAGAAAAAATGTTTGAATCTGTGACAGAATATATGAAGAACAATCTGTCTTCAATACGTATGGAGTCCCTCACCCAAAATTTTCATTTTCAACCCAATTATTTTAATAATCTGATCAAAAAACACACCGGGATGACCTACTCCCAGTACCTGATCTATCTGCGAATCGAGCGGTCTAAGCTTTTACTGGAGTCCTCCAGTCTGAGCATTGAGGAGATCATGTGGATGATCGGATATCACAATAAAGGGTTTTTCTACCGGAAATTCATAGAAAGTACGGGAATGAGTCCTTTTCGGTACCGGACAAGAAAAAAGGATTTGGATCAGGACAAAAGCAAACAGCGCTGACCCTTTCAAAAGAGCAGCGCTGCTGATTGACTATCCATATATCATTCTGTTTTTTCCCCCAGTACAATGGCCGACTGGCCGATCATCGTGATCTCCAGCACGCCTCCTGCCGCGGAAAATTCATCGGGAATCTGATCAAAGCCCAGAGGGGAGGTCTTCAGGAGATTTTCAAAGCGGCCGTCCGGGCTTGCCCCCGTCTTCCAGATCGGAACCGACACCCGGCGGGATTCATCGGCCACATTGACAATGACCACCACCCGGTCATCCCCCAGGCTGCGCCCATAGGCGATCACCGGCCCGTCTGCCAGCAGCTCATGGAGAGAACCGGCCCGCAGGCTGCGGCGTCCCTTATGGAGAGCAATGGCCTCCCGGTGAAAAGAGATAAGTCCTCTGTTCTCATATCCCCAGGGATAAGGTCTGCGGCTGTCCGGATCTGTCCATCCGCACAGTCCGGCCTCATCTCCATAGTAGAGCGTGGGCGCACCGGGCCAGGTCATCTGGATCACCACCGCCTGGTACATGGAGCTGTAGCGCACGCCTTCCGCCGCCCGGTCACCGCCCGCCGTGGCCAGTCTGCCCACAGTGCGGTTGGTTCGGGTCAGGAAACGGGAGTGATCATGGTTGGACAGCTGATTCATGGCAATCCGGAGGCCTCGGCCCAGCCTCGGCATATTTTCGCGCATGGCGTTCCAGAAAGCCTCGCTGTTTCCCAGAAGATCTTCGCGGAAACTATCGCTGTGCTTCTCCATCCCCGTCAGATACCAGGTCACCGGCTCCATAAAAGCGCCGTAATTCATCACCGTGTCCCACTCGTCACCGCTTATCCAGGGATAGGGATCGCTGTAATGTTCCGCCAGCACCACAGCCTCGGGATTGGCTTTTCGCACCTCGGCGCGAAACTCCTTCCAGAAGCGGTGATTGGTCTCCTGGCTGTGTCCCAGATCCGCCGCCACGTCCAGACGCCAGCCATCCACATTGTAAGGGGCGGAGACCCATTTGCGCCCGATGCGAAGCACCTCCTGCCACAGCTCCCTGCTGCCTTCATAATTGAGTTTGGGCAGCGTCTCAAACCCCCACCATCCCTCGTAGCTGTCGTTGTCCGGCCACTCGTCCCGCGCAAAGCTGAAATAGCTGCGATAGGGACTGGAAGCCGACTCATAGGCTCCGGCGGGATAGCCCTCCTGACGGCGATATATTTTCTCCCGATTCATCCACTTGTGGAAGGAACCGCAGTGATTCAGAACACCGTCGATAATCAGCCGCATACCTCTGCGGTGTATCTCCTTCACAAATGTGGCAAAGAAAGCATTGGAGGCTTCCAGATTGGCCGGGTCCGTCACACGGGTCGTATAATCTCCCTCTTTGGCGATCAGTGTGAAATGGGGATCTACCGCGTCATAATCCTGACAGTCATACTTGTGATTAGAAGGTGAAACAAAGATGGGATTCAGATATAAGACCTCCACCCCCAGCTTGCTCAGATAATCCAGCTTATCGAGAATACCCTGAAGATCGCCGCCGTAGAACCGATGCACGTCGAAAGACTCCGGCATATCATACCACTCCTCCACGGCCTCAGCCTCTCGCCCCACATAGCGGTATTCCCCGTCGCGCACATTATTGTAGCGGTCGCCGTCGCAGAAGCGATCCACAAAAATCTGATACATGACGGCGCCCTCCGCCCAGGAAGGCGTCTTTCTGCCGGGATTTACATGGAAAAGGGATGACTCATCCCTGCGCCCGCGAAAGCCCAGCCGGTTGTATTCCGCGCTCTCGCCGCCGTCCTCGATGACAAACCAATAGCAGAAAGCTTCCTCGCCCACAGGAAAGGACGTCTCATAATAGTCAAATATTCCTGCGCTCTCAGCCAGCCGCAGCTCATGTTCACCGGCAGCCGTCACCAGGCGCACCCTGAGATTTTCTCCTCTGGCTGCCCGCAGCCGGAATCTGACTACCTCCCCGGGCATCGGTTCCAGCGGAATCCGGTAGTCTTCCGTTTCATCACAAAAGATAGCTTCCCTGTTCATTACAATCTCTCCTACAGATAGTAAAAGGGACAGCAATATGGATTGCTGTCCGATTTAGGAGAAGGTATTTCATTTTATGGGGTTTGTAAAACTAATGTATTGGGGGGGTTGTTTTACGTTATTTAGTATAGCATTATTCCCCAAATAAGTGTGCACAAACTTTACAAAAATTGCATTTTTGTTTTGTGCAGTTTTACTTTCCTCCCTGGTCTGCAGTAGTAAATAATGCTGCAAACTCTTCTCGTCCTACCTTCTCTTTTTGCAACAGAAGCTCCGCGCCCTTTTCCAGCACATCTTTGTGCTGTTCCAGAATTTTCTTTGCCTCTGTGTAGCACTCGTCTACAATCCGCTTTACTTCAGCGTCGATCTCCGTGGCGATAGCCTCGCCGTAGTCTCTGGTATGTCCCAGCTCGTTGCCCAGCACAAATTCATTGTTGTTGCCGTAATGTACCAGTCCCAGTCTCTTGGACATGCCGTACTCCATCACCATCGAGCGGGCTATCTCCGTGGCCTGCCGAATATCCTGGGAAGCTCCGGTAGTGATATCGTCAAACACCAGCTCTTCGGCAATCCTTCCCCCCAGCGCCACCATGATATGATGAAGCATCTTCTTTCTGCTGTTGAACATCTCATCCTTGCCCGGCAGCGGCATGGTATAGCCGGCTGCACTGCCTCCGGTAGGGATGATCGAAATCGTATGCACAGGTCCCACATCCGGCAGGCACTCAAACAATATGGCATGCCCCACCTCGTGATAAGCCGTAATCTTTTTCTCCTCCTCGGAGACCAGACGGCTGCGTTTTTCGGTGCCGATTCCCACCTTTACAAAGGCCTTTTCGATATCCGCCTGGCAGATAAAGCGTCTGCCGGCCTGCACGGCCACAATAGCCGCCTCGTTTAAAAGATTGGACAGATCCGCTCCGGTAAATCCCGCCGTGGTCCGGGCGATCTTCTCCAGATCCACATCGTCCCCCAGAGGCTTGTTGGCGGCATGAACCTTCAGGATTTCCTCCCGGCCCCTGACATCGGGCCGGCCCACCACAATCTTCCGGTCAAAACGTCCGGGACGCAGGATTGCCGGATCCAAAATGTCCACCCGGTTAGTCGCCGCCATCACGATGATTCCCTCGTTGACGGCAAAACCGTCCATCTCTACCAGCAGCTGGTTCAGCGTCTGCTCTCTCTCGTCATGGCCGCCGCCCAGCCCGCTGCCGCGCCTTCTGGCCACGGCGTCGATCTCATCGATAAAAATGATGCAGGGAGCGTTTCTCTTGGCCTCCTCAAACAGATCGCGGACACGGGACGCGCCGACGCCGACGAACATCTCCACAAAGTCTGAACCGGAAATACTGAAGAAGGGAACTCCCGCTTCACCGGCGATGGCTTTGGCGAGCAGTGTTTTTCCTGTGCCCGGAGGGCCCACCAGCAGAATTCCCTTGGGTATCCTGGCTCCCATCTGCGTAAATTTCTGAGGATCTTTCAGAAAGTCGATGACTTCCCGCACCTCCTCCTTTTCTTCCTGCAGGCCCGCCACCTTGCTCAAGTCCGTTTCTCCGGCATCCTTGGCCAGTCTTGCCCGGCTTTTGCCAAAATTCATCATTTTGCTGTTGGAGCTGGCTCCCATCATCCGGCTGATGACCAAAATCATGCCGATGACAATCAGCAGCACGCCCAGCAGAATCGGCAGCACCACCGTCATGCCCAGATCCTGCTCGGGCACCGGCTCCACCGTCACCGGGACATTGTAGGAGGCAAGAGTCTCCTGCGCTGTATTTACGTTCGACACCGCCAGCTCTGCGACGCTGCCGTCATTCAGGACAATGACGAGGGTGCCTGTGGGCACTGTGGCGGACTGCTCCACCGTCACCGAGCTCACCTCCTCCTGCTCCAGGGCCTGCTCAAACTGCTGGTTTGTGTAGGCAGGCACCTGATTCATCGCGTCCCGCATGAAAAACATTACCAATACCATGATGATAAGCAGGGGAACCCAAAAGCTCCCCATGCCCCTCGTTTGTCTTTCCAAATAAGTATCTCCTTCCGATGCTAAAACTTATTCGACACCTTCCACCACGCCAATATAGGGAAGGTTTCTGTATTTCTGTGCGTAATCCAGTCCATATCCCACTACGAATTCGTCCGGGATGGAAAAACAGGTGTAATCCACCTTCACCGCTTTCACCCTGCGGGAAGGTTTGTCCAGAAGCGTGCAGATTTTAATGCTCTTTGGCCCTCTGTCCCCCAGCATATCCACCAGATAGGACAGGGTGCGGCCGGAATCCACAATATCCTCCACGATCAGGACTTCCTTATCCTTCAGCGATTCATCCAGATCCTTCACAATGCGGACCACTCCGCTGGACTTGGTGTCATCGCCGTAGCTGGAAACCGACATAAAGTCCAGAGAGACCGGCACCGTGATTCTCTTGGCCAGCTCACAGGTAAAAAACACGCCGCCCTTCAGCACGCAGATCAGATGCACTTCCTTTCCGGCGTAATCCTTGCTGATCTGTGCCCCGATCTCACTGATCTTCTTGTCCACCTCTGCCTCCGGGATCAGTACGCGAATCTTTTCCATTCTCTTCTTTTCCTCCGTATATTTTTATTTGCAATATGACCTTGGTATTCTCCGTCACTTTTACCTGTTCATCCAGGCGCCGGCCTTCGATCCACATCACGTGGCTGCCGCAGGCTGCCACGGCTATCTCGTCTCTCTCCCCTGCCGGAATCTTTTCGTCGATCATGTACGACTTCACCGTCTTCTTCCCGCCGCCGGCCAGCAAGAAGTAATCTCCCTGTCTTCGGCTGCGAAAAACAAACGGTCTTTCTATTTTATCATAATCCAGCCATTTCGTACACCGGTTTGTTGGGATTTTCTGCAATTTATCATAGGAAAATACGCTGAGTTCACAGCGCCTTTCTCCCAAAAAGATGACCGCCGGATATTTCTGCGGTTCTGGAATAGTCCAGCCTTCCGGCAGACGCTCCTTACTCCCGCAATCTTCATTGCTCCCGCGTTTCTCCTCTTCGCTGCGCTCGAAAATCAGACTGTCGTAAGCCCTTTTGACACGGATCCGACCAGCCAGCATCACCCTGCGGACAGCTCCTGCTCCCGGCCGGTCGGCAAGAAGGGACTGCACCGACTCCACATGCCTCGCCGAGATATCCGTGAGCCCGCCTGTTTTTTCGCAGGCCAGACGAATGATATACTCCTGCAGAATATCCTCTTCATCTGCCAGAGCCTTCGCCTTCACGCAGACCATGTGAGTTTTTTCCCTCGCCGGCCCCGGCTCTCTTCTGCTCTCCAGCCATTTTTCTGCCCGGGACCGCAGATAGCGATCCGCGCGTCCTGCTACATCGGCAGCCCGGCAGACGTGAGCCACTGCCCCCTCATTGAGCTCCTGCTCTACATAGGGGAGCACCTTGAGCCGAAGCCGATTGCGTATGCAGCCTTCCTGCTCATTAGTGGAGTCCAGCCGCCAGGGAATCTCTTTCTGCTCCATATACCCATGGATGCTCTCCTTATCCACATCCAGAAAAGGGCGAATTACACGCCCGCTTTTCGGTTCCATCCCTGCCATCCCGCGAAGACCCGCTCCCCGAAACATATTCCACAGAACGGTCTCCGCCTGGTCCTGACGGTGATGAGCCACGGCAATGCTGCTCGCCCCTTTTTTCTGGCGGCATTCTTCCAGAACGCGGTAGCGTTCCTCCCTGGCCGCCTCCTCCAGAGATTGTTTTCTCCCGGCGGCAGCTCCCAGTGCATCCACCCGAACCGCCTCAAAGGGAACCTGCCACTGTGCGCACAGTTTCCGGCAGAATTCCATATCCGCGTCAGCCTCTGCGCCCCGTATGCCATGATGTACATGGACCGCAGCAAGACCGAACCCCATAACCGGCGAGAGGGCCAAAAGTACAGACAGCAAACAGACCGAGTCTTCGCCGCCGGACAATCCCACGACGACCAAATCCCCAGTCTGTATCAACCCACGCTCTTCGATATATTTGCGGACCTGTCCCGTCATCTTCTCTGTCATCTCAATCGCCATGCCTCCACCCCTGGGAGTTTTCTCTGGCCTCAATGTCTTATCTCTACTATAACCACTTTTGCCTAAAAAATCAACCGCTCACTTTTTCCACACCCCCGCGGTCAGCACGGTCATATCATCTCTTGCCTCCCCGTCCTCCGACCAGCCGGCCCGCAGCACCTGCTCTGCCAGCTCTCTGGCATTGAGAGTGGTGCTCTCCGCAAGGAGACGGCGCATGGCGCCCTCCTTATCCTCCTCTTTTATCGCGTCCAGCACACCGTCAGTGACCATGACAATCATATCTCCATCCCTCAGCTGACCGTGGGCGGACACCGGATCCGCCTCACAGTCCATCCCCATCGGAAGGGAACCAGGCTCGATCTCGATCACTTCTGCGCCCCGGCGGATAAAAGTGCTGACAGCCCCCTGTTTGAAGAAGCGGGCACGCCCCGTATAGAGATCCACCAGGGTCAGATCCAGAGTAGCCGGTCTCTGCTCTTCCTCACGCACCAGAAGCAGTGCATTCAGCATATAGATAGCTCGCTCCGGTGAAAAGCCGGCTTCCAGAAGCTCCTCCAAGAGCTCCGTCAGAAGCTTGCTCTCCATGAAAGCCCTCCGTCCCGAACCCATGCCGTCCGAGAGGCAGAGCATCATCCGGCCATCGGGGAGCAGATGCGCCGAAAAGCTGTCGCCGGAAATCTCCTCATCGTCCTTGCAGATCCTGGCCACACCGGACAGCAGGCGAAAGGATGTGTCTTCTACCAGCCGGATCGTACAGGGCTCCTTGCCCACCACAGTCCGGCTGCCCTGTGCTGCCCGCATACTTTTTTCCATGGTTTTTCCCACCGTCTCGCACAGCTCTTTTACGGTGACACAGCCGTCCGCGCCTGCGCTTACCGTCACATAGGCCTCCTGCCTGGCCCCGCCTCCCTCCAAAACCAACAGATCATAGAGCTTTAAGTGAATTCGGCGCAGGGTGCGCCTCAGTTTTTTTTCCACGTTCTCTGTCACGTTTATCTCCTGCCCCATCTGATCGGCCATCTCCCGGAGCATTCTCTCCATCTCTCGGAACTGCAGAGACGCCGCCTCCCTGCTCTCAAAAAATCTGCTCTTCCAGCCCTCATCATAATCAAAGCCGGTCAAGCAATCCCCCAGCGTCTCCAGATACATCTCCCTGCGGCGGCATTCCTCCCGAAAATCCGCAGGCAGATCCGCTGCATCCACCCGCCCCGTCTCCTTAAAGCGGCTGCACAAAGCCGAAAGCTCGGGGATATCGCCCTTTCCCAGACCGCACTGCCGGCATCCTCCGCAGACCATGTCCGATGTCCTCTGCACCGCCTCGGCCGCCTGCCCTGTCGTTATCCTCCTCTGATCCGTACTGATGCCGACCAGGGATCTGGCCAGCTTGCCATAGGAGTCCGATGCCTCCAGCAGCCGAAATCTCTGCAGTTTTTCCATGCCGTCAAGTTGGCCGGGGTTAGCCGAGGGCTGCAGCAGTTCCGCCGGCGTAAGCAGAAAAAGAACCGCCGCCGTCACCATCTCCGGCACCGATCCCGTCATATATTCCAGCGCATAGAGCGAACCGATCCCCAGCGCACCGCAGAAGAAAGCGATGACCGACGGCACCCGCCCCAGACGACGAAAAGCGCCCGCCAGCACGCCCATCAGGCAGAAGAGGCCCAGAGGGGCCATATCCTCCTGGCGCAGCGTCTCTGCGACGCCGCAGGCAGCCCCCGCAAAAGCACCGCTTCCCGCGCCCATGCGGAAGCTGAAAAACAGCACGCCGTAATACATAGCCGACTGCACCGCCGATAAGACCGACTGGCTCTCTGTCATCAGGCCTGCCAGGGCAATTCCCAGAAATACAATCACCACCAGCTTGGCAAACCACAGATTTTTTGTTTTTCTCATAGCTTGTCCACCCTCTTCTACTATTTGTCCACATCCACTGGACATCTATTATAATGAAAGTGAACGGCATATTTTGTCGAAGGACAGGCCGCATGATACAAATTGTGCCGCAAAATCCGCCTTGTCTTCGGTCTGTCCCCGCCATTTTGCAGACATCCTTCACGATAAAGGTATGGTCAACAGCACAGAAATATGATAGACTAGCAATAAATCTGCAGAATGCAAAGGGGCGTCTATTATGGCAAAGAATCCGGATTTGTTGATCGAAAAACGACGGGATGAAATTCTCGAGGTATTTCTGCGCTTATATGAGAAAAAAAGGCTGAGCGAGATCAATATAAAAGCCTTGGCGGAGGAGACCCGTTTCACCCGGGCCACCATCTACAATTACTTTAAAAATATCGACGAGATCTTTATCTGCGCCTATCAAAAAGAATATCTGCTCTGGGCCGACGATCTGAAGCAGGTACTGACCGGCAGCGACAGCCTCACCGCAGCCGAATTTGCCGACGCCATCGCCCAAACCCTGGTCAGGCGCGAACGCATGCTCCGCTTTTCTGTGGCAGATTTTCATGAGAGAGAGGCCAACTGCCGCCGAGAGTTCGTCTTCTCCCACAAGCGGGCCTTCACCCAGGCGATCAATCTGATGCACGACTGCTTTGCTAAATTTTTCCCCGGCAAAAGCGAGGGCGATATCACCAAAATGCTCTATATCTTCTTTCCCTTTATGCACGGGATGTACCGCTATGTGGATCTGTCGGATATACAGATCGAAGCTCGCCTGGCCGCCGACATGCCGCTCAAGGAGACGTCCATCTATGAGCTGGCCTGCAATATGATTTTGCAGATTCTGAAATAAATTTTTTTTGCGGTCTGGGGCTTCTGCTTCCCATTCTGCTCTCACGAAAAAGCTTATCGCAAAAGGGACATCCCTCGCTCAGAGATGTCCCTTTTATTATTTGTCCGCCCTTTTCTTCCCCCGGCGCTAAATCCCGGGAGGGATTATTCGCCCAGAATCGCCTCTCTGGCCATGCTGCCGGCATATACGCCCGAGGTCATGCAGCCCACGACATGGGAGCCCAGACCGATGTTGAGCAGGGTAAAGCAGTTGCCGGAGCCGGCGCCGCCGCAGGCATAGAGGTTTTCTATAGGTTCTCCGCCGTTGGTAAGCGTTACATTCAGATTTTCATCGGTGTAAACGGCAATGTCGATACCGCCGGTGGAAATGGCATTTACCTGAACAGCGTAATAAGGCCCGGTAAGGACAGGAGACATATTTTCCGCAGCGGTCCCAAAGACCGTATCCCCGCCGTTTTCGTAATCCGTATTATACTGTTCCACTGTGGCAGTCAGATTTTCCGCCGGAACGCCGATCTGTTCCGCCAGCTCCTCCAGCGTATCGGCAGACCATGCCAGGCCGTTGGACGCCAAGAAATCGTAGAAGCGTACCCCCTCATGGGTGCTGTCAAATATCATATAGCATTTGCCGCCCAGCCCGGCGATGGTCATCGCCATGCCGGCGCCGCGATCCGTCTCATCAGCGAAACGCTGACCCTCCGTATTCACAAACATCCCCGGCATACTGCTGTAGAGCAGATGCTCTTCCCCGTAGTGTGCCAGCGTACTGTTGTATCCCAAAACAATGTGTCCGTCGCTGATGGCCTCATGGACATCGTTGACCTCTCCGCCCAGTCCCGTGATCTGTTTCTGGGCAAAGCTTTGGTTGGCCGCTGTCTCGGCGCCGATCACATTCCCGTATACCTCAGGCAGATACATGGAGATGGTCTCGTCATCAAAGCCCGCGTAACCCGTCGCCAGAATAATCTTATCCGCATAGATATTGTAGCTGTGCTCATGGTCCTGCACGGCAACACCGGTGCAGGTATTGCCATCCATAATCAGGCTGGTAGCCGTGGTCTCATAGCGGATCTCCACCCCTGCATCATTGAGAATATCCGTCATCGTCTGGCCAAAGAAGGCTCCGCCCCCATAGATGTCATAGCCATTATCACCGGATCTCTCGCCGGTCTGCGGGTCCGCAATCACGCTGCTGGAAGTATAGGGGGCTGCTTCCCCTGCCACCAGACGCGACGAGCTGGCCAGATAGGCGTCAGAACCGGTCAGATAAAAGCCGCGGTTCATCAGACCGTTCAGCGTGTCATCCGTCAATTCCGCCAGATTCCGCATCAGATTGTCATTGATCACCTCACTGTATTGGGGATACAAATCCTCCAGGGAATCCACCAGCGTGTCCGCCGTCCAGGAATGCCCTGTCTCCTCGTTGAGGGAAGTGCCGAAATAGCTGGCGATATAGCCGCCGCAGATAGCCATGTTGCCGCCGATATATCCATTGGCCTCGACGATCATCACGTCCAGACCGCTGTCCGTGTCAGACAGAGATGAGTCCGTCTTGGCAGCCAGGGCCGCCGTAGAACCGGAGGTGCCTCCGCCCACCACCAGCACATCCACGGTCACATCCTCTCCCTGGGTCACCGAGGTCTCTTTGGACCAGTCGCCGAGGTTTGCGCCGGCCTGAACCAGGCAGTCGCTGACCGCGCTCAGTATAGCTGAGCTGGTCATCGTCGCGCCCGTCACCGCATCGACGGCCACAGACTGATTGTCGATAATCCGCTGAGGCAGAATACCGATGGCTGCTTCGCTGACATAGGGTGAATCGTCGGACTCCACGACATTGACCGACTCAATAGCATTTTCCGACACCGTCACCTCCACTGTCAAATCATGCTTGGCCCCATGGGCTGTGGCCCTGTAGGTTCCCGCCGTCATCTGTCCGTCTCCTCCGTTTCCCGCCGCCTGATTCAGCGCATCCTCCACGGCTGCCATGACGCCATTGGACGTAACTGTAGCACCGGACACCCCATCGATATCCGCCGACTGTGCTTCCATAATCTGAGAAGCCAGCGTCTGCGCCGCACTTTCACCTACTCTGTCTGCGTCCTCCCCGGACACGTCAAGCTCCACATTGGTGATGGAATTCTCATCCACAGTGATGGTAGCCGTTACCGTGCCATGCATACCGGTGCCGCTTCCCGTGTATGTGCCAGGCATATAGCCTCCCTGGACTTCTCCCGTTTCAGTCCCGCTTGTCTCAGAAGACTCGGGTATGCCCGGAGCACTCGTTCCCTCTGTCTGCGCAGAACATCCCGCCAGCAGTCCCACTGTCATCCCTGCCGCGCAGAGCACAGAGAGCACTCTTCTCATTGTTCTCATTTTGCTTTCCTCCTTGTTTGAACACATTGTTAAGACATTGTGTTAACATACATCATAATAGCAGTAAAATGACACAGTGTCAATACTTTATGTATAATTTTGTGCTGTTCTTCCTCGTGCTCTCCCTATAGAGCTTTCCGCACCTTATCCGCCCCTGCTGCCAATCATCCTGCCAAAAAGGGCAAAAAAACAGAGAGCTGCTTTCAGCTCCCTGTCCGGCTTCTCTGCTTAGTTATTCTCTGTCAATCCTCAGGCTTCAGTATAATCTCATTGGGATTGACCAGCCCCAGTTTTTCCTTGGCCTCCTGCTCGATGTACTGCTTGCTCTGGGTGTAGACCTTTTCTTCCTCCAGTTCCTGGGTCCTGGCTTTCTCGGCCTCCAGTTCCTGCTGTACTGCCTCCAGTCTTGCGCTGTACTCGTCGCTGCGCTTCTGCAGCTGCACGGTCTGATAGCCCAGCACGGCGAGGAGGGCGCACACCACCAGGATGATGCCCAGCATGGCCGTCCTGTTTTGTCTCTTTTTCTTCTTTTTCGCGTATCCGGCCATCCTGCACCTCCGTTTCCTGTTCGCCGCATTTTTTCTTAAATTTTTCTTTTATTTTAGCGGATTTTTTCTTACTTTTCAACCGGTTTCGGCAGGAATTTCGTATCTTTTTCATCCCCCGCCATACCGGCGCCAGCAAAAATATCAGCAGCCGATGAATCAGCAGCTGATAGACGCCTGCACCCACGCCAAAGCCAGCAAGAGTATACCAGCGGATTGTCCCGTCGTTGGTTCGCAGAATCATCCCAAAAATTGCCACCGCGCAGACTGTCCAGAACACCAGGTCCTCTATTCCTGTCCACAGGCGCCCATGAGGAAACAGCAGCCTCCACAGGCGCGGCAGCTCATAGACCGCTGCTATTCCCATGCCGAACAAGGCGCAGGCCGCCAGCAGGCGCAGCTCTTCCGTGATCACTGCGCTCATAGGCTAGCGGAAAAGCCGTCCCAATAGGGATTCTCCCTGTTTTTTATAGGTTCCCACATCGGAATAGGTCAGACTGTCGATCTTTCCGCTTACATCCACCTCGCCCTTCTCTAACGTCAGGCGATTGACATGCAGGTCACTGCCCCGAATGCTGAGCATGCCGCCTCCGGTCTCCAAAAGAACCTCCGTCACATCGAAGGCCAGCACATCCTTGACCCCGGTGATGGCGGCGTTCTCCCTGTTGATCAGATTTACCCGATGAGCCTGATTCTGTCCTCTGGCTGCAGGACTGCTCTTTTCTTCCAATGCCATAGTCGCATCCTCCCGGCTGCAGGTCACAGACCTGCCTCTTTCCACCATTATATGCCGGAGGGGACAAAACCAGAACAAAAAGGCCGCGGATCTTTGTCTCTACAGATATTTAAACAATTCTCCTGCCTCCTCCTTCTTTGTAGTCTCCTGGATATTCAGCACCTGAATTTTCACCGGACGGCTGCCAAACTGCACCTCGATGATATCTCCCACCTTTACCTCCGCCGAGGCCTTGGCCGGCCTGTCGTTGATCTTCACCCGCCCTGCATCGCAGGCTTCATTGGCCACCGTGCGTCTTTTGATCACTCGTGAAACCTTTAAAAACTTATCCAATCTCATTGCTTCTCTCCTTTTCCGGCATATTCGTCTTTGCCCAAACCCTTCATATGGAAAAAGGGCGGCCGCAGCCGCCCTTTCTATGCTCGTCCTCGTTTACGCGTTGACCTGATCCTTCAGAGCCTTTCCCGCCTTGAACTTGGGAACTCTGGAAGCTGCAATGGTCATCGTCTCGCCGCTTCGAGGGTTTCTGCCCTCTCTGGCAGGTCTGTCAACCACTTCGAAGGTACCAAAGCCTACCAGCTGCACCTTGCCGCCATTAACCAGCTCCTCGGTCACAACATCAGCATAAGCCTTGACAGCCTTCTCGGCATCTTTCTTGGATAAACCGGCCTTCTCTGCGACGGCTGCGATAAACTCAGTCTTATTCATAATTTCCTCCTAAAACAAAAATGATTTCTATGTGTTATCTGCTATCTATTTATACTCGTTACCGCTATGTTTGTCAAGGCCTTTTTCACCCTCCGATGCCCAGAAAATATATGATTTCAGGGCCTTTGCGCCTTCTTCTCCTCTCGAGGCTTCTTTTTTTGTAAACCTCTGTCAGATTTTGTTCTTCCGGTCCCGTTCCTCCGCCTTGACCTGTTCCCACAGCTGCAGGCACTCCTCCGGTGTGCGCGCCACTGCATCGCCAAATACATGAGGATGACGGCGAATCATCTTGCGGCTTACCGTATCGATCACATCCTCCAGTGTAAATTCCCCCAGTTCCCGGGCTATCTGGCTGTGCATAAGCACCTGCAGCAGGACGTCGCCCAGCTCCTCGCACAGATTCTCCAGATCCCCCTTCTGAATGGCTTCCACCACTTCTTGTGCTTCATTCGTCATACAGGGAATCAGGGACTCATGCGTCTGCTCCCGATCCCAGGGACAGCCGTCCTCCGCCCGCAGCCTGGCAACGATTTCTTTCAGCTCGTCGAATGTATATTTCTCTTTCTTTGTCTCCATAAAGCCTCCCCGCCGGTTCGGGCGTTTTCTTTCCTTTTGTTTTCCTTCAGTATAGCACGGTTTTGCAGAAGAAGGAACACAAAAATGATTGACAAACTCCTCCCGCCACTGCACAATGAAAGCAAACAGGAAATACCCTCCGGGCATACCTGATGCCCAAAAAGCCTGGGCAATAACAAGGACAAGGAAAGGAGATTTTGCCATGGAAAACCATAACGAGCTGATATCGGTATTGCAGGAGATAAAGGAAGAAAATAAGCGGCAGCAGACCCTTCTCGAAAGGCAGTGCCGGCTGACCCGAAATCTGGGGCTGCTGTTTTTATGTCTGGTAGCTGCAGTGGTCATTTCGCTGGCCACTTTGCTCCCCCGCGCCGTTTCTACCTTGAACGAGCTGAACGTGGTCGTCTCCAACACCCAGGAAATCACGCAGCAGCTCAAAGACGCCAACCTTGAGGGCACAATCAATAATTTGGAGGCCATAGACATTGAGACACTGAACAGAGCCATCAACGACCTCTATCAGGTGATCAATCCCCTGGCCTCCCTCTTCTCACGGGATTAGCCCGCCTTCCGATTTTGAGGCGTCACGGGGCAGCGAAACCGCCCCCTTCACGCCTCCATCTGGCGGCCCAGGAAGCTGGCCGCCGTAGCAGCCAGCTTCTGCTCCGTATCGCCCATTTTGGCTCTGGCCTCCCTGGACAGCAGAATCACCGCACCGATGGCATCTCCCTCCGAGAGGATGACCTGTATGGTCTGCGCCGTGTACTCATCCTTATCTCCCTCTGCCACCTGCACAAACTTCCTGTCTTCCTTCACCGCCGTATTGTTCTCCCGGTTCAGAATCATCTGTTCTAATCCCTTGCTGATAGACTTCTGCAGCAGATCTTTTTTGCCTCCGGCCACGGCGATAACCTGATCCCGGTCCGTGATGCACACCGCAAGCCCCGTAGTCTGATTGAGCGCCTCCGCATACTGCTTGGCAAAGGCCCCCATCTCTGCCATGGGAGAATACTTTTTCAGGATAATCTCCCCCTCCCGGTCAGTAAAAATCTCTAGGGGAGTGCCCTCCCGAAGCCGCAGGGTACGCCGAATCTCCTTGGGCACCACGACGCGGCCCAGGTCGTCTATTCTTCGCACGATTCCAGTTGCTTTCATAAAAAAAATTCCTCCATTTTACGTTCTGACATTTATCTTCCACGTTGTCGATAGATGTATTATCTGTAAAATGGAGGAATTTATACTTGACTTCAAGCAATCTGTTGAATCAGATAAATGATCCACAGGTGCACCGGATAGAACCAGTAAAAAGTCCATTTGATCAGGCGGCTCTTTCGCCCCCGCCTGCCGCGATAGCACAAAAGCAGCGGGATAACCAGGAAAACGCCGAACCGTCTGGCATAGGATGTGGTGGCCATACCATAGATAAACGGCTGAAGCAGATACAGGCAGGCCACCGCCACAAAAGAAACCATCTGCAGGCGCACATTTCCGTAGAAAACGCCAAACCCCAGAATCCACAGCACGGCGATATAATTCCAGTTGGCCGAATAGGCCAAAAGACAGCAGCCTGCCACAATGCACAGCCGCAGCCACAGCGGCAGCTCCTTTTTCTCAAAGGCAGCCAGCGCTGCCAGCCCCGCAAACAGCGCCACCATCACATCGGTGGCCTCCCAAAAACGCCAGACGTCATATCCAAAGCACAGATTATAAGGAAAATGGGCGATAATTGCCATCAGAAGGAGACGACCCATATATTTTTTCAGATTTGAAGTGTGATGATAGCCTTCCGCAATCAAATAGCACATGATTGGAGCCGCCATTCGGCCGATCAGCCGCAGAAGCCAGCGTCCTGCCATATCCTGCGGCATAAAGACCGCCACACAGTGATCCAGCGTCATCGCTGCAATGGCAATAATTTTTAATTGATTTCCCGTTAATTCTAAGCCGTGCTTTTTTTCATCCATCTTTTGTGCCTTGCCGAAACAACGGCAGCCGGAACAGTTCCAACTGCCGTTAATTTATTATTTGTTTTGAAAACCGGTTGAATATAAATGCTTTGGGAACAAAATACATTTTGTCCTCTATGTTGCATTATATAGGCATTGCAGCCCGCTGTCTAATACCTATGGTGAATATTTTGTGAAAAAACTTTGAATTATTTTTGTCTTCAAAGTATCAAAGCAAATATCACCTCTGCGGCGGCCGGCTCAGTCCTCCGTCTATCACGAAATCGCCGACACTCAGCCAGCTGCCGGCCAGGCTCCTGGCCTCAAAATCATTAAAATGCCACCACTCCGAGACCAGCGGCGACATACCTGCACCGATAAAATAAGAACGCAGAGCTATTGCAGGCTCATTCATCCCCGCAGCCAGCTCAGTGCTGCCCGGGCGCGTGGCCGATGCCGCCGCCATACTCAGCTCGTGCATCTGGGTCGGCATACGGTACTCTTCATAGGATGTCACCTGCAGATATTCGATTCCTCCCGTCGTATGCACCTGGGTACCCGACACCTTCACCAGACTCACATCCACCGCTATTCCTCTCTGATGATTAGAGTAGTCGGTGGCGATAAAATATCCCATATGCCAGGGCGGCGTATTTACTCCCGCTGCCACCTCCGGATCTGTCTCCACCAGAGCGCTAAGTCCCTGGATCACCGCCTGCTGCACCGAGTAAGGCCGGTACGCTTCATAGATTTTCAGGCTGTTTCCCTGAGCTAACGCCGCCTGCTGAGCAGCGCAGACCTTCTTGGCAGCCGCATAGAGCATGGGCATGTAATATTCATCACGGTCAAGCCGCAGATTGTACGCCTTTCCCGGGTACAGAGCTTCCCCTGTCACTCCGGGGATCTCCCTGCCGGAGCTTCTGTAGAGGGAGTTGTATGAATTGGTGGCATCATACACGATAGAGGGAATCACATCGGGCAAATTGATCATGCAGCAGCGATGCCAGACCCAGCCGGTCCCCTGTTCCGTCTCCACCTGCCACCAATCCCCCACTTCCCCCAGGATCACAAAGGCTGTTCCCGGGGCGAGCTGGGCTGCCGCCTGGGCGGAGGCATTCCCGTCCGGGATCTCATTCCACAGTGTCATGGTTACGGAAGCGTAACCGGTGGCTCCGTTTATCGGAAGCTCAAGGCCTGACTCGGTCAGTGTCGGCAGCTCCCTGTCCAGCCGATGGTTTTCATCCCACACCGCCGGAACGTCTTCTCCGCCGGCCGCCGCTTCAGCCGCTTCTTTCGTCGTTTCTTCTGTCACTTCACCTGCCGTCTCATCTGTTTCTTTTTCATCCGCGATCGTTTCCGATATGGCCGGTTCCGAGACATCCGTTTCCGATTCGGCCAGCTGTGGAGCAGACGCCGTTTCTTTGGGCGGCTCCGTCGTATCAGCGGCCGCAGCCGGCGATTCTGCATCATACTGCACGCTGATCTCCGTCCGGGCCAGCCCCACCGACGCGGCCAGACCTGCCAGCAGGAAAAAGTCCATACATACAAGGGCCACGCACAGTCTCCGCCAGCCGCGGCGGGACCTGCGTTTTCTTCTATGCGATAATATGGTTCTCACCGCCCCTCAGTCAGTCCAGGGATACGATTTCATACTCCCTGCTGCCCAGTCCCAGCTCAGCAGCAGCCTCCACTGTATGAATTCCGTGGCGCGAATCCATTCTCTCGATCAGGGCAGCCTTTCCAGGGTCGGAAGAATTGACCACAGCGTCATAGCAGGCCTGATCCACAGCTACCGGATCCAGAGATGCGAAGATGCCCAGATCTGCCATCTCCGGTTCTGCCGGATGAGAATCGCAGTCGCAGTCCACGCTCAACCGGTTGGCCACATTGATGTAGAGCATGTTCTCCGCTCCCTTGTAGGAGATAACCGCCTTGCAGGCGTCTGCCATGGATTCCAGGAAATGATCCTGCGCAGGCAGATTGTCAAAAAGCTTGGCCGCCTCGGTGGTGACACCGGCAGTATGAATATTGGTCTTTCCATGGGTGGAGGCAATGCCAATGCTGATGTTCTTCAGCGCGCCGCCAAAACCTCCCATGGCATGGCCTTTAAAATGGGACAGTACCAGCACGGAATCATAGTTGGCAAAGTGCTCACCAACGATGTCCTTCTTCAGATGGAAGCCCCCTTCCACCGGGATATCCATCTCTCCGAATTCATCCATGATATCGCAGGGCGCCATGGCCTTGAATCCATGATCTTTGATGGCTTTCCAATGCTTCTTGGGATCCTGACGCTGTCCGCCGTAGGCCGTGCAGCACTCGATGATCGTGCCGTTCAGCTGATGCACCAGATCACCGATCAGCTCCGGATGCAGATAGTTATGCCCTCCGGGTTCGCCGGTAGAAATCTTGACGCCTACCTTTCCCTTCAGTTCTCTCCCCAAAGCCTTATAGATACGCACAAGGCTCTCAGGTGTAATCTCTTTTGTAAAATAAACCTTTGCCTTCGCCATTGCTTTACCTTCTTTCTTTAATTTGGCATATCCGGTATATCTGTTTTGATATATCCACACCATTTACAAGAACAGTTTATATCATCTAACCCAAAATTTAAAATTACTTTTTTGTATGAAACTAACGAAAAGCCTTGCATTGCCAATGGTTCCATTAAAGGCGGCGCATCGGAACCGAGGCAAAATGACTCTTGACTTTTACATGCGGTTGACACATACTCTCTTGTGTAAAAGCAAACCGGAAGCATAAACATTAAAAGGCAAATGCACAAGAAAAAGGCCGCTGCCTACAGCGGCAGAAGGGAGAATATCACCATGAATCAAACCCCTATTACCGTAGCCATCTGCGGATTTGGCAGCCGCGGCGGAGATGCCTACGCATCCTACGCCCATTATTTTCCGGAACAGATCAAGATCGTCGCTATGGCGGACCCGGATCCAGAGAAGAGAGAGATCGCCCGCAGGCAGTATGGCATCGCCCCGGAATACTGCTTTGAAAGCGGAGATCAGCTGCTGGCTGCTCCGCGGCTGGCCGATGTGATGATCATCGCCACCATGGATACACAGCATATCTGCTACGCCCTGCCTGCTCTGCGCAAAGGCTACCATCTGCTGTTGGAAAAACCCATCTCCCCCAATCTGCAGGAATGCCTGCAGCTCAGGGAAGAAGCTCACCGCCAGAATCGGATCGTCGTCGTCTGTCATGTGCTGCGCTATACCCCCTTTTATCAGAAGATCCACGAGCTGCTGGCGCAAAATGCCATCGGACGGCTGCAGACTCTGGAAGCCAGTGAAAACGTGGCCTACTGGCACTTTGCCCACAGTTTTGTCCGCGGCAACTGGCGGCGCAGTGACGAGAGCAGTCCTTTAATTCTCCAGAAATCCTGTCACGACATGGATATCTTGCGCTGGCTGGCCGGCGTGCGCTGTCTGCGTCTGTCCTCCTATGGAAGTCTGGACTGGTTTAAGGCGGAAAATACCCCTGATCCCACGGCCCGCCGCTGTCTCGACGGCTGTTCCGCCAAGGGATCCTGCCCCTATGACTGCGAGAAGATCTATATCACCAACCAAAAAACCGGCATACGGGCCGGTCACGACGGCTGGCCCTGCAATGTGGTAACCAATTATCCCACGGAGGAAAATCTATACAGGGCCCTGCGTACCGGTCCTTATGGCCGCTGCGTCTACCGCTGCGACAACGATGTGGCCGACCATCAGACCGTCCAGATGGAGTTTGAGGGAGGAATCACCGCATCCTTTACTCTGTCCGCCTTTACGGAAAACTGCTACCGCACGCTCCGCGCTACCGGAAGTGCCGGGGAGCTGGAAGGAAACATGGCGGAAAATACCATCCATCTGCGCCTCTTCGGTCAGCCGGAGCAGATCATAAAGCTGGACGCCCTGGACGATCGTTTCGCCGGACACGGCGGCGGCGACTTCCGCATGATGGACTCCCTGTATCATCTCCTGCGGGACAGCGACAGCCAGGCTCTGACCTCCATCGACGCATCGGTGGAGAGCCACGTGATGGCCATGGCTGCCGAGTATTCCCGCCTCCACAGAGGAGAGAGCGTAGAGCTCGATGATTTTGTCCGGCAGGTACAGTGAAGCAGAACCAGAAGTATTCGCATTCCCAACTGTCACATTAAAATGTGATATGTCATAAAAACAAATGGAAAAAATGTAAAGTATTGCAGTCGGAAACCTTCTATAATTAAGGAAAGGGGCCTGGCCGGAGCGTCCTTCGCCCGCGGCCGGGTCCTTTTTATCACAGCAAGGTCTTAAATGAAGGAGGATTTCTGTTATGATTCGTGTCGGTGCGGTAAACATTGATACTTCTCATCCTATGGGGTTTGGCGAAGTAATGGAGAAGGGGGACAGGGCGCGCTATGTAGGCGTATACAATGACTCCTTCCGGGATGACCGGGAGGTCGAGGGCTTTATCCGTCGATTCGGGCTGGAAAAGCGCTGCAGCAGCCTGGAGGAGTTGGCTCAGATGAGTGATATCGGTTTTATTCACGGCTGCAACTGGGACGATCATCTGCGCTGCGCTCTCCCCTTTATCCAGATGGGCAAGCCTGTCTTTATCGACAAGCCCATCGTCGGCAATCTGACCGACTGCGAAAAGCTCCTGGCCCTCGCGCAGGATGGCGCGGTTATTCTCGGCGCCTCCAGTGCCCGTTATGCCTATGAAATTCAGCAGTTCCTGGCGGTACCGGAAGAAGAGCGCGGGAAAATCGTTCAGGTCTTCGGGACAGCCGGCGTGGACGAATTTAATTACGGGGTACATATCGCCGAGGCTCTGGCCGGAATTCTGGGAAGCGGCTTCACGTCCGTGCGCTTTATGGGCCGAGGTCAGGCCGGAGGAAAATACGCCGAAACCTATTATCTCCAGCATGCAAGCGGCGCCAGCGCAGCCTTCAACACCTTTACCGGCACCTGGCAGCCTTTCGTCATCACCATCATGACGACCAAGACCACCTTCCATTTTCAGATTGACTCCTCCCGGCTCTATGCCGCCTTAGTAGAGCAGATCTGCAACTTCATGGAAGGCAAGCCTCACCTCCTGGTCAGCTGCGGGGATCTCGTGGAATCCATACGTGTCATGCTGGCGGCAGCAGCTTCCCGAGCCGCAGATGGGGCTGCGGTGTCTCTGGATGAGCTTCGTCCGGATGGCCCTTCCTACGATGGCTCTGCCTTCTGGGCCGAATACAAGGCGGCATCCGGCCCCATGTATGCCCAGTGAATAAAAGGCAATATTTGTGCGGCGCGATGCAAAACCAAGGAGGAGAATCTATGAATTTTCAGCCGCTGACTGAATATCTGAATTCGCTGAACCAGACGGAAAAGGTTCCCTGTCTGAGCTTTGTCCTCTGCCAGGATCACCGGGTCCTCTACCGGCATCTGACAGGAAATGCTGACCATACGGGGCAACCTCTCACCGACCGCCATGTATTCTGGGTCTATTCCGGGACCAAGCTGCTCACGGCCGTGGCTATCCTGCAGCTGTGGGAACGCGGCAAGCTCGCTCTGGACGATCCGGTATCCCGCTACCTGCCGGCCTATGCCGCTCTGTCCAATTCCCTGCAGATCAAGCATCTGCTGACCATGACCGGCGGCCTCTCCTATGATATTCACTCTCCGTCCCTCAATGCTCTGCTCAGGGAAAATCCGGAATGTACCACACGCCAGGTGGCAGAAGCGATTGCCGGCGACCCTTTGCGCTTTTCTCCCGGCTCGCACTTTCTCTACAGCCTGTCTGCCGATGTGCTGGGTGCAGTCTGTGAGGCAGCCGGCGATATGGAGTTTGCCGATTATCTGGACCAGAATATCTTAATTCCCCTGGGCATGGCAGACTCCTCCATGCGTCCCGGAGAAACCTGGTTTTCACGCATGGCTCAGCAATATGTCTATGACCCGGATACCGATGCCGTCCGGGAAAATCCCGAGGGCCTGCGCAACCACCTGATTCTGAGCTCTCGCTTCGTCTCAGGAGGAGCCGGGCTTATCTCCAATCCCGGCGATTATATCCGGCTGGCCGATGCCCTGGCCTGTGGAGGTATTTCCCGCGAGGGATATCGTCTGTTAGGGGCGCCGGCTCTGGAGCTGCTCTCCCGAAATCATCTGAGCGGACAGGCTCTTGCGGACTACCAGACTTCCCGCCAGACCCCGGAATATGGCTATGGCTTCTGCGTGCGCACCCGCCTTCGCGAGGGAGCAGACGGCATACCGGCCGGAGAATTCGGCTGGGACGGTGTGGCCGGTTTCTATACCGCAGTGGACCCTGTGCATCATATTTCGGCAGCTTACGCTCAGCATATTATCGGACACACTCCGGCTGTCAGACGCATCCATCCCACTCTGCTGCGCCTCGTCTATCAATGTATGGGGCTCAGCCATTCATCCGGCGGCAGCGAAAACCAGACCTAAAATAAAGCCAAAGAGAAACATTGACCATACAAAAATCAGGAAAGAGGTATCCTATGAATCACGCACAATGCAAAACTTTAAAATTTAGCGGCGATATCCCTCCCCTTTTTGACCAGGCCATCCATGAACTGAAAGAAGATCTGTCCATCTGCCTGCCGGACGCAGGATCAGAGGGCTATCCCGTCTCTTTTCAGGCCGGCGCCTGTCTGGCCGTACAGGCCGGGCAGGACGGAGCCGTTATCACCTACAGCCGCCGCGTAGAATGCTACCGCGGCCTGTCTCTGCTGTGCGCTCATTTAGACCAGCTGCCTTTTGCGATCAGGCAGCCCCGCTGCTTTTCCACGCTGGGCATTATGCTCGACGTCTCCCGCAACGCAGTGCTGAGGCCGGAAACCCTGCGTCTCTACCTTCGCAAGATGGCCCTGATGGGTTTTGATCTGGCCATGTTATACACGGAAGACACGTTTGAGCTGCCGGGCTATCCCTATTTTGGCTATCTGAGAGGCCGCTACAGCCAGGAGGAGCTGCGAAGTCTCGACGATTACGCCTTTGCCCTGGGCATTGAACTCTGCCCCTCCATCCAGACCCTGGCCCATTTAAACCGTGCCCTGCACTGGCCGGCCATGGAGCATCTGAAAGACACGGAGGAAGTTCTTATGGTCGGCGATGAAAAGGTCTACGACTTTATCGAGGCCATGCTGCGCGAGGGTTCCCGCCCCTACCGTTCCCGACGCGTCCATATCGGCATGGATGAGGCCCATTTTCTGGGACTGGGCAATTATCTGCGCCGCAACGGATACAAAAATCCTTTTTCCATTATGCAGTCCCACCTGACAAGGGTGAACGAAATCCTGCAGCGGCTCGGTCTGGAAGCCATGATGTCCAGCGATATGTATTTCCGGCTGGGAAGTCCTACCGGTGGTTACTATGACTGCCCCGGCATAGACCCTGACGTAGCCGCAAATGCGCCGAAAAATATTTCACTGGTATACTGGGACTACTATCACGAAGATGAGGCTGACTATGACCGGATGCTCGAGATGCACCGCCGCCTGGATGCCCCTGTCATCTACTCCGGAGGAATATGGACCTGGACGGGCCCCGCTCCCCATTATGGCAAAACTATCGCCTCCGGCATTTCCGGTCTGCGCTCAGCCAAACGGGCCGGGGTAGACTTTGTCCTGGCTACTATGTGGGGCGACAACGGCGCGGAGGCCAATCTGTTCACCGGTCTGTATGGGCTGCAGCTCTGGGCTGAGTTTAACTACGGCGGCGACTACCAGGAGGAAGTTGTCCGCCGAAGATTTCAGGACGTCACCGGCATAGACCCCGACTTCTTTCTTCATCTGACAGATTTCAACCAGCTGCCCGGTGTGAAGGACTGGTCCGTGCGTCCGGTCAACGCCTCCAAATTCCTGCTGTATCAGGATCCTCTGGTTCCGCTTTTTGAGGCAGATCTAAAGGATGTGGACGCAGCCTCTCATTATAACGAGCTGGCCGAACTGTACCAGGACTACCGGCAATCCGCTTCTTCTGCAGGTCCCCTCTCAGCTCTCACCGGTCTGATGCTGGATTTTTACCGGCAGCTGGCACACACACTCTCTCTAAAATGTCGCTGGCACCAGGAAGCGGGAACCGCAGTACGGCAGGGCCGCCGCGAGCAGGCTCCGCCTCTGGCAGCTCTGGCCAGGGAAACCGCCGGCCAGCTCACCGCCCTGCGGGATATCTGGTGTGCCTTCTGGAACGCCGCCAACAAGCCCTATGGTTTTGAAATCCTGGATCTGCGCGTCAGCGGCATGGCAGGGCGCATGGAGACTGCCGCCCGCGCCATGGATGAGTGGGGCGCCGGCCATATCGAGACCATAGCGCCGCTGGCCGAGACGCCTCTCCCCTATACCGTCATGGCCGACGGCTCTCTGAAGGGAAGCTACGCCTGGGGGGAAATCGCCTCCTCCTGTAAGCTGGATCTCTAGCTGGAGCGTTGAACCGGCTGCCTGCTCGATGATAAAAAGTAAAACAAAAGCCGCTGCCTGCAGCGGCAGAAGGGAGATATCACCATGAACCAAACACCTATTACTGTAGCCGTCTGCGGCTTTGGCAGTCGTGGAAAAGATGCCTATGCGTCCTACGCTCATTTTTTTCCGGATCAGATGAAGGTCGTCGCCGTAGCGGATCCGGACCCGGAGAAGAGGAAAGCAGCCCAGAATGAATACGGTGTTTCCCCGGACCATTGCTTTCAAAGCGGAGAAGAGCTGTTGGCTTGTCCCCGGCTCGCAGACGTAATGATCATTGCCACCCAGGATGCGCAGCATATCTGCTATGCCATCCCGGCCCTCCGCATGGGGTATCATCTGCTGCTGGAAAAACCCATCTCCCCCAGTCTCGCCGAGTGCCTGCAGCTCAGGGAAGAAGCCCACCGTCAGGGACGCATTGTGATGGTCTGTCATGTCCTGCGCTACACGCAGTTCTATCAGAAGGTCCACGATCTGCTGCGTCAGAATGCCATCGGACGGCTGCAGACTCTGGAGGCCAGTGAGAATGTGGCGTACTGGCACTTTGCTCACAGCTACGTCCGCGGCAACTGGCGCCGCAGCGATGAGAGCAGTCCACTGATCCTGGCCAAATCCTGTCACGACATGGATATCCTGCGCTGGCTGGCCGGGGTCCCCTGTCTGCGTCTCTCCTCATACGGGAGCCTGGATTGGTTTCGGCCGGAAAATGCTCCCGATCCCACAGCCATGCGCTGTCTGGATGGATGCAGCTGCAAGGAATCCTGCCCTTACGACTGCGAAAAGATATATATCTACAATCAAAAGAGCGGCATACGCACCGGTCACAGTGACTGGCCCTGCAATGTGCTGACCAACAATCCCACAGAGGAAAGCCTCTATGAAGCCATGAAAAGCGGTCCTTACGGCCGCTGTGTCTACCGCTGCGATAATGATGTGGCCGACCATCAGACGGTGCAGATGGAATTTGAAGGCGGGATCACCGCTTCCTTCGTCCTCTCCGCCTTCACGGAAAATTGCTACCGCACCATACGCGCCACCGGCAGCTTTGGCGAACTGGAAGGCAATCTGGAAGAAAACAAAATTTATCTGCGCCTCTTCGGTCAGTCGGAAAAAGTCATAACCCTCGACCCCGTTGACGACCGTTTTGCCGGACATGGCGGCGGCGATTCCCGTATGGTAGCCGCTCTCTGCCAGCTTCTAAGAGAAGGAGGCCAGCAGGCTCTAACCTCCGTCGACGAGTCCGTAGAAAGTCATGTGATGGCAATGGCCGCCGAATATTCCCGCCTTCACCGCGGTGAAAGCGTGGAACTCGCAGATTTTGCCGGCAAGGAGAGTGCCTCCCGCTGAAATAGTAAGGCAGGTGTTCAGGGAAGCATAAAAGCAAAATATAATGAGCTGAGCAACAAATGAATTCCTTATTCGCGTTTCATTTGTTGCTCGGCTCATCTATTCTTCCCCGTGACCTCAATCTATATCTTCCTTTATATTTGCTGTCCTGTCCTCTGCCGCTCGCCTCACGAGTTCTGTGACCATATCATTTTGTCAGCTTTCCGATTCCCATTACATATGAATAATACATATTGTCCTCCAAATCATAAATCAATCCCATAGAAAATCTAGATCTTGAAAAAATGCTAATCAAATCAGATTTCTATGGGATTGTCATTTCCTACTTTATTTTAATTTCTATTCCAGTCTTTTCTTCTTTCCCATCAGTACAGTCAGCATGAGAAGGGCTGCACCCATAAACGCCAGAATCATCCAGGTCGCCGGGCTTTCTGTCTCACCGGTAGGCGTCTGAGACCCGCCGGCAGGCGCTTGTTCTGCGCCGGAGGAGGAAGAGGATCCGCCGGCAGGCGGCTGCTGAGACTCGGTGCTGCCCTCGGAAGAGCCCTCCGTTGATTCTTCTGGGGGTTCTTCCGGAGCCGTTCCGACAGCCGGTACATACTGATCCCGATAGGAATAGCCGCATCGGCTGCAGAGATGGAGAGTATACCCCTGTTCCGTCTCCGTCGGCGCTACAACTGTCTCCTCATAGGTGTGTTCATGAGCTGTTCCAGCCGCCTGAATTTCGTCAAACATCACAAATGCATATGTTCCGTTTTCATCTCTGTCCGCCAGAGCAAATTCCCATCGGATGTAGCGGGCGACCACTGGAGCGTCATCCATGTTGATCACATAATAGTTCTTGGTCTGTCCGGATGCGGTTCCGGCGGCTTTCACCAGAGCGTCCTGGGCTGCTGCCGTCCCGGCCATGGTCCAGCTCTCCCCGTCAGTCGAAACCCAGAATGTCACCATTTCCGGAGGCATAACGGAGGCTGACTCATAGCTGAGAAAATCAATCGCGATTCCCGAAAGCTCATACAGCGCGCCCAGATCTGCACTCAGCCGGTATCCCTCGTTTTCCCAGCCGGAATTCCAGGCTGCAGGATCATAAGAGCCTGTCCAGCCATAGTTAAATCCTACATAGGGGCTGTTGTCGGGATTGTTATAGGTCCCCGGATAGCTGCTGCCAAAAATATTGTCCGTCAGAAGATACAGCAGAGAGTTCACCGTCTCCAGTCCTGCTTCTCCATTGACATTGGGTGTGCCAATGAAGGCAGCTTCCATGTTTTCGGCGTCCATATCCAGCAGATTTTCGGTCAGCTGTTCGGCGTCGGTTCCTTCATTGGCGCTCCTGCCGGACACCATCACTTCACCCGGAGCGATCCAGTTGTTTCGTCCATTCTGCAGATACAGATTTTCACTGCGGGCAAAATTGAAGCGCACATAGCGCAGAAGCATTTCGTCTGAAAGTTCCAGGATAAAGGCTGCGTCCGTCCCGTCACTAGTATTTCCTGCCGTCACCACATAGTCCTTCACTGTGCCCAGATAAGTCCAGCTCGTCCCGTCGGCAGAGCCATAGATATTTACACTCTCCGGGAGTCCCACGCCGGCCGACATCCATTCATACAGGCTCAGACCAGCGGCATTTACATAAAACTCCTCGCCCAGATCCACCGTCAGGTCAAAGGGATCTTCATAGGCGGTGCTGCTCCAGCAGTAATATCCTCCGTTCCATGCGCCGCCCTGCTCGCCGTCGATCAGCACCGACAGCTCATTCGTGTTGGACGGTACGACCGGCGTCCCCGCCGAATCCGTCAGGGTCAGCTGTACATTTTCATTCTGTGTCAGCAGATTTTCTTCGATCTGCGGAATATCCGTCTGTCTGGTGGTAGGAGAACCGGAAATGACGAATTCCTCCACGCCTATCCACGCCTTCAGCGTACTGTTTTCTGCATAGTTGATGATCCGTGCCATCACATAGTCCGCTGCCAGGCCGTCAGGCACTGTCAGTTTATAGTCGTCCTCTCCCTTTGCCGTTCCGATCAGCTGCCAGTCCTCCCCGTCCGCCGATACAAAATACTGTACGACATAAGGTTCATACACCCCGGCGCTCTGCCAGTCGTAGAAATACAGCTGAAGCGAGGTGACCGCCGAAGTCTCGGCAAGCTTAGCCACGATCTCCGTGGGTGCCTGGAAGCTGTTGTTGTTGATCTGAAGGACATTGGTACTCCAGACTGCTTCATCTCCATACACTCCGTCATAGAGAAGATAGAGTTTGCTGTCCAGCGCCGAAGTATCCGCTGCATTTCGGAATTTCAGAGAAACCTGAGCGGTCTGCAGCAGATTATCTGAATATACGGCATTGCCGCTTATATACTGATAAGTCAGGTCATAAATATAGCGGTAATCGGCATAGGAGCCCTCTCCCCTGCACAGCTGAGCAAGATCCCATGTACCCCAGTACCATGCCTGCACACCTTCCTGATAGCCCTTGGCTGCCCCCGTGGTCAGGTACTGGATGAAGGTATCGACGTAACCGGGCGTGTTCATTCCCATCCATTCCATTTCCACACCCAGACCATAGAAATATGAGAAATCGGCCGCCGTATCCAGCCGCGCCTGTCCATAGCCGTAGGCATTGGGCTGCATGATGGCATAGTCAAAGCCGTAGTCTTCCCAGTTTTTGTATCCTGTTGCCGTGTAATAGGGAATCCAGTAGGAGTAGAGCTTCTCATATCCCTTTTCCTGGGCGATGTAGTCCACCAGCATATTGTAAAGCTTGACACTGTCCTCCGCCAGGGAATCTTCCACAGGATAGAGAATCTCATTATAGAAATAGAAACCGCTCAGTGCAATGTTCTGATAATCTTTTTCGGCGAACATTTCCGCCGCCTTCTTCATATACCAGTAATAAGCGCTGGCTCTGGCCGTCAGCGTCTGATCTACATCTCCGCCGTTCCCCGCCAGAGTAAAGTCACAGTCCATAGGCTCCTGGGTTATGCCTGTGATGGACAGTGTCCCGTCTTCAGCCTTGGTCACATGGACGGTCTCATCCGTCGTTCCCCAGTCGGAGAAGGAATGAATCGTCGGATACACCGCAATCTTCACCGGCACCACATAGCTGTCGGCCTCCTCGCGGGTGAGAATTCCCTCCGCAACCATGGCTTCCTTGACCTCGGCCACCGCCTGTTCCAGTGCATCCATGTTCGCGGCCTGGCCATCCTGGGTCCGGTAATTGTAGATATGATTCAGCCAGGCATCCCAGTCCGCCTTGTCTGCGTAGTCGGTATTGCTGCCGGAGATCACAAACAGACCTCCGTCGCTGGTGTAGGCATGGCCTAACACGGTAATGCCGTCGTAGAGCCAGTCTTGGGGCTGCCCATCTTCATCCAGGTAGGCCACTGCCGCCTTATATTCATCCACCGTCTTGTAGGTCTCCGTCAGCTCGCTGTTGACTGTACCCCACCCCTGATAAGCCAGGTATTCATGGTGTACCCCGCCGGACTGGGAGGGTGTAGCATAGCTCTCCCGGGAAACCTCCTCCTCCAGCAAGTCATCCGGGTTGAAGGGATCCGCATTTTCGGAGGGCGCGGTACTTCCGCCCGCCAGAAGCTCATCGGCAAACACCCATGTTCCCACGGTGAACCGTACTCGCAAATATCTGGCATTGTAATTGAGCCCGGTCAGCCGATAGTACAGATGACTCGGCTCCGTCTCCGTCAAATCCGTCGGATCCGCCTCATCAGCCTCAGCCTGCTCCTGGGTCACTGTCCCCACATGATAGTAATCCGTTCCATTTTCGGAGAGATAAAATTCCACCTCCGTCAGAGGATTGATGCCATATCCGCCGCAGACGCCGATATGCAGAGCAGCTTCCGTCACATGAGAAATCTGTCCCAGGTCTATGGTGATATCGCGGCTGTCTCCCCGATACATATTTACATACAGGGACCGCAATCCTTGCGGGTCATCCCAGCTTCCGGACACCCAGTCATCCTCAGCCTTCCGACCGGCAGCCATCACCCCGTCGATCAGCCGGTCCCAGGATGCCTCCTCGATATCCTTGATATTTCCCTTACTGGCATCGTTGTTGTAATACGGCGTTTCATCACCAATTATATAGGAAGATACTGCCGCATTTTCCGTCAGGCTCTGAGCCTGCGCATCGGAAAAACTGCTCTGTCGCGCGGCAGAACCGTTCTCAGCCAGCTCATTTACCTGCACAGGAGTCGTCGCCGCAGGACTGCTCTCCTCCGTCCCGGATTCCCATTCCGTTTCCGGCTCCGGCTCCCCCTCTGATTCCACTTCGGACTCTGCCGGAGATTCTTCTTCGGATTCCGCTTCGGACTCTGCCTCAGACGCTTCTTCGGATTCTGCTTCGGACTCTGCCGCAGATTCTTCTTCAAATTCCGCTTCGGATTCTTTCTCCGGCTCTGTTTCCCCGTCTGTTGCCGTCTCCTGCGTTTCTTCCATCGTTTCTTCCACGCTGCTTCCCACAGGACTGGTCTCGTCGGCAAACGCCGTCGTCATTGTCCCCAATAACATACACAATGCCAGCAGCAGCGCCAGCCAGCGCCTTCGCGGCCTTTTTCTCATCATAAAACAACCCTCCACAATTACTTTCATCTTAGAAACTTTTGTCTTAGAGCTTTTAGAACTTTTGTCTTACAAGACTTCCCAGGTCCTTAAAATATGTACGGCAAGCAGTGCCTGTCCTTTTTCGGTGGGATGGACACCGTCGTACAGCAGGCTGCTCTCCTTGCAGTGTGTGCGAATTACCTCCTCCGTCAAAATTCCCTGCATGGGCAGATACCAATCCGCATATTTTTGTGCCAGACGGCACACCGCCAGGCGCTTCGGATCCAGATCCTCATGCCATTGCCAGCGGTCGGCCGGCTCATGGAGCAAAAAAGGCTCCACCATCAAAATACGGCAGCCCGGAAGATCCCAGCGTATATTCTGGAGAAGCTGACGGTAGCGCTCCTCAAAGACGTCAGCTGGCGTCGGATCATTGCGGTCATATCTGCGCCAGGTATCATTGACTCCGATCAGGATGCTGACCACATCCGGTCTCAGCGCCAACACATCTTCTTCATAGCGGGTCAGAAGATCTCCCACCCGATTTCCCGAGACACCCCGGTTGATAAAGCGGACTTCCTGACCAAACAGAGCATGATAAGCACCGGCCACCCTGGCCACATAGCCCTGTCCCAAATCCCGGGGATCCTCTTTGTTGCGAAACCAGTCCGTGATGCTATCCCCATAAAACAGTACCTTGCTGCCTGGTGCAAATGGTTCTTTCATAGACCTTCACCTCGCTCTCTCGTCACTTCAGTCCCGACGTCGTCTGAATACCGTTTAGAAACGCGTTCTGACACAGGAAGAAAATCACAATCAGGGGAAGGGTAAAAATCGTGCTGGCCGCCATCAGAAGCGTCCACTCCGGATTAGCCGCCTGTCTGAACATCTGCAGGCCGATGGACAAGGTATATTTGGAACTGGACTGCAGGTACAAAAGAGGACCGTTCAGATCGTTCCACCCGGCGATGAATACCAGTACAGCGATGGTCGTCAGGATCGATTTGCACATCGGATATACGATGTAGTACAGGATCTTGATATCGCTGGCTCCGTCTATGCGGGCGGCCTCCATAATACTGCTGGGCAGAGATTTCATAAACTGGCGAATCAGATAGATATAGTAGGCGCTTCCAAAGAAGCTGGGAAGGATCAGGGGCACGAAGGTATCCACTAACCCCAGTCTGGACCAGATCGTATACATGGGAATCTGGGTCACCTGCCAGGGAATCATCATCGTCGCCAGAATCACGGGAAAGATATATTTCGGTCCCTTCCACGGAATCTTTGTCAGCGAATATGCCACCATAGGGCATGAGAACAGGACGCCGATCACCGGACAGATGGACAAAATCAGGGTATTCTTGATATATTTCAGCAGGTCCATCCTCTGGAACACTCGGACAAAGTTATTCCATACCACCGGGTTAGGTATCCACTGCGGCGGGACGGAAAACACATAGGCCTCGGATTTCAGCGCCGTGCAGACCATCCAGTACAGGGGGAGCAGAAAGATAAAGCTGCAGAAGATCAGCATGACGATTCCAAATCCATGGGAGATGCGCCCGCGAATTCTGCGCCGCCTGTAATAACTCTTTTTTACCGTAGCTGCTTTGCTCATCTCTCCACCTCCCTATTCCACATCGTAGTTGACCATGCGCTTGGATACCCGCAGCGTCAGAGCCGTGGCCAGCATAATGATGACAAAGAGCAAGATGGCCATAGCGCAGGCGTATCCCATCTTATAGAACAGGAACGACTGCCGATACAGGTACAGACAGTAGAACAACATGGAATTGCCGGGACCGCCGCCTATGGAGCCTGCCGTGTCCGTAAGGCTGGCAAACACATAGGCCTGACTGAAATACTGGAACCGTGAGATCATTCCCATCAGAAGGTTGAACTCCACCGTGGGCGATATATAAGGCAGGGTAATGCGAAAGAATCGGGTAATGCCGCCTGCACCATCCATCTCCGCGGCCTCATACAGTGAGGCAGGTACCGACCGCAGCGCTGCCAGGAAAATGATCATGGCGCTGCCGCAGCGCCAGGTATCCATAATGATCAGAGATACCTTCGTCCATTTCGGATCATTGAGCCAATACGGTCCATCTATTCCAAACAGATTGAGGATCTGATTGATCAGACCGTAATTGCCGTTCAGCACCCACATAAACAGCATGGCGCTGGCCACCACCGGCACCAGAGTCGGCAGATAAAAAATAGTACGGAATACCGGCAGGCCAAATACCTTTCTCTGATTCAGCAAAAGAGCCAGACAGAGAGCCACAATCAGCTCTGCGGGCGTGCCGATAAGCACCATAAAAAGGGTGTTTTTCAGAGAGAGACCCACATAGGGATCATGAAACATATCGATATAGTTTTTCAGCCCTACCCATGTCGGTGAAGTAAACAGATTGTAGTCGGTGAAGCTGTAATAAAATGCCAGCAAAATCGGTACAATGGTAAAACAGATAAAACCGATCAGCCAGGGGGATGCAAAGAGCAGCCCTGTACGGAAAAATCTCCGTTCCCTCTTGGTCGCAGAAATTGTTTTTGCAGATTTTACAATAGCCTTTTCTTTCTTGTTATGCCTCATATTTTCCCTTCCATCTACAAAAAGTACAGGGAGAACCACGAAAGGCAGCTCTCCCTGCAGAGCGAAATATCACATACGAACGATTACTGTATAGCCGCTTCTACCTCAGCCTGTACATTGGCTACTGCCGTATCCAAATCCAGTGTACCCGACAGATACTGAGACATATGGGTGGAGATAGCCGCCAGATACTCGGAAACATAGCCGCTCATCGGGAAGGACTGAAGCTCAGCCTCCATCAGCATGGTAGCGGCATCCTTGACCACCTCAGGCACATCCATCTGGGTCAGAGCTTCCAGAGAGCTGTAGCGAGGCATATAGAAGCCATTGTTGCCCGTGCCTTCAGCCAGATAAGCCATGGACTCAGCAGAGCTCAGATAGGAGAGAACTTCCCAGGCTGCATCGGCGTGAGCCGTCTTGGCATTGATCTCGTAGACGCCGGCGGTCAGCATGGAGTTGCCGGGAACTGCGGCAAACGCCCAGTCGGTGCCGTACTCATATCCGGCCTCTGCGCCGTTGGCCAGCAGATCGCCCAGACCGCTGTCTGCCTGGAATCTCATTGCGCACACACCGGACAGAACGGGATCAGTAGCCGTGGCACGAGTGGAATACCAGTCGGAGCCCCACGCGGAAACTGCCGTATATCCGCCCTGATAATCGATCAGCTCCTTCTGAATGGAGTAAGCCTCGCGGATTCCGTCATTGTCAAAGTCAGGGTTGCCGTCTGCATCTTCCCACTGAGCCTCCACCATGGCCGGCCACAGCACATCGTCCTGCCAAGGGAAGATCGGAGAAAGACCCATCTGCGTGGTCCCACCCACATCATAGCAGTCCTTGGCGCACTGAATCAGATCCTCCACTGTAGTGGGGAATTCGGACCAGCCGGCAGCTTCCAGCACGGAAGGGTTATACAGAACATAAGTCGTGGAAGCGGACAGCGGGATGGAATAAATGCTGTCGCCTACCATGCACAGATCCCATACGGCATCCAGAATATCATCCTTGTCAAAGCTCTCATCATTGTCCACATAGGAGGTCAGATCAAGGATCGCTCCATTGGCCGCCAGAGGAGCTGCATACTGCCAGTACATCTGGAAGATATCCGGCGTTCCCTCGGAAGCGATAGCCGTCACGATATTGTCATAGGTCTTGCCCAGAGTAACCTGGATCTGAATATCGTCATGAGTGGCATTAAATTCCTCTGCCAGCTTCAGCAGACGAGGTCCCTGCGTCGTCTCATCCTCATCCTCGGCATACATAGACCAGACAGTCACGGTAGTCACCTCGCCGGTACCTCCCTCGGTCTGTTCTTCACCGCCGGCCTCCTGGGTTGCCGCTGCGGTTTCGCCGGCTGCCGGCGTCGTCTCCGTATTTCCGCCGCTGCATCCGGCTAACGCCAATACCATGGCCATAGCCATAATCAATGCTACTAGTTTCCTCATTTCTTATCCTCCTTTTTTTCTTTGTTTCCTATGTGCATCCACCATCGTTATGCACATATTTATCAGCTCTGTGCCCTTATTTTACCCTTTTTTATTTATTAATTCTTTACATATTGTACAGAATCTTTTGTCTTTTTTTCCGTTTCTTTGTGAAAAACACCTCAAGACCTATTATCTGTCCTGTATGTATATGTGTTAAATCAATAACATACAGTGTTTTTACTTTTCTCTTGCCTTTGTTCCACAAATATGATATCGTGGATGAAAAATCCCAGATATCCACCCCTTCAGGAAGGAGATTCTTGAAATGAAAAAAAATAATTACAGCCAGCTCAACTACGAACAGGAACTCGCCAGAAAGGAAAGGGCAGAAAAAAAAGCGGCAAAAGCAGAAGGAAGGAAAGCATCATCAAGAGAACCTTCCCATGGCTTTATGGGCAGCGTTCTCCTTCCGAATCTTCCCAATCTTCTCTTAAACAATCTGTGGTTTGTCCTGTTCAGCCTCCCTGCCCTGCTCTGCATCGGAGCCTTCCTGATGGTGGGGGGATTGATTTTTATCCCCGCAATTCTCCTCTGCTCCACGCTTATGGGCGCAGCCATGGCCTCCCTGTATCACCGCTGCTATGAGTACACGCGCCATATTCCCCGTCTGGTCCGCGAGCCCTTCCTCTCCTTTTTCCGGCGGGAATTCGGTCAGGGCGCCGTCTGCGGTCTGATCTTGGGCATTCTCTGGGTACTCCTCGGCTTTTACAGTCTGGTCGGTCAGAGCCAGACAGAAGCTCAGCCGGCAGTTTACTACACAGTTGTTTTCCTATGCCTCTTTCTCGTCAGCTATTATACCATAACTGTCATGGCACAGGTATCACAATTTGATCTTCCCACCAAAGCCATTCTGAAAAACGGCGTGATCCTGCTGGCCGCCTGCGGCTGGCGCGGCGTCGTTCCCGCCCTTCTGCAGACCGTATATATTCTCATCGCCGTCCAGTGGCCCTCCGCCGGTCTGCTTCTCTTTTTTCTCGCCGTCCCCGGCATAATCTTCACCATAGCCACCTCCCTTTTGTGGCCCAGACTCAGTCAGATTCTTCTCACCTCGCAGGACTGAAATCTCCGCGATTCTTTTCCCCGCTTTCTTTGTGCAAATTACAAAATGTTTTGAAAATATGCCAAAGAAGTCATGAGAAGGCCGTGTTATACTACTTTAAAAGCGACAGGCAAAGACACGCAGCTCGTTAATAACACGCAAGTTTAAGGGAAAGGATCGTGAATTTATGAAAATTGCCATGCTTTTGGATCAACAGATTCGTCCGCAGGTGATGGATGAAGAAACCTGCCGTCTGTTTCAGTCTGCCGGTACGGTAGTCTGGAATCAGACCACCGAAAATGAACCGGAAAACGCGCGCAGACTCCTCGAAGGGGCAGACATTGCCGTGACCAGCTGGGGCAGTCCTGCTCTCACCGCCGATCTGCTGGATGCCGCTCCCCATCTCAGACTGGTGCTGCACGCAGCCGGCAGTGTAAAATCCGTGGCCACCGATGAAATGTATCGCCGGGGGATACAGATCGTCTCCTCCGCCTGTGTTCTCAGCAGCGGCGTATCGGAGACTGCCCTGGGGCTGACCATCGCCGCCTGCAAAAACTTCTTCGCCCTCAACCAGGAAATCCGGCAGGGCGGATGGTCCCACGACAATATAACGGATCTCTACAACATCACCGTCGGCATTGTCAGCATGGGAATAGCCGGAAGCCATTTTGCAGAGCTTCTGCAGAATTTTTCCGTCCATGTCATCGCCTATGATCCCTATGTTTCCCGCGAACAGATGGCCGCCCTGGGTGTTAAGAAAGTGACCTTCGACGAACTTCTCGAACAAAGTGATGTCATCAGTCTGCATGCTCCCACCGGCGACGCCACCTACCACATGATCAACCGAAAGACCCTGAGCCAGATGAAGGACGGCGCCATTTTGATCAACACGGCCCGCGGCTCCCTCATCGATGAACCGGCCCTGATCGAAGCTCTGGAAAAGAAAAAACTTAAGGTCGCCTGTCTGGACGTCACGGATCCTGAACCGCCCGCCCCGGACAGCCCCTTGCGCTCCCTGCCCAACTGCATACTGACTCCCCACCTGGCCGGGCAAGCCGGCAATGGCCTGTGCAAGATCGGCATGCACTGCTACGAGCAGATGCAGCATTTTTTGGCCGGAAAGCCTATGACAGGTGAGGTCAGCCAGGAGATGCTCAGCCGAATCGCATAAAAGGAGAGGGGAACATGAGCCGAATTATTTTTACGCAAAGTGCTCTCCGAAGGGAGCCCTTAAAACGCCCCTTTGGCTTTAAGGGAGGCTCTCTCAGCGAGCTGTGGCAGATTGTCTGCCTCGTGGAAGACGACGAGGGAGCGAAAGGTCTGGGGCTGGGCGTACAGAGTGTGCTGTGGAGCGATGCCGCCCTGTCTGCGGCCCTCGGCCAGGAAAAAGGCAATCAGCTGATGCTCTCCCTGACCCGCCACGCCCTCTCCCTCCTGGAGGGAAAGGAACTGCTGCGCCCCGATCTCATGACACAGCAGCTGATCCCGGCCGTTTGGGAATACGGGAAAAGCAAAGGATTTCCCGCCATGCGTCTGACCTTCGTTCTCAATGCGCTGACACCGGTGGACTGGGCCTTATGGCGGCTTTATGCCGGCAAAACCGGCTCTCCCTGCTTTGCGTCTCTGGTGGCTCCTCTCACCCAAAGTCTGTGTGCAAAGCAAAAGCTTCTGGGAAATATTCCGCTGATCTCTTATGACACGACTGAGGAAGATATTCTCGCCCTGGCGGACCAGGGGACCTTTTTGTACAAAATAAAAATCGGCTCCGCTCCGGCGGGGCCGGGCGATCTGGATGCCATGCTCCAGTGGGATATCGCCAGACTAAGACAGATACACCGACTGGTGGGCGAGCGAGAGACGCCCTGCACCTTCTGTGGTCACCCTCTTTATTACCTGGATGCCAACGGCCGGTACGATACCACGGATCGGGTGATGGCTCTGTTGGACGCGCTGGATCGCCATGGAATCCTGGAGCGCGTCCTTCTTCTCGAGGAACCTATGCCGGAGGATCATCTGCAGGATGTCTCCCGTCTTCCGGTGCGCGTGGCCGGCGATGAGAGCGCTCACAGCGATGAGGATGCCATCCGGCTGATGGATGACTACGGTTACCGTGCCATCGCCCTCAAGCCCATCGCCAAGACGCTATCCGTGACTCTTCGGATCTGCGAGGAGGCCGCCAAAAGACAAATCCCCTGTTTCTGTGCCGATCTCACCGTAAATCCGGCCATGGTCGAATACAACAAAAACGTAGCCGCCCGTCTTCTCCCTCTGCCCGGCCTGAAGGTCGGCGTGCTGGAGAGCAACGGAGAGCAGAATTATCAAAACTGGGATGAGATGAAGAAATTAAATCCGGCCCAGGGTTATCCCTGGGCCGAAGCCTGCAACAGTCTGTATCATTTAAACGACGACTACTATGCCTGTGACGGCGGCATCTGGCTGCCCTGCACAGAATATGAGCGTTGGCTGAACTAATTCGGCTATTCCAGCAGAGAGGAACTGTCCGGATCCAGATACAGCGCGGCTCCCGGATGACGGCGCAGAACGGAGGCCGGACAGCTCTCTTCCACGGGCCCGGTGCAGGCTGCTCTGACTGCCCGGGCCTTGGTTGCGGCCGGAACGACGCAGAACATGTATCTGGCCGCGCACAGAGCCGGTATCGTCAGCGTCACGGCACAGACCGGCACCTGATCGATGCTCGCAAAGCATCCGTCGTGGACCTGCTGCATGCGGCATACCTCGTCAAGCTTTACCAGCTTCACCAGCTCTGCGTCCTTAAAATCCGCCACCGGCGGATCATTGAAGGCAATATGCCCATTTTCGCCGATTCCCAGGCAGACGATATCCACAGGATACTGCCGGAGCAGATCGCTGTAGTTTCTGCAGATCTCCTCCGGTGTTTTTCCTGCCTCCCGAAGATAATATCTCGCCCGCATGTTTACCTGCATAAACAAGGTGCGGTCCAGAAAATTGCCGAAGCACTGACTGGCCTTGGGATCCAGGCCGCAGTATTCATCCATATGGAAAGCACGCACCCGTTCCCAGGGAATGTTCCTGTTTTCTCTGAGCGCCTCCAGCATTTCATTCTGCGAGGGAGCTGCCGCAAAAATCATATTGCACTCTTCTTTTTCCGCCAGAATCTGTCCGATGGCCGCAGCCACGTCCGCAGCCGCAGCCTGTCCCATCTCCCTGCGGCTGCCATAAACCTTGACCTTCAGCTGATCATATTTCTCCTCTCTCATTTCTCCTCCTGTCCCGGTATTCTTTGTTTTCCCAGCGCACTCTGCCGTCCGTAAGCACCATGCAGATATTTATATTTTCGTCAAAAAGAACCAGGTCCGCCGCCCGACCGCTCTCTACTCGTCCGGTGACGTCTTCCAGTCCCATGATGCGGGCCGGCGTCTCCGTCAGCATCTTCACCGTGTCCATAAGGGTAGCCCCAGCCAGCCGCATCATCGTGCGGGCCAGCCGATCCGTGGTGCAGACGCTTCCCGCAAAGGCTTTTCGGTCCGGCATTTTGGCCACTCCATCCTCTATGATGACTCTCTGTCCCTTGGAGAGGCTCCCCAGAATGCTCTCTCCCTCCGTCTGCCCGGCCGCACGCATGGCGTCCGTCACAAGAGCCAGCCGGTCCGGGCCGATAAAGCGATAGGCCATCTGCAAAAGCTCAGCCGGAAGGTGGCATCCATCCGCGATGACCTCGCTGGTAAGCTCCGGCAGCACATAGGCGCTCTCCACAACGCCGCCGCGGCGGAAGCCCCCTTGTCTGGTCACCGTGGACATGGCTGAATACAGGTGCGTGACATGGGTAAAGCCGTGGGCCATCGCTTCTTTTACCTGGGCATAAGTGGCATCGCTGTGCCCGATGGAGCTTCTCACTCCATGTTTTTTCAGATAGTCGCCCATGGCAAAAGCTCCCTCCAGCTCAGGCGCCACGGTCCAGCGCCGGATATCCGGACACAGCTCGACCAATTTTTCGTACTCCTGCGGTATCGGTCCGCGGATAAAGGCCGGATCCTGGGCTCCGCTCTGGGCCGGCGCCAGATAGGGGCCCTCCATATGCAGCCCCAGCAGTCTGGCCCCGTCCCCCAGCTCATCCCTGCACGCATTGTACATCCTGGCCGCAGCAGTCATCTCCTCCATCGTGGCCGCCAGCGTCGTCGCCACGATTCCTGTGGTTCCGTGCTGCAGATGGAGACGGCGCACTCCATCCCAGGCCTCCCGGGTGCCGTCCATGAAATCATAACCGCCGCCCCCATGGACATGGATATCGATAAATCCATGGGACAGATAAAAGCCGTCGGCATCAATCTCCTCCTCCGCGCCCCACCCCTTGCCCGGCGGAAGCACATTGGTAATTTTTCCATCCTGAATATACAGATCGCAGCGGGTAATCCTGCCATCCTGCACCAGCTTTGCATTACGTATAACGGTATTCATCATCTCTCCATAACCTGTCTGATCAGTTCCTTCAGCGCTGCGGCGCTTTCAGCCGTCGCCTCCCAGCCTCCGGCGGTAAATCCCGCTCCCTGGGGGCGGCGCAGCTGTTCCTCCGACAGCGCAGCATTTTTGCGGTAATGTGTTTCCAGGGACAGCCACCCATCGTACCCGTCGGCCGTCAGTCTGGCGAGAAGCGCCGGATAATCCACCAGTCCTGTCCCGATCTTTACGCACTCCGGCCCGTTTTCCCCCAGCACAGCATCCTTGATATGGATATGACCGATATATGGGGCTATTGCCTCATAACCGTCAGGGTAAGGTATCTCTCCCTCCGGATCATAGATATCGTTTCCCGGATCGTAGATCGCGCCAAATATCTCACTGTCCAGTCTGCTCAGCAGACCGGCCAATGCTCTGTGATTGGTCGTATTCACGCTGGGATCGGCCTCCAGCAGAAGCTTCTTTCCCCATTCGCGCAGAATGCGGGCCGGCTCCTCATAAAAGGGAAGCAGCTCCCCCACCGAAGCACATCCTCCCTCCTGCCAGAAGGAGAATCCCCGCAGCACCGGGCAGTCCAAAATCTCTGCCGCGGCACACAGCCGTTTTAGCTTCTCCCATTCCGCCTGTACGGCCCTCGCATCCAGCCGGCTGCACTTGTAAAATGAACCGGCTATACTGCACACAGCCAGCCCTTTCGCATCAAGCTGCCGTTTGCATTCAAGCAGCGTCTCCTTTCCCAGCTGGTCCACAGGCAGATCATTCACACTGCGCAGCTCCAGCCCCTGCAGCCCATATTGCTCGGCAAAAACCAGGGCCTCGTCAAAACTCTGGGTAGCTTCATCGGTTATAAAACTCAATTTCATTTACAATCCCGTCCTGTCCGGCTCCTGTCCTATATTTTATGGCTGATGGTCACGCAAATTTGATAATCTGTCCCGTGCGGGTGGATTCATAGATGGAACAGATCACCTGCACGGCCTTGTCCGCCTTCCACGGCGGAATCAGCGGCTCTCTGTCCTCTCTTACGGCCTCGGCGATATCGCGCAGAAGGCAGATATGGCCATAAATCCCGATATCCACCGCACTCTTCGCCCCGCCCACTCTCTCGCCTGTCTCCGGCCTGGGCGGTGCATCCTGCTCGTCGATAAAGCTCCACTGGCGGATTCCCTCATCGTCAAAGACGATGCTCCCCTTCTCTCCATATACCGCAAAGGTTGTCGAAAATCCGGGATAGGCGGTGGTGGCTCCTTCGATTACACACAAAGTCCCCTTCTTCATCCGCAGAACGGCCGCCGCCGTATCCTCCACAGGAATCCTGCGGCAGAGCGTATCGGCCCTTCCGTACAGGGTGTCAATCTCATCGTCCAGCATCCAGAGGATCAGATCCACTCCGTGAACCCCCTGATTCATCAGTGCGCCGCCGCCGTCCAGCTCCCAGGTGCCCCGCCAGCCGGCACTGTCATAATAGGCCTGGTCCCGGTAATACTTTAGCTGGGCCTCCGCCAGACAGATCTTCCCCAGTCTGCCCGAGGCGATAATATCGCGCACGGCAATGGCTACCGGCATCATCCGTCTCTGAAAAATGCACTGCATCTTTGTATGGTTCTTCTTTACCGTCTCGATAATTGCCGCAATTTTCTCCGGCGTGATCTCCATAGGCTTTTCGCAGACGATGGCCTTTCCCGCTTCCGATGCGGCGATACAGATTTCCCCGTGGATTCCGCTGGGCACGCAGACGCATACGATATCCACCTGCGGATCGGCAAGCACCTCATGATAGTCGTAGTAGACCTTCGGCACTGCATGATCCCTGGCATACTGATCCGCCTTCTCCTTAATGATGTCGCAGCAGGCATAAAGCCGGCAGTCCTCGTTTGCCAGCGCTTTCAGCGCTTTTGCGTGAGTAAAGGCAATTACTCCGCAGCCAATCACCGCAAAATTCATTTCTCGTCCTCCTGTAAAAAAATTACTTTTTAAAAAGTGTAAAACCGGTTCCCCGCATTGCGCATTCGGTATTCCAGCGGAGAACAGTGTTCCTTCTCTTTGAAAAAGCGGCTGAAGTAGTGAATAGTCTGAAAACCCACCAGCTCCGATATCTCGGAGATGCTGATGTTGGTCTCCACCAGCAGTTCCTTCGCCTTCTTTAACCGCAGCTGTATGATATAGCGCAGCGGCGTTGTCCCGTATACTTCCTTAAATGCCTGCGTCAGAGACGTCTTATTGCTGCGGGCCACCTGTGAAAGGGTATCCAGCGTGATGTTATGGATGTAGTTTTCCTGTATGTAGCGCTCCACTCCTGCGATATCGATATTTCTCTGGCGCACCGGCACGCTTCCCTCCGGCTCCGGCAGGGCAGACAGAGCCTCCTGCTCCTCCTGCGTCTGCGGGCGCAGAAGCATTAACAGAATCATCCACAGATAGCAGGAGATAGTTCGCATGTAAAAGGGCGGTTTTTTCTCACTCTCCGCCATGATCCGGTTGAAATAGTATTTGACCGTCTGCACATCATCCAGGTGTCTGAGAACAGGCAGCTCCCAGAGCTTTTGGAACAGCCCGGCCTCATTGACGTCAAATTTCACATCGTAGAGGCGCAGCGTTCCCCGCTTCTCCTCCCGGGGGCTGATTCCGTGAAGGGTCTGCGGACGAAACAGGAGCACATCGCCGGCCCTCGCCTCCAGCATCTGATCGTCGGCCTGAACCTGTGCGTCCCCCTCCGACACCACGACCATCTGAAAGAACGTGTGCTCATGAAGCTTATTTTCCCAGTCCTGAGAATACTTTCCGCACCACAAGATATCGTATCCGTTCACCCACAACACTCCTTTTTGCTTTCGTGAAACCCTGCTAGTCGGGACTTTCATACATATCTGCAGCCTACATCTGTATTATGGGACATAAAAGCAGATAAAAAAAGGAATATCGTCCACAAAACCTGTCATTTATGCTAAAATAACTTTATCACATGCAGTTAACAGAAAAAAACCAACGACAGCAGGAGGAACAGAAATGGATTACGAACAGACTCCTATGCTTATGGAAAAAGCACAGATGTTTGATAAAGTAAAGTTCTGCAAGATATTCGAGGCCTCTGATGAACACCCCACCGGGAACATTCCTCATTATCACGATTATACGCAGATCTGGTATGTGCGCCGGGGCTGCTGCGAACACTGGCTGGAAGGGAAAAAATACGAGATGGCCAGAGGAAATGTGTTTGTCCTCCCTCCTCTGCTGACCCACATGACCCGGTTTCAGAAAAACTCAGCTATCATCAGCTGTGAATTTGATCTGAACCAGCTTTTCGGCGGCCAAAACGGAGAAAAGGCGGACTCCATCTCTCTTCCGCTGCAGTCCGCCCTGAATATTATCTCCTTCAATCTTCTGTTTTCACAGAACGACAAGGTAAAATCCAACTTTGTCCTCTCTCCTGTGGCAGAGCAGGAGGTGGGAGCCCGAATGAAAACTCTCCTGCGCGAATATGAGGAAGAGCAGGTATATTACCAGGAATTTCTGCAGGTGGAGATCCAGGGCCTTCTGCTCTTACTGGCCAGGGAGTTTCATCAGTCCCCCGTCCACGACGCCTCAGTGGAAATCTACAATCAGAATAAAGCCATCATGGAAAAGGCCATAGAATATATCGACGAACACTATGCAGAACCATTAACTCTGGAACAGGTCTGCCGCCTGTCCACCCTGTCAAAGACCTACTTCTGCTATCTGTTCAAGCTGATGACCCAGCAGACCTTCGTGGAATATATGCTGAATCTGCGCATTCGCCATGCCGCGGCGCTTTTGGAGAACAGTTCTCTGCCCATCACCGCCATCGGAGGTATGGTGGGCTTCAACGATTCCACCCATTTTTCCCGCACGTTTCACCGTCTGGTGGGCATGTCTCCCCGCAGCTATCGCTCCTTAAAGCGTCAGCCCTCCGCAAAGGGAAACTCCGTGGGAAGGCCTGAGGAGGCGGAGCGGTAGGCCCCCAATACCAGCTCCACCGCCTTTCTGCCCTCCCTGCCGTCCACCAACAGAGGCGTGCCGTCGAGGACGGCAGAGACCAGATCCGCCACTTGACAGATATGTCCTTTGGCATCGATGTCCGCAGCGTTTCTGTGGGAGGCAGCGGTCTTTTGCCTCTCCGGAATTCTCCCGGGGATCCTCTCCTCCCTTTCCTCCTGCGCCTTCATATCCGCAGCATCCTTCGTCAGCTCTGCAGCAGGATTATCCCGCTCCAGTCTGACAATCTTATCCTCCTCCAGGATTAATGTTCCCGCGTCGCCGCACAGCTCAATCCGTCTGGGATAGCCGGGATATACGCTGGTAGCCGCCTCGATCACCCCCAAGGCCCCGTTTTTAAACTGCATAACAGCGCTCAGCGTATCCTCCGTCTCAATCTTGCGGCTCAGGGTGCCGGCACAGGCAAATATTCTGGAGACCGGGCCGACAATATACTGAATCAAATCAACCCCGTGTATGCCCTGATTCATCAGGGCCCCTCCTCCGTCCATATCCCAGGTTCCGCGCCAGGGACTGCCGTCATAGTATTCCTGGCTTCGGTAATATTTCATATACAGCCCCACGCTGACCAGACGTCCCAGCGCACCCTCTCTGACCATCTGTCTGGCCCTGGCCACGTCAGGAGAAAAGCGCAGCTGACTGACCACGCAGACCAATCTGTCGTTCTTTACCCCCGCCTCAATGAGACGATCGCAGTCGGACAAGGTAAGTGCCATAGGCTTTTCGATCAGCACATGCTTCCCATGCTCCAGTGCTTCCAGGGCGATCATGGCATGAAGACCGCTGGGAACACAGATCGACACAGCTGCTACCTGTGCATCCTTCCAGATTTCCTCCCGGGAGGCGTAGCGCTTCACTCCATTCTGCGCAGCCATGCGCTCGGCGGAATCCTGATCTTCGCCATAGACGCCGATCAGCTCTGCCCTCTCCACAGCCGCAATGGCCGCCGCGTGATAACGGGAAATCATCCCGCAGCCAATGATTGCAAATCCAACGTTCATCTGCGCTTCACCTTCCCTTTCCGCTTATCGCTGCACCCGGCCGGAGGCGTCTCCCCCAGCCAGGGCGCGCACCTCCGCCTCCGATGCCATGTTGAAGTCTCCTTCGACGGAATGCTTCAGGCAGGAGGCCGCCACGGCAAACTCCAGCGCCGCCTGAGGACTCTCCCCGTTTAACAGAGCGGCAATCAGACCGGCGGCAAAGCTGTCTCCCCCGCCCACGCGGTCGACGATATGCACGCCGTATTTCTTGCTGAAACAGCTCTCCTTCCCGCTGCGAAGCATGGCCGACCAGTTGTTGTCGCTGGCCGACAGAGATTCCCGCAGAGTGATCGCCACCTGGCGAAATCCAAAGCGTTCCTCCAGCTGTCTGGCCACATCCTCATAACCGGCGCGGCTCACCGTCCCTGCCGTCACATCCGTGCCGGCTGCCCGGATGCCAAAGACATCCGCCGCATCCTCCTCATTGGCAATGCAGACGTCCACATACCGGCACAGTTCTCCCATGACCTGCCCCGCCTTTTCACGGCTCCACAGCTTCCTGCGGTAATTGAGGTCACAGGAAACGGTGATTCCCATCTCCTTCGCCGTCCGGCAGGCTTCCAGGCAGATCTCTGCCAGCCCGTCCCCCAGCGCCGGCGTGATACCGGTGAAATGAAACCAGTCCGCCCCTTTCAGGATTTCCTTCCAGTCATAGTCCTGCGGCGAGGTCTCTGCAAAGGAAGAGCCCGCTCTGTCATAGATGACTTTGGAGGGGCGCTGGGAGGCTCCCTTTTCCAGATAATAAATCCCCAGCCGGTTTCCGCCCCGCGCGATATAAGAAGTGTCCACCCCGAAGCGGCGCAGAGAGTTGAGGGCCGCCTGACCGATCTCATGGGCAGGGAGCTTTGTCACAAAAGCGGCGTCCAGGCCAAAATTGGCCAGGGATACGGCCACATTGGCCTCCCCGCCTCCATAGGTTGCCCCCAGACGGTCCGCCTGTACAAAGCGGTAATATCCTTCCGGCGCCAGCCGCAGCATAATCTCGCCAAACGTCACGACTCTTCCCTTCATCCTGCACTCCTTTCTGCTCCCGTTCCCCGGCACCTTGCCACAAGCTGCACGGCCTCCCGGGTCAACTGGCGAATCCTGTCAAAATCGCCTGCCGCAATTAAATCTCCTTTTACCATCCAGCTGCCGCCGCAGGCCAGTACCCGGTCAAAGGCCAGATACTCCTCCACGTTGCCCGCATGGATTCCGCCGGTGGGCATAAAGCGCACATCCCGGTACGGGGCGGCCAGAGCCCGGATAAAACGGATTCCGCCGGCAGCCTCCGCCGGGAAAAACTTCACTGTCCGAAGCCCCCGCTCCATGGCCTGCTCGATCTCCCCCGGCGTCATGCAGCCCGGAATCATGGGATAATTCTGTCCCAGGCAGTAATCCAGCAGCTTTACATTGAGACCGGGGCTCACCAGAAAGGCCGCCCCCGCCTCCATGGCCTGGTCCGCCTGCCGGGGCGTGAGGACGGTTCCGGCTCCCACCAGCATATGTGGAAACTCCCTTTTCAGGACAGCGATCGCCTCCGCCGCAGCCTCCGTGCGAAAGGTCACCTCCGCACAGGGCAGGCCGCCATCGCAGAGAGCCTCTCCCAGCCGGGGAGCGTCCTCTGCCCGGTCGATCACCACCACCGGTACAATCCCGATTGTTCCAATTTTATCCAAAATCTCATTCATGGCATCCATGTACATTCTCCCTTCCCCCTGCCGTCTCCTCCAGAGCAAACCCGAAATATCGAACGGCATTGTTATAACAGATATCCTGCACCAGTCCGCCCAGATACGCCTCATCTCCCGGACACTCGCCCGCTTCGGCCCACTGACCGATCAGGCCGCAGAGCAGCCTGCGGAAATACTCATGGCGCACGTAGGAGAGAAAGCTGCGGGAATCCGTCAGCATTCCGATGAAGTTCCCCAAAAGTCCCTGGCTGGCCAGTCCGGTCAGATGATCCCTTATACCCCGGATATGATCGTTAAACCACCAGGCGCTTCCATGCTGGATGGAGGCCTTCCCCTGAAAGCTGCCGATCACGCTGTCAATCCCGGCATTCTCTCCGGGCAGCAGGCTGTACAGCACCAGCTTGCCAAGGGTGCCTGCCTGGCTGAGCCGATCCAGAAGCTGCGCCAGCTCATGACTCTGCGTCCCCGCTCCCATACAGTCAAAGCCCGTATCCGCGCCCAAAAGACGGCTCCGTCTGCTGTCCGCCCCCCGCAGACAGCCGTAATGCAGCTGCATAACCCAGCCTCTGCGGGCGCAGATATCGCTCAAAAGCAGGATAAAGGCCGACTGAATCTTTTCCCGATCACCGGGCAATAGCCCTCCTCCGGCCGATACCCGGGCAAATATTTTTTCCAGCTCCTCCTCGCCGGCCGGGGTAAAGCAGGCGCGGTCTACACTCAGGTCGGCCGTGCGGCAGCCGGCCCGGTCAAAATAGTCCGCCCGCTTCTCCAAGGCCCTTTTCAGGGCGGCGAAACTGTCGATCTTACTCTCGGCCGCCTCGCCCAGACGCAGCAGATAAGAGGCAAAGTCTTCCTTCTCCCAGCTCATGGCGGCATCGGGCCGAAAGGCCGGCAGCACCTGTACCGAAAAGCTCTCGTCCTCCCGGATCAGCCTGTGCCAGCGCAGATCGTCCGCCGGATCGTCCGTGGTACATAACAGGGTAACGCCAGAGCGGCTTATCAGGCTTCGGGCGCTGATCTGCTGCTGTTCCAGCTTTTCGCTGCACAGCCGCCAAACCTCTCCGGCAGTACGGCGGTTCAATATTCCGTCATAGCCAAAATACCGGCGCAGCTCCAGATGGCTCCAGTGATAGAGCGGATTGCCCACCGCCCGCTCCAGCGTCCCGGCCCACTGCGCAAACTTTTCCTCTCCCGGCGCGTCTCCCGTAATAAAACGCTCGTCCACTCCGGCCGCCCGCATCAGCCGCCATTTGTAGTGGTCTCCCGACAGCCACAGTTCGGCCATATCGGTAAAGCGGCGGTCCTGGGCAATCTCCTGGACGCTCAGATGGCAGTGATAGTCCACGATCGGCATAGACTGCGCATAACGATGATAAAGCCTGCGGGCCATGTCCGTATCCAGCAAAAAATCGTCGCCTAAAAATTCCTTCATTTCTCCGCCTCCGCTTTCACTCCCGTATATTTTTCCAGAGTACGGCGCACCGCTCCCGGGCCTGCCTTCAGCTCGGACAGATAGCCGCAGACCTTCTGC
>CALWGV010000039.1 GCA_944380185.1 uncultured Lachnospiraceae bacterium
AAAGCAGAAGCTATGATGCAATTGTCAGCCATACAGCGATCGTATTTACCAGATATACCGTTCTGGAATGGATACGCCGCAATACAAATGATCCAAAAACTTATGGTGAGTTATTCTTCATGTTCTGTGAGGATATTCAGGACATGGAACTGACCGATGCCCTCCAGAGCCTGATGGCTCTGTTTGTGGAGCATATTTCTATGCTGTCAGCAGATATCACAGCCTGCATAAAAAGTAAAGTAACCGATTGGATTGCTTCACAGGCCAAGTTTATACAGACATTGTTTGCAGATATTAGCTGGGAAAGTTGAGTGATGTTACATTTTGAACCGTTGAAAAAATATGACAGGAGAAAAAGGGTGAGAGTAAATTACATCTGGTTTGACTTGGGACTTACGCTTCTCACAAATAACCATTGTCAGTCATATAAGGAGGCTTTGGAGGCCGCCGGCTCAAAGAGAGAGCTGGCGGAGGTGGAGAGAGCGTATCATCTGGCCAACAAGTATTTTATGAGGAGAAGACCAGGACTGCTGGGACAAAAAAACAGCGGCCCCGCTGCCTTTTTTGATGTGCTGCTGGACCGTTTGGAGGTGAAAGACCCGCAGGCAAGGGCTCTTTTTTTTGCGGAAATGAAGAGGAAAAAAGACAATATCTGCTGGCACAAATTTCCCTTTACGGATGAGGTGCTTTACCGTCTTCATGAGAGAGGGATCGGCACTGGTCTGATTTCCAACTGGGATCTGGGCTGCCGGGGTATTTTAAAAGACAATGGTCTTTTGGAACAGCTGGACACGGTAGTGATTTCCGCAGAAGCAGGAATGGAGAAGCCGGATAAGCGAATATTTCAGCTTGCACTGGAAAAGTCCGGGAGAAAAGCGGAGGAGTGTCTATATGTGGGCGACAATTACTACGATGATGTGGTTGGGTCGGCCAAAGTAGGGATGAAAGCATTGCTGATCAATCCGCCGGACAGGCTCGGTATCGAAGAGCTTGACTATCCCGATGTCATAGAGAGCATCAAAGAAGTGGAAAGATATATTGCCTGACAGAATGCGGCAGAAAAAACAAGTAAGACAAAAGGAAAAAGAAAAGAGAGAAAAAAAAGAGGAAAAGAAGATGAGACGAAATAGCAAGAAAAACGGTGCAGTCAAAAGAATACTGTGTCTGGTCCTGGCTCTGGCCATGGTTGTGCTGGCCGGCTGTTCAAATGGAACGAGCAGTACGGGCGGCGACGGGACGGCCACCGAAGGAGGTTCCAGCCAGTCGGCCGCACAGAATAGTACGGCTGAGGCGAACGGCACCGGTGATCTGAAAGTGGTGCGCACCCGCACAGGGGCTGAGCCCGACAGCCTGGATCCTTTCCAGTCTGCGGCCAGCGACACCGAAGCTATCATGCACAATGTGTTTGAAGGGCTGGTGCTCTACGATGAAACCGGCGCCATTATTCCCGGACTTGCCGAGAGCTGGGAGATCTCCGAGGATGGTCTGACTTACACCTTCCATCTGCGGGATGATGTAAACTTCCACAATGGACAGCATATGACCGCCGATGACGTGATCTATACCTATCAGCAGCTTTCGGGTCTGGAGAGCGGCGGCGAGGCCATCTCCTCCAAATTTACCGATATCACGAATCTGGAAGCGCCCGATGAATATACGGTGGTGATCACGCTGGGAGCAGTCAACGCTTCTTTCCTGCAGCTGACCAAGGTGGCGGTAGTCCCCAAGGACTATACCGATCAGGCCACAGCCCCTATCGGAACAGGTCCCTTTAAGTTCGTGGAGTATACGCCCGGACAGAGAATTGTTCTGGAGAAGAATGAGGATTACTATGAGGAGAGCCGCATGCCTCAGATCGACAGAGCGGAGATCTACATCATGACCGATGAGAGCGCCGTTGTTCAGGCTCTGCAGTCCGGCGAGCTGGATTTTGCCGGCGTCAGCGGCGACAATGCAATGATTCTGGAAGGACAGTTTGATATCTACAGCAATCCCCAGAACATGGTGCAGATCTTTGCCCTGAATAATGAGGTGGAGCCTTTTGATGATGTGAGAGTCCGTCAGGCGATCAGCTGTGCGGTCAACAAGCAGGAGATTATCGACGGAGCTTTTGACGGCTATGCTACCGAGCTTTATTCCAACTTCAGCCCCGTGATGGGCTTCTACTACAACGACGAGCTGACGGATGTCTACACCTACGACGTGGCGCGCGCGCAGGAGCTTTTAAATGAGGCCGGCTACGGGGATGGTTTTGACATGACGATCACTGTGCCTGCCAACTATCAGGCGCATATCGACACGGCTCAGATCATCGCCGAGCAGCTGAAGGCAGTGAATATTAATGCGGAAATCGAACTGATCGAGTGGGGCGCCTGGCTGGAGGATGTCTATGGCAATGCCCAGTATCAGACCACTATCGTGGGTCTGACCGGCAAGCTGGATCCCAACGATGTGCTGGTCCGCTATACCAGCGACTACAGCAGAAACTTCTTCCGCTACAATAATCCGGAATATGATGAGCTGATCGAGAAGGCCATGACGGAGACCGATGAAAATGTTCGCGCCCAGTATTACAAAGAGTGCCAGAGAATCCTCACCGAGGATGCGGCGGCCGTCTGGACCTGCGACCCTAACATCATCGTGGCATGCCGCCCGGATCTGAAGGGCTACACGGCCTACCCGGTGACCTTTACCGATCTGAGCAAGCTGTACTACGAGGAATAAGAGAAAATGCGAAAATAAGAATACGGGAGAGTAAGAATGGGTTATTATTGCAGAAAAATCGGCGGCTTGCTGGTAACGCTTCTGTTGGTTTCTCTGATCACCTTCGGGGTATTCCAGATTTTGCCCGGAAACCCCGCTTACATTATCCTTGGTGTGGACGCTGATCCGCTGCAGATCGAGGCCCTGGAAAAAAGCCTGGGCCTCGATCTGCCTTTGTACCAGAGATATTGGAACTGGGTGGTCGGTTTGTTTCAGGGGGATCTGGGCACCTCGCTTCGCTATCAGCAGCCGGTGTCTCAGCTGATTGCAGATGGGCTCAAGGTGACAGGCAGCCTGGCTTTGGTCAGCATCATACTGACGGTGGCAATCGGATTGCCCGCAGGTATCTGGCTGGCCGGGCACAGTGAGAAAAAATATGCGGTGGGGCTCTCCATGATTTCGCAGCTGAGCCTGTCTATCCCCGCCTTCTGTATGGGTATCTTTCTGATCAATATTTTTTCAGTGCAGCTGAAATGGCTGCCCTCTATGAGCTATGTATCCTGGTCGGAGGATCCGCTGGGAAGCATCCGCTCCTTGATTCTGCCCGCCTTTTCCATGTCTCTGGGCTCTGCTGCCGTACTGATCCGCTATGTCAAGGTGTCGGTGACCAATCAGAAAAAACAGGATTATGTGAGGACGGCCTACAGCAAGGGCCTCACCAGTCGGCGCGTTATGTACGGCCATGTGGTTCGCAATTCCCTGATTCCGGTGATTACCATTCTGGGCATGACGGTGGCCGATATCCTGGGCGGCAGTATTATCACGGAGAATATTTTTTCTCTGCCCGGTATCGGACGTCTGATCTCTGTATCGATCAACAGCCGCGACCTGCCGCTGATCCAGGGACTGGTGCTCTATCTGGCAGTCATTGTCGTCATCTGCAACTTTGTGGTGGATATCGTGTATTCTGTGGTGGACCCCAGGATACGGCTGAAGTAAAGGAGAGGGCCGATGAAAAAATATTTTTCGAGCATGAGCTTTTGTGTCGGCTTTGTGCTTGTATCCTTTATGCTGTTTGTTCTGGTGGTCAGCCTGTTCTGGCTGCCCTACGATACTACAGCCATGGATATGAGCCATAAATTGTCCGGTCCCTTTGGGGGACATCTGCTGGGCACAGATCAGTTTGGCCGGGATATCTTGAGCCGTCTGATGAAGGGCGTGCAGGTGTCTTTCCTGATCGGCCTTCTGGTGGTGGCCTTCGGGAGCATCATGGGAATTCTGATTGGTTCCTTCGCCGGCTATTTCGGCGGAAAGGTGGATGAGGTCATCATGAAACTTATCGATACGCAGATGGCCTTTCCCGGAGTGCTGCTGGCTATGATGCTGATTGCCGTATTTGGAAACGGCCTGTTCAACACGGTATTAGCTCTGGCGATCATGTCGGTACCCCGATTTGCCCGGATCACCCGCAGCGGGTATATGAAGTATCGGGAGGCGGATTTTGTAAAGGCAGAGCGCATCCGCGGGGCAGGCAGCCTGCGGATCATGTTTGTGCACATTCTGCCCAATATCAAATCGGAGATTGTTGCCACGGCGTCCCTGGCCTTTGCCGGAGCGGTGATGAGCGAGGCGGGGCTGAGCTATCTGGGCATGGGTGTACAGCCGCCGGATCCGAGCCTGGGCATTATGCTCAGCGAAGCTCAGGATTATATTCTCAGGGCGGGCTGGTACGTGCTGATTCCCTGTGCGGCCATCACCATTTTGGTTATGGGATTTAATCTGGTGGGTGACGGTATACAGGAAATCAATGAGAGGAGGTAGAGCCGTGGAGAGCGTGTGCAAGGTGACGGATTTTTCTCTGGGCTTTGTCCAGGACAAAAAAGTGTATCCGGCAGTGAATCATGTGGATTTTGAGATTCATGCCGGCGAGATGGTGGCGCTGATCGGCGAGTCGGGCTGCGGTAAATCCGTGACGGCGCTGTCGCTGATTGGTCTGCAGCCGGAGACGGCAGTGCTGTCGGGCAGTATGAATTTCGGCGGGGAGGAGCTTCTCGCACTGAAGGAAGCGCAGTGGCAGGATTATCGGGGCAACAGAATATCCATGATCTTTCAGGAGCCGATGACGGCGCTAAATCCTCTGATCAAAGTGGGGAAACAGGTGCTGGAAAATGTAATGCTGCATCAGAAAGTGACAAAGGAGGAAGGAAGGCAGCAGGTGTTGGGGATTCTCAGACAGGTGGGATTGCCGGATGTGGAGCAGATATACCAGAGCTACCCTCATCAGCTGTCCGGCGGCCAGCGCCAGAGAATTATGATTGCCATGGCCTTTGTCAACAACCCGGACCTTTTGATTGCCGATGAGCCGACGACAGCTCTGGATGTGACGATCCAGGCGCAGATTATGGATCTGATAAAAAAGATGAATCGGGAGAGAGGAACGGCAGTGCTTTTGATTTCCCACGATCTGGGGGTGATCCGCCATCTGTGCAGCCGGGTCTACATCATGTACGCCGGGCACATCGTGGAGAGCGGAGAGGTAGAGCACGTGCTGGGCAATCCGGTGCACCCGTATACCAGAGGGCTGGTGGCTTCCATTCCCTCATCAAGAAAAAAGGGAGAGGCGCTCTACTCTATACCCGGCGTGGTGCCGCCGCTTTACCAGAGAAAGACAGAGGGCTGCCCCTTTTGCAATCGCTGCTTTGCGGCGGGAAAGCTGTGTGAGAGGATAACGCCGGCAGCTTATGTTCATGAGGGAAGAAGGATATTCTGCCATCTGACGCCGGAGGAGATCGCAGCTCTTTCTGTCAGGATGAAGGCAGATCAGGAAGAAAATGAGGGGAAAAGCCCGAAGACAGGAGGTGTGCAAGAATGCCGGAAAGGCTGATCACTCTTGAAAACGTGACGAAAATTTATGGAGGCCGAAAGAGAACAGTCAAGGCTGTAGATCATGTGACCTTTGATATTTATCGTGGAGAAACCCTGGGACTGGTAGGCGAGTCGGGCTGCGGCAAATCCACCACCGGCAATATGCTGGTGCATCTGCTGAATGCAGATTCCGGAACCATTCGCTTCGATGGGCAGGAGATCACCGCGATGTCAGAGCGGGAGTTTAAAAAATTGCGCAGCGACATTCAGATGATCTTTCAGGACCCCTATGCCTCCCTCAATCCGCAGAAAAAGATAGGCTGGCTTTTGGAGGAGCCCCTGCTCATCCATCACAAGGAGATGAGTAAAGAGGATAGGAGCCGCAAGGTGGACGAGATTCTGCGCGTAGTGGGACTGGATGAGAGCTATCGGGATCGCTATCCCAGGCAGCTGTCCGGCGGTCAGAGACAGCGCGTCTGCATTGCCCTGGCGCTGATCGTGAATCCGGCCTTTGTGGTGGCGGACGAGCCGGTTTCCGCTCTGGACGTTTCGGTGCAGGCTCAGATTTTGAACCTGATGAAGAAACTGCAGAGGGATTATCATTTGACTTATCTTTTTATTTCCCATGATCTGGGAGTGGTTTCCTACATGGCGGATCGTATTGCCGTCATGTATCTGGGCAATATCGTGGAGATGGGAACGGAGGAACAGATCAGCCGCCATGCCCGTCATCCCTATACGCAGGCTTTATTTTCTGCATCGGCGGACGAGGAGGGAAGAGAGAGAATCATTTTAGACGGAGATGTGCCCAGCCCCTCTAATCCTCCGTCGGGCTGTCCCTTTCACACGCGATGCTTTCGCTGCCGGGAAAAATGCCTGGACCAAAAGCCTGAGCTTTGCGAGATGGAGCCCGGCTGGAAGATCGCCTGCCATTATCCCCATGAGTGGGAAGAGGGAGAAGACAGTCCGCAGAGAAAGGCGGTGGAGGTATGAAGCTGGCTTTGATTGCGGATCTTCATCTGGATATTAACAAGGAATATCCGGTGAGAGAAATACTGGCAGCCATACTGAAAGAAAAGGAAGCCGACGGCCTGATTGTGGCCGGAGATATCAGCGAGGACAGCGGGATGACGATGCGGGAGGCAGAAAAGCTGGAGCGGGAGGCAGACTGTCCGGTGTGGTACGTTCCCGGCAATCACGATATGTGGAGCACGGATTTTGCCCGCAGGAGCACGGATCAGATCTATGCAGACTATGCGGCCGATCCCCGTTGTCTGGTGGATAAAAGGGTAGATCTCCACGGGGACAATGGTCCGGTCTGCCTGGTCGGCGATATCGGTTGGTATGACTATTCCTTTGCCTCGAATCTGTACAGTGCAGATGAGCTGGAACAGATGAGCCACGGCGGGCGAACTTGGCAGGATAAACTGAAAAATCAGTGGACTGCCGACAATCGTGGAAGAATGCAGCTGATGGTGGATAAACTGGAGAAGAAACTCCGTTCCTGTGGAGAAAGGCCGGTGATTGCGGTCACACACATGCTGCCGGTGGATGATTTCTGCGTGCCGGAGGAGAGAGAGGGCTGGGATTATTTTAATGCCTTTCTGGGAGGCTCATCTCTGGGACGCCTCTACGAGCGTTTCCATGTGACCCATGCGGTATGCGGCCATGTTCACTTCCGCAAAAAGGTGCGCCGCCATGGAATTACCTACCATTGTCCTTGTCTGGGATATCACACGGAGTGGGAACGCTTTTCCCACCACGGTGATGACGCAGCCTGGCAGATCGGCGAAACGCTGCAGTGGATCGAGGTGTAAAAATGGCGGGAAGAGTTTTTATGACGGCGGACCCTCATTTTGGCGATGAGCGGATCATCGGCTACGAGAGGAGGCCTTTTGCCGGAGCAGCAGAGATGGATGAGGAGCTTGTCCGCTTGTGGAACGAGACGGTGGATGAGAAAGACAGAATTTTCGTGCTGGGAGATTTTTCTGCCTGGGGACAGGAGAAAAACCAGGAGCTCCTGGACCGGCTGAAGGGAGAAAAAATCCTGATTCTGGGCAACCATGATCGTCATTTTACACCGGAGGAATGGAGGAAAATGGGTTTTGCAGAGGCGTCGGCCTGGCCGGTGCTCTATGAAGGCTGGTTTCTGCTCTCCCACGAGCCGCTCTATCTGAATGCAAATATGCCCTACGCCAACATCTTCGGCCATGTTCACGGCAGTCCTCAATATAGAGATGTCAGTCCCCAGAGTTTTTGCGTGAGCGCAGAACGTACCGGCTACCGCCCGGTATCCTGGGAGGAAATCCTCCGGGGAATCAGGGAGGGAGCCGGTACAGCTGTGACGATTTAGCACTAAAGCTTCAGCGCGATATTATTTGATTCCAAATCGATATATAGTCTTGTGATGATAAGCCTCCCCAGCCCGCAGCACGCAGTCAGGGAAATTTGCGTGGTGAGGCGAGTCGGGGTAATACTGGGTTTCCAGACAGAAAGCCGAGCGATTGCCATAGACCGCGCCATTTTTGCCGACGGGACATCCCTCTAGGAAATTGGCGGTGTAAAGCTGTACGCCGGGCATGGTGGTGAGGACCTCCATGGCGATGCCGGTCTCCTCGGACCAGGCTGAGGCAGCCTGGCGAAGCGTGCCGGCCGTCCCATCGATAACCCAGTTGTGGTCATAACCGCCGGCCATGAGCAGCTGCGGGAAATCGTCATCCACATGCTCGCCGATCCGGTGGCCCTGCCTCAGGTCCATGGGTGTGCCCTCCACCGGCATAATCTGACCCGTGGGGATGGAGCCGGGGAAGGTGGGCGTGTAGGAGGCGGCTTTCAGCTGTATATACTGCTCCATCACGGAACCGCTGCTATGACCGGACAGATTGAAGTAGGAGTGATTGGTCAGGCTGCAGATCGTGTCCTGATCGCAGACGGCATGATAGTCGATCTCCAGACTGTCATCGGTCAGGGTGTAGGTCACTTCCACGGTCAGGGTTCCGGGATAGCCTTCCTCCCCATCGGGGCTGACGCGGGAGAAGCTAACCTGGTCAGGGCTCAGGCTCTTCGCTTTCCAGACATAGCTGTTAAAGCCAGAGAGCCCTCCATGCAGATGGTTGGCACCATCGTTGGCGGCCAGAGGGTATTCCCTGCCATTCAGCGTAAAAGAAGCGTCTGCAATGCGGTTGGCATAGCGGCCTACAATGGCTCCCATATATTTGTCTTGTGCACGGTAGTCCTCCAGTGTATCGAAGCCCAGTACGACATCGACGGGGTGTCCGTCCCGATCGGGCACGGTCAGGGTGCGGACAGCTCCCCCGTAGGTAATCAGCTCGCAGGAAAGATTGCCCCGGGTCAAGGTAATAAGATCGACAGGGGTGCCATCCGGCATGGTGCCGAAAGGTCTGGAAGGGTTGTGATTCATGTTGCGCTCCTTTCATGGGCGGCGGAGCCTGCCGGCAGAGCAAGGCAGGCATATCCGTATGTGTTGGAAAAAACGTGTTGACATTTGAAATCAATACTCCACTTGCAGTATATCGTGATATGATAATGGTGTCAACAAGATCGAAAGGGCGCAGACTATTTTTATTCCCACTTGAAATTTTCGTTTCCTGCCCCAAGTTCAAAATGATATTTTGCAATACCAAGATCAATCTTACTGTAAAAACCGATTCCTGCTTTTGCTGTCACGACATTGTCATGCAAGGAGAAAACAAATTTTTGCTGATTCATGGCTGTAGGAGCAAGCAAAGCGGCATCTATCCCCTTTATGAACCAGTCAGGGGGCGTCCCCTGCACATTCATCACGCTTTCTCTTGCCTTGGACTTGTGGGGAACCCCCTTGGTCATTCCGTAGCCAATCGCTATAACGAGGCACAGTTTTTCCCCTTTGCCAAGCTGCATTTCTGCCTTTCCCTTTCTGTATGTCAAGGCGACCCAGCAGGTGTTTAAGCCCAGCATCTGCGCAAAGAGGACAGTTTTTTCGCCATAATAGCCGCATTTCTCCTCTAAATCGGCACTTCTTTTTCCGGCAAGCACAATATAGTTCCTGACACCGGAGAATTTGCCGTAATGGGCCATAAAACCGTCAAAAGCATTCGGCTCATCCAATACAAGCTGCAAATGCAGACCGCTTTCTTCGCTGCACTGTTTGATAAAATTCAGTAAGTTCTCTTTCGTCTTTCCCTCTATAGGCTGTTTTGTGTAGGAACGAACGGAATGCCGCTCATTCATCGCCTGCAATAAATCCATTTGCGATTCCTCCTAATGATTCTGTGCTGTGGTTTGCGTGGTGATTGAAAAATTCGCGCGAAAGATTTCCTGGCTTGAACGTTTTTTATTATATCACTCTTCTGCGCGGATAGCGTATCGGTAAAAAAATTCGAGATGTTTAGCTCTTCCTATCAATGACCGCTTGAGGCATATGAGCATAGCATACCTGCTGTCGCCGGAACGCAAAAAAGCGGCCATGAAGGAGCGTGGCCGCTTTTTTTTGCCGCAAAGACCATAAGGCCTTCGCGGCAAATTTCCGGAATATCCAGGATGTATTACATAAGGCGGATATTATTTAAAACCGCCGTCAGTCAGCCTTGTCCTCAGCCCACAGGGTCAATTTGTTGAGCCCGTCCCGATCGCCGGCGAGGTAGAGAATATCTCCCTCCTCGAATACATAGTCGGGAGCCACATTGTTGATCAGGGACTTGTTGGACTTTTCAATGGCGATAATATTGAGTCCCAGGCGGGAACGCAGGTTGATGTCCAATACGGTGCGGCCGACTGCCTTTTTGGGAAGCAGAAACTTGGTAATGTTCAGCTTCTCGCTGAGCTGGACGAAATCCAGCATGCGTGAGGTCTCCAGCCGATGGGCCAGTCGGATCGCCATGTCCCTCTCGGGATAGACGACCTCTGCGCCCAGCTTGGACAGAATGATGCCGTGCTCTGAGCTGGTGGCCTTGGATACAACCAGGGGAATCCCTAGAGACACCAGATTGAGTGTGGTGAGAATGGATGTGTCCATATGCTCACCGATACATACCACGGCCACATCGCAGTTCTGTATGCCGGTTTCCTCCAGAGTCTTCTTGTCTAAAGTTTTGACGACAAAGGCGTTCTCGGTGATCTCCCGCAGTTCTCTCACTTTTTCCTCATCTCGGTCGATGACCAGAAGTTCTGCGTCGGAATGATACAGCTCCATGGCCAGAGCCTGACCGAAACGGCCCAGACCGACGATGCCGTAGGTAGTCTTGTCGTTTTTGGATTTCTTAAACATAAACCTTATTCCTCCATATCTTTATCCGATTGCAATATTTCCTTCAGGATAGCTCACTCTCTCGCCTTTGGTAAAATACCATAGGGAGGCGATGGTCAGCGGGCCCAGACGGCCGATATACATGACCAGTATGGACAAAAATTTGCTGCCGTCGCATAAATCCGGTGTGATGCCGGTGGACAGCCCCACCGTGCCGAAGGCGCTGGTGATCTCAAACAGTATGTCCATGAACGGCAGATGAGGCTCCATGATCGACACCAGATAGGAGCCGGTGATCACCACACCCAAAGCCAGCAGGGTGATGGTAGCCGCCTTGCGGAAGGTATCCTTGGGGATGGCAAAACGGAAGGCCTTCTCTGAGGTGTTGGTGGCCGCCGATTTGATACCCTGGATCAGAGCAAAAAAGGTGCTGGTCTTGATACCGCCGCCGGTGGATCCCGGGGAGGCACCGATGAACATCAGCACGACCAGGACCAGAAGGCCCGCGTCGGAAAAGGTGCCCAGAGGGTAGGTGGAAAAACCTGCCGTTCTGGCGGAGACGCTGTGGAAAAAGGCGCCCATCCAGGTCACATCCTCGGTGAGCTTGATCAGCACGCCGCCGACTACGATGAGAACGGCGCTGACGGAGATAACCACCTTAGAGTGCATGGAGAGCTTGCGCCAACGGAACCGCTTGTCCCATACCTCACGGATTACGAGGAAACCGATGCCGCCGAAGATAATGAGCCCGCAGGTCACCAGATTGAGCATCACGTTGTCCCGATAGGGAATCAGGTTCTGAAAATTGCCCAAAATATCAAAGCCGGAATTATTAAACGCCGCCACCGAGTGGAAAAGACTGATTCCGATGGCATCGATCACCGGATAATCCTGCACAAAGACAGTAAAGCTCAAAACGGCGCCGGTGAGCTCAAAAATCAGAGTAGTGAAAAGCACGCTCTTTACAAAGCGGACAATGCCTTTTCCGGAATCCAGATTCATAGCCTCTCGGATCAGAGTGCGCCCCTTGAAATTGATCCTCCTGCGCATGGCGAGAATCACGCCTGCCCCCACGGATGTAACGCCCAGTCCGCCGATCTGAATGAGCATGGCGAGAAAAAACTGGCCTACCGGGGTAAATGTGTCTCCTGCATCCACGGCGATCAGGCCGGTCACGCAGACCGCGCTGGTGGAAGTATAGAGGGCGTCGATATAGCGGAGGGTGACGCCGTCCCGGACGCTTATGGGAAGCATCAAGAGAAGCGACCCGATGAGAATTACAGAGGCAAAGCCCAGAGCAATGATTCGTCCCGGGGATTGCCGTTTTATCAGCTTTATCATAGTATCACCTCATGTATACTGCGGGAAAAGGGCGGAGAGTCCCGCCTGTGTTTCCCTGAACGACTCTCCGCCTACTATAACATTTATGTAATAAAGATTGGATTAAGATTATAAAAAAACAAAGCTCCCCATAGGGGAATCAATGCCATTTTTCAGCTACATCCGGCGGGCCAGGAAAAGGCTCATGGCGATGCCGGCGGCAGTGGCAGCCAGGGCGCCGGGAAGAGTGTAGCGCGTCTTTTTGACCTTGACGCTCATGAAGTAAACGGACATGGTGTAAAAGATCGTTTCCGTACAGCTGAGCATCAGCGAGACGGAGAGCCCCGGCAGAGAGTCTGCCCCAAACTGGCTGAAAATATCCAGGGCCAGCCCGGTGGCCGCGGAGGAGGAGAAAAGTTTGACCAGAATAACGGAGATGAGCTCCGGCATTACCAGCTCTTCCGATATGATATGGGAGAGCAGGCCGGCCAGGAAGGACAGAAAGCCGCTGGCCCGCAGAATGGATACGCCGGCCATCAGGCCGATGAGAGTGGGCATGACGCCCAGCACCGTGCCAAAGCCCTCTTTGGCGCCCTCCACAAAATCGTCATAGACCGGCCGTCCCGCCGCAAGGCCGTTAGCGATGATATAAAAGAGGACGAAGGGCAGGATCATATCCGAGAGATAGAGAATCAGCGTCATGGCCATATCCTCTCTAAAAGCTTGGCGGCCAGGATGCCCACGGCGGTGGAAACAGCAGTGGCCAGGAGGGCGGGCATGACAATGGCGGCCGGGTTTATGGAGCCGTACTGGCTGCGGTAGGCGATCATGTTGATAGGGATCAGCTGGAGGGATGACATATTTAAAATGAGGAAGGTACACATGGCATTGGTGGCCGTTCCCTTTTGCGGGTTGAGCCGGTCCAGCTGCTCCATGGCCTTGAGTCCTGCGGGAGTGGCGGCCCAGCCCAGTCCCAGCATGTTGGCAATAATATTGGTGGACATAGCTTCGCTTGCCGGATGACCGTCGGGGATCTGGGGAAAAAGAAAGCGGATGAAAGGCCTAAGCCCTCGGCTGAATTTCTTCAGCAGCCCGGAACGCTCGCCGATTTTGAGCACGCCGCTCCACAGCGACAGGATGCCAAGCATGGTGATGCAGAGGCTCACGGCCTCCTTTGCCCCATTTAGAGCGCTTTCGGTGACATCTCCCAGAGTACCGTGAAAAGCTCCCCAGACGACGCCGATCAGGACCATGGCGGCCCACAGGTAATTTAGCATAGACAGTTCTTCTTTCCAGTGCTCTCCTTGTATTTTATGTGGCAAAAATACGGTTGAGTATTTTTTCGGATTGATTTACAATATAAAATGGTTTTCCCATAATGAGGCAAGAGAAGGTAGTTCAACTAGAAAGGGAGAGAAAAAATGACAGAGGGACACCGGGCTGCTGTAAATGATTTTTTTGTAAACGTATTTAACAAGATTTTGCTGTATGAAGATCAGGCGCTCAGTAAATCGGAGTATAAGGATCTGTCGGTACGGGAAATGCACGTGTTAGAGGCTGTGGGGAGCCTGGAACAGGAGGGGGAAAATAACATGAGCCGCATAGCGGCCAGTCTGTCTATCAGCGTGAGCTCGCTGACCACTTCAGTCAATGTGCTGGTGCGCAAAGGGTATCTGTACCGGGAGACCGGGCAGAAGGACCGCCGTGTTATCTATGTCCGGCTGACGGATAAAGGGCGCGGGGCAGAGGCGGTGCACCGGCAGTTCCACCGGCAAATGGTGGAAAGTCTGGAGAATCGGCTGAGTGATGATGAGTGGGATACGCTGCTGCGCTCGCTGGATGTGCTGGGGACCTTCTTCAGTACGGCAGCCAAAGGAAACGGCGGAGAAAATTGACGAACTGACCGCAGCGGTAAAAAGGGAGGATCAAAGGGTTAAGATCAGGAGGAAAAAATGACCACGGCAGAAATTTTAGAGAAACAGAGAAAATTTTTTGCTTCCGGGGCCACCAGACCGGAGAGCTTTCGTCAGGATGTCCTTTCACGCCTTGGCCAGGCTCTCGAGGAACATGAGGAAGATATTCAGAAGGCGCTGTATGAAGATCTGGGCAAGAGCTCCATGGAAAGCTATATGGCGGAAATCGGCATGGTAAAGAGCGAGCTGAATTATATGAAGCGGCACCTGCACCGGCTGATGAAAAAAAGGCGGGCGGCAACGCCTCTGGCTCAGTTTGCAGCCTCCAGCTATATGCTGCCGGAGCCCTATGGGAACGTGCTGGTTATGAGCCCGTGGAATTACCCGCTGCTTCTGTCGCTGGATCCTCTGATTGCGGCGGTGGCTGCCGGCAATACAGTGCTCTTAAAACCCAGCGCCTATTCTCCTGCCACCAGCGAGCTGCTGGCGCGCCTGATTGGGGAATACCTGCCGCCGGAGGCGGTGAGCGTAGTTACCGGGGGCCGTCAGGTCAATACGGATCTTCTGGAGCATAAATTCGATTACATTTTTTTCACCGGAGGAAAACAGGTAGGACAGCTGGTGATGGAAAAGGCATCAAGGCATCTGACGCCGGTGACGCTGGAGCTGGGCGGCAAGAGTCCCTGTATCGTCGACGAGACAGCGAAGCTTCCGCTGGCCGCCAGACGAATCGTCTTTGGCAAATATCTGAATCTGGGACAGACCTGCGTGGCGCCGGACTATGTTCTGGTACAGGAGAGCGTGCGGGACAGCCTGACAGCCTGTCTGCAGCAGGAGATCCGCAGTCAGTTCGGCGAGAGCCCTCTGGACAATCCGGATTATGGCCGGATCATCAACCGAAAGCACTATGACCGTCTGGTCAAGATGCTGATGGGAGAGACGGTGCTGACGGCTGGAGGCACCGCCTGTCTGGATGAGCAGGAGGAACCGGATATGCTGCTGGCCCATGGGCCGGGCGTCATGGACGCGACGGAGCCTGACAGCCGTCAGGACAATATATTCCGCCCGGAGGAGCTGAAGATTGCCCCTCTTTTGATGTATGCCAATGAGAACAGCCGCTGTATGCAGGAGGAGATATTCGGGCCTGTGCTGCCGATTCTCACCTATCGGGACAGAGAGGAGGCTATCCGTTTTGTGGAGAGCCGCCCTCATCCACTGGCCTTATACCTGTTCACCGAGGATAAGCAGTGGCAGAAGGAGGCGCTGGAAAAAATGCGTTTTGGCGGCGGCTGTATCAATGACACCGTCATTCACCTGGCTACCAGTGCCATGCCCTTCGGCGGAGTAGGCGAGAGCGGGATGGGAGGCTATCACGGCAAGTTTGGCTTTGATACCTTTACCCACTATAAGAGCATCGTGGATAAAAAGACCTGGCTGGATCTGCCGATGCGCTATCAGCCCTACGATAAGAAGAAGGAGAGCTTGGTCAGAAAGTTTATGAAATAGGGCTGTACATGCAATCGGTATTTTAAGTAAAAAATTTGTAACAAAAAAGGCTGTCCGGAGAGTGTCGTGATTCCGGACAGCTTTTTTGTATTTCCATAAAATTTACGACAGCGGCATCTTGGTGGCCGTCGTCACAGACCGGCGGCCCGCATAGCCGGGAACAGTCTGATAGCCTCTGTGGACGATGGGCGTCCACTCTACCTTTTTGCGCATGGCCGCGATAGCGATGGGAACATAAGTAAACATGAACAGCGGGAAGGTCAGACAATACAAAAGCTTTTTGAATGTCTGCGCATGGATGCTGTTCCACTCCGTTATGGTGGTCACGATTCCTAAGAAGAACAGGACCAGATAGTAATTGAAAACACCTGCCATGGCGCTCTCAGCGCACTGAGCAACCAAGAGAGGCGAATCTATAAGTACGCCATAGAGAAGACAGGCGCCGTTGACCAGGACAGAACCGATGGAGATCAGCATAGCAGGAGCGATCGTCATCAGCATGTCATAGGCGGCAAAGCTCTTCTTGCAGAAAAGTTTCCGCACCAGACCGGTTCCGTATTTGCCGAATACCTGATAAAAGCCTTTGGACCAGCGCAGTCTCTGATTCCAGGACTGGCGGAAGGTCACCGGCTGTTCATCGTAGACGATGGCTTTATCACAGTAGCCGATCGTCACGCCGTGCAGAACCGAGTCGATGGAAAATTCGATATCCTCCGTCAGAAGATGATGAATCCAGCCGTGATTTCTGCGGATCAGACTGGCCGCGATCATAAAGCCGGTGCCCGAAATGGCGCAGCTGGTACCCAGCTTCATCCGGGCCTGGTTCAGATAGCGGGATTCGCGTAAGAACCACAGACCGTATCCGGCGGAAATCCAGTTGGAATCGTAATTGCAGCTATTGCGATAACTGGTGGACGCCAGATAGCCTGCGGCGTATACTTTATTCATTTCTTCTATGTAATGAGGATCCAGCGTATTGTCTGCGTCAAAGACAAGATACGCATCGGGAGCGAAGGATGCCGGAATATTTTTCAGCAGAAAGTCCAGCGCATATCCCTTGCCCACCAGAGTTTGATTGAAGCGTTCTACCACATAGGCCCCAGCTTCTCTGGCGACCTTGGCGGTCTGATCTGTACAGTTGTCGGCGACCACGCAGATATTCACAAGCTCCTGCGGATAGGTCTGCTCTCTGATTGAGCGGATCAAGTTGCCGATTACGTTCTCCTCATTTCGTGCAGCGATCAGTACACAGTAGCGGTACTTCTTCGGGTTCTCCGGAAGCTGTTTCGGCTTCATCACAAGAGCCACAAAGAGGTAAAAAAACTGGTAGCTGTACAGCAGCAAAAACAGGAGAAACAGAATTCCATTAAACCAATTCAAAAATTCAGTCATAAGAAATCCCCCACGAGTTCGTCAGTTTCGTGTTTTTTAGTTTCTTCGTGTTTTTTATGTTCCCTTGAGTTGCTTGAAATAATTATAGACATTAACGGTGAAAAATCAAGAGAAGGAGACTTACATTTTCCATAACAAATTATGAAGTAAATATTAAGGAAATGTAACAGAAGGGGACAAAAAAGGGATTTTTCCCGGTTTTATCCAAGGACGAAATCTATGCCCTTCCATTGACTTGGCTGTGAAGATCGGTAATAATAAAAATATTAATGTGTTTTTGCGACGCGGAATCAGCAGTGGGGGCTTGTTATGTTTTTAAATGAAGCGATACTAATCAGAGAATTAAAAAAACGGTATAAGATAAAAGCAAGAGTAGAGCTTGTGGATGAATTGCACCTGGATATTCCGTTTCTATATGGGGGTGAAAAGGAGCTGAAAGGGTCCCGCCTTTATGTTTGCCAGGGCATGCCTGAGCCGGTACCGGTGATTTTGCCCGGAGCTGTACTGGTGTGTACCGTGGGGAAGCGCGAAGGAGAACAGACAGAACTGCCGGAAGGCATGATATTTGCGGAGGCGGAACGGGCTGGAGAGGTATTTAATACAGTACAGGAAATTTTCCGGAAAACAAAATTTTCAAGGAGACATTTCTCCGATGTCCAGCACATCCTCTGCCGGGATGGCGGAGCCGTCAGAAAGATAAATTGTGCGGCTGACATCGTCGATGCGCCGGATCAGGCCGGTAACAGTCACGTATGCTCCGCCCTCCTTATGGGCATCGGGGAGAAAGTAGGTGATGGAGACTGGTCTGCGGGCCTGCTCTCCGGTGGCAAGCAGATGCAGTTTTTGATCCAGCTTGATGCGGGCATCGTCGTCCAGGTCGATCTTTCGACTGGTAGAGCGGGCGCTCTCGCGGATAACGTCGCCATAGCCGGTCAGGGCGGCAAAGGGTGAAAACTGGGCTGCCCGTTCCGAGGCGGACATGCGCGGGTGATGGTCGGATACATGATGAGGCAGATGAATGATATCGTCGTAGGGTCCGCTTGCAGCTTTCATGCCTTATGTCCTCCAATCAGCTTGTTGCGCTCCATGGCGGTAGCGCCCTCCTCCAGGTTCATTCCTTTGAGAACGGCATTCTTGCCGAATCTCTTTTTGATGGTCAGCATAGCCTCCTGCGCTTTTCGCTCCCGCTCCAGTGAGGCTTTTTCGCCGGCCTTTTTTTGCTGCTTCTGTTGTCCCGCGTCGCCGTAATCGGCAAAGAGATTCAGCTGTTCCCAGGAACCCTCTGTGGCCAGTATCTCCTCCGCCACATGGGCGGCGGTGAGGTTGAGGCGGCGGATGAGGAGAGAGGGATTGGCGATCCTGTCGAAAAGCTCCAGGGCAGCCCTTGTCAGCTGTCTGGCCGAGGAGGTGGGCCGGCCGAAATGTGTGGAGCCGTGTCCGTGCTTCGGCACGGAGCGTCCGTAGCGGTCCGTGGACGCGTCACCGGCATAGTTCTTATTGCTGATGTCGTAGCCTAAAGTCAGCACCAGCTGGTCCGTTACCAGACGCTTATCCAGAAGATCCAGAGCCAGCTGATCGGCCATCTCCTGCACTACCAATCTGGCTTTCTCGGACGAGTAAGGACAGGGCAGTACCTGGCCGGAGCCGATGCTGTTTTCCGCGGGACGGTAAGCCTTGATGTCGGCTATGGTGCAGGGCTCCCAGCCCCAGGCGTGGTCGATGAGCAGCTCAGCGTTGACGCCGAAAAGGCGGTAGAGCAGATCTTCATTGTAGTAATCTGTCGGACGGCCGAGGGAGCAGCGGGCGATATCGCCCATGGTATACAGGCCGTGGGCTTCCAGCTTTTGGGCATAGCCATGGCCGACCCGCCAGAAATCGGTCAGAGGACGGTGAGTCCAGAGGGTACGGCGGTAGGTTTCCTCGTCCAGACAGGCGATGCGGACGCCGTCTGCATCGGGGGAGATATGCTTGGCCCCGATATCCATGGCGATCTTACAGAGATAGAGATTGGGTCCGATGCCGGCGGTGGCAGTGATCCCTGTAGTCTTCAGCACATCTTGAATGATTCGCTGTGCCAGCTGGCGGGCGCTGAGGCCGCAGGCCTTCAGATAGTGGGTCACATCCATGAAGACTTCATCGATGGAGTAGACGTGAATGTCCTCCGGGGCGACATACTTCAGATATATAGAGTAAACCTGAGCGCTTCTCTCCATGTAGAGGGCCATTCTGGGCGGTGCCACAATGTAGTCCAGGGAGAGCGAGCAGGATGCGGCAAGCTTGGCGCTGTCCCAGGAAGAGCCGGAAAATTGGCGGCCGGGGGCATGAGTCAGGCGCTGCGCATTTAACTCCTTTACCTTTTGGATGACTTCAAAGAGACGCGAGCGTCCGGGAATGCCGAAGGCACGCAGAGAGGGAGAAACGGCCAGGCAGATGGATTTCTCCGTGCGGCTTGGATCGGCCACCACCAGATTGGTCGTCAGCGGGTTGAGCCCACGCTCCATACATTCCACCGAGGCGTAGAAGGATTTTAAGTCGATGGCGATATAGGTGCGGCTGTTTGAATTGTCCACGCTTTTCCTCCTTTCTCCTTTTGCGGCCGGTCGGCCAGCGTCATCACCGGTATATTGGCGGCAGCTTCGAGCTGGCGGTCATACTCTGCGGATCAGGGAGAGGATACCGCGCACTGCGCCGAAGAAGACGGCAGCGCAGGGCCAGATAATCCAGGTGCGGTGCCACTCCATGGTATAGAAGCTCCATCCCAGATAGACGGCGGTGACTACGGACCAGTAGATGGTGTCGATGGCATCGCTGCTTTTTTCCTCTGCTTTATTTTGACGGCTGTAATCGCCCTCCTCCAAGAGGCGCTGATAGCTGCCAAAGACCATGCAGGTCTTTACCAGCAGAAATACGCCGAGAGCCACCAGAATCAGACACAGGTCCAGGCCGAGGACCGGCAGCATCCCTTCCTCATCCAGAGCGCCTCCGATAAACAGGGGAATGATGCTGACGATGCACAGAGCCACGCCGACGACCAGGGTCATATTGTGGGTGGCTTCATACTGTGCCTTCTGCTTTTTTACCACACCGTCCACTCCATAGGAGAGCTCGATGGGATCTTTCTCCAGGTAATCATAGGGTTCCAGACGCTTTCCGAAAAAAATGAAGATGGATACGGCGATGGCCACCAGGACAAACAAGAGCGGCATTCCCACGCCGAGAGCCACGGCCTCGGAGATGATATAGCCGCCCTCATGGTCGGACAGGCCTCCCAGAAGGATCAGGACGGTGGGGGACAGGATGCACAGAGATACGCCCAGGGCGATCTTGCCCGCCGTGACGCGCATGGTGTTTAAGTAAGTATGCGCTTCCTCCAGGGAGACCGTGCGGACAGGTTCACCGTCGGTATCCTCCTCATCTGTCTCAATTTCCTCCTCCGGCTCGATGGAATCCTTCAGCAGATAGTCGGTGGTGACGCCGAAAATTTTGCTGAGACGAATGATCTTATCCAGATCGGGAATGGAGGCGGCGCTCTCCCATTTGGATACGGACTGTCTGGATACTCCCAGCTGGCTGGCCAGCTCCTCCTGGGACCAGCCGTTCTTTTTTCTCAGATCAATGATTTTGTCTGCCAATATCATGTGTTTTCCTCCTGCGCTCTGCGCTGTTTGTTGTTGTTTACGTCTGCCGTAAGTGTCTCCACCATAGCAGAAAAGCCGGTTGCCAGCTACCAAGGGCAGTTGGAAATCTGTCAACTGGCAGTTGCGCGGCCAGCCGAGAGGACAAAAACAAAACATCAGTTCGCTTTTTTCAGCATAACACATTTTGATGGCGGCGTCCAGAGCTTTGTAACCGGGGTTTCTGGGAAAAACAGGAGGGTGACCAGAGAAAGAACAGCAAGGCCGATGGTGAATCCCATGACGGTATCGGTCAGGTAGTGGGCTCCGGTGACAATGCGTGACAGAGCCACCAGGGCTGTCCAGCTGAAACCGGCGGTGAAAAGCAGGTGCCGGCGGGAGGCTAGGGAGGGGTGCAGCTGAGGAAGAAGGCTGAGCAGCATCAGAGCAGAGGCATTGGCCGTGTGACCGGAGGGAAAACTTTTGAATTCATCGAGAGCCGTGCCGCAGACCACGAAAGGATCCCGCAGGGATGGATCGGGATTCCACCAGGGCATAAAGGGCACTCGGCTGTCGGAGGCCACCAGGCGCATCCGGGGTCTCCCCCATAAAAGCTTTAGAGCATTTACAATCAGATAGTCGAGGAGAAGCATCGACAGTATGGCCAAAGCCAGCCGCAGAACCGCAGAATGATCCGCACTGCGGCACAGCTGTGCGAATCTGCAGATTGTGGACGCGGAGACGACGATTCCGATCAGATAAGAGAAAAAAGCGGGAATCGGCAGATATCGTGCCGGAAGGGCAGATGTCAGGCAGGTGCCCAAGACGATGAGACAGACACCGGCTGTGATCTGCAGACCGCCGGACAGGGAGGGCCGCCTCCGGCCGCTTTTAAAGAACAGCGTTCCCGCTGCGCAGAAACCCAGAGCCGACGGGTATTCCCCGAAAGCGGCAAAGAAGAGTCCGAAAGGATTGTTTTGGTCATACAGGCGGAGGGATATGGGATAGTCCCACAGACTTCCGACAGCCAACAAAATAAACAGGATGATAAAAGGCCAAAATTCTGCCGCCCGGCGACGGCAAAAACAGTAAAGCTTATGCCAAGGTTTACCCATAATGACACCTCCCCGGTCAGTATAGCATTTTTTTGCCCTGCCGTATATCTATGACGGGCAGAAGTTTAAAAGCGACTGGCCGTTTCGCGGTCTGCAGATGAAATTTTGGCCGGCTGCGTGCATATCCTTATGCATGACAATGACAGATTCCCGTTGCTATCCCGCAGGATTTTATTTATAATAAAAGCAACAGATAAGCACCGATAACGAGGCAAAAGCGGCAAAAATACCCGCAGAAGCAGGCCGACAGGAAGGAGAACAGGCATGATGACAGAGGAGACGATACAGGCGGCGGAGCCGGGGATATTTGATACCCATGCACATTACGATGACGAGGCCTTTGACTGTGATCGGGAGGATCTTCTGGCCGAAATGGAATCTGCCGGAATAAAGAGAATCGTCAATGTCTCATCGAGCCTGGAGACAACCCGCTCCACGGCGCGCCTGGCGGCCCGATACCCTTTTGTCTATGGGACGGCGGGGGTTCATCCCGACGAGGTGGGGGAGCTTGATGAGGAGACCTTTGCCTGGCTTGAGCAGAGAGCTCAGGGAGAAAAAATCGTGGCAATCGGAGAGATCGGCCTCGACTATCACTGGAATGTGGAGGAGAAGGATACCCAGAAAAAATGGTTTGTCCGGCAGCTGCAGCTGGCGAGGAAGCTGAGCCTGCCGGCGGTGATCCATTCCCGGGAGGCGGCTCAGGATACTCTGGAGATCATAAAGAGTGAGGCAGAGGGAGTGACCTGCGATCTGCACTGCTTCTCCTATGGAGTGGAGCTGGCCCGCGAATATTTAAATCGAGGACATTATCTGGGGATAGGCGGGGTCATTACTTTTAAAAACGGAAAAAAACTGAAGGAGGTGGCCTCCTACGCGCCTCTTGACCGGATCCTGCTGGAGACGGACTGCCCCTATCTGGCGCCGGAGCCCAACCGGGGGAAGCGCAATTCATCCCTCAATCTGCCCCTGGTTGTGGAAGAGCTGGCTCGGTTAAAGGGAGTGAGCAGGGAGAGGGTTATCGAGGCCACCTGGGAAAATGCCCTGTGCTTTTATGGCATGGACGCATGAAATGGAAGGACTACTAGGAGGAAAACAGGAGGAAATAGATTTGGCAAAGCTGGGGAATCCTCAGGAGACCATAGCCGTCCTGCAGAAGTACGGCTTTCATTTTCAGAAGAAATTCGGTCAGAATTTTCTGATCGATCCGCGGGTGCTGGAAAAGATCATAAGGGCTGCCGGCGTGACGAAGGAGGACTTTGTGCTGGAGATCGGACCTGGTATCGGCACCATGACACAGTATCTGGCGGAAGCGGCCAGAGAGGTGACGGCGGTGGAGATCGACCGCAATCTGATTCCGATTCTGGAGGATACGCTGAGAGAATACGATAACGTGAACGTGATCTGCGACGATATCCTCAAAGTGGATATCGCTGCTCTGGCACGGGAGAAAAACGGCGGGAGACCGATTAAGGTGGTGGCCAATCTGCCATACTATATCACGACGCCGATTATTATGGGACTGTTTGAACGTCAGGTCCCTCTGGACAACGTTACGGTGATGGTACAGAAGGAAGTGGCGGACCGGATGCAGGCGGGCCCGGGCACCAAAGACTATGGAGCTCTTTCTCTGACGGTGCAGTATTACGCGGAGGCTTACGTTGCCGCCTATGTGCCGCCCAACTGCTTTATCCCCAGGCCGGGGGTGGGGTCGGCGGTGATTCGCCTTACGAGACACAAGGAGCCTGTGGTGTCCTGCCGGGATACCGGGCTTATGTTCAGATTGATTCGTGCTTCTTTTAATCAAAGGCGCAAGACGCTGGCCAACAGTCTCTGCAATGCGCCTGAGCTCTCCTTCTCCAAGGAAGAGATTCAGAAAGCGATCGAGGCCCTGGGTCTTTCTCCTTCTGTCCGCGGGGAGGCTCTTGCGCTTGAGCAGTTTGCAGCCTTAGCTGATATATTGGCGTCATAAAGACGGGACAACTATTCTGCATGAGCAGCAATAGCTAAATAACAGCTAAATGAGGGAGGGATTGTCAATGAAGGTAACTTTTATCGGGGCTTTGCATGAGGTGACCGGCAGCTGCACCCTGGTGGAGTGCGGCAGCCGCAAAATGCTGGTGGACTGCGGCATGGAGCAGGGGATCAACACCTTTGAAAATGTGGAACTGCCGGTGAAGCCGGCGGATATCGACTGTGTGTTTCTGACCCATGCTCACATTGATCATTCCGGGCATCTGCCGCTGCTGTACAAAAACGGGTTTCGGGGCAAGGTGTACGCCACCGAAGCTACCTGCAGCCTGTGCGACATTATGCTCAAGGACAGCGCTCACATCCAGGAATCCGACGCCGAGTGGAAGAGCCGCAAGGCCCGCCGCGCAGGGCGTCCTGAGGTGGAGCCTCTCTATACGCTGCGGGATGCACAAGGGGTATTGGAACTTTTTCACCCCTGCCGCTACAAGGAGAAAAAGCAGGTGGAGGAAGGAGTATTTATCCGCTTCAATGACATGGGTCACCTGCTGGGATCGGCGGCGGTGGAGCTGTGGCTGATGGAGGACGGCGTACAGAAGAAAATTGTTTTCAGCGGCGATGTGGGCAACACCAATCAGCCCATTATCAACGATCCCACGCCTGTGGGCGAGGCGGACTACGTGGTGTTAGAGTCTACCTACGGCAACCGCCTCCACGGTCCCAGGCCGGAGTATGTGGAGGCCCTGGCCGAGGTAATTCAGCGCACGTTTGACCGTGGCGGCAATGTGGTGATTCCCTCCTTTGCCGTGGGGCGCACACAGGAGATGCTCTATTTTCTGCGTCAGATCAAGGAAGCTAAGATGATTCATGGTCACGACGGCTTCCCTGTCTATGTGGACAGTCCTCTGGCCAACGAGGCCACGCGGATTTTCCTGCAGTGCGACACAGAGAATTTCGACAGTGAGATGAAAGATCTGATTCGCAATGGGATTAATCCGATCTGGTTTGATGGTCTGCGCATCAGCGTGACCCAGCAGGATTCCCAGGCCATCAACTTTGACCCGGAACCCAAGGTGATTTTGTCTGCCAGCGGTATGTGCGAGGCGGGCCGCATTCGCCATCATCTGAAGCACAATCTGTGGCGGAAAGAGTCCACGATCCTTTTTGTCGGTTATCAGTCTGTGGGCACTCTGGGGCGCTCTCTGTGTGATGGGGTCAAGAAGGTAAAACTTTTTGACGAAGAGATCGCCGTGGAGGCGGAGATCCGGGTGCTTCCCGGCGTCAGCGGCCATGCCGACAGAGACGGTCTGGTGCAGTGGCTGCAGGGATTTGAGAAAAAGCCGGACTGGGTATTTATCAATCATGGAGACGACGATTCTTGTACGGATTTCACGCAGTATCTGATTAAGGAATATGGCTATCGGGCGACTGCCCCCTACAGCGGGGCGGAATTTGATCTGGCCCAGTGCTGCTTCACCTACGAGCCCGCCGGCATCCGCAGGGAGAAGACCGTGTACACCTCCGGCGGCGCCAAGGCTGCGGCTCTCTTCAACGGTCTGCTGGATGCTGTGCGCCGTCTGCTGGGAATCGCTCAGAGCTGTCAGGGACGTCCCAACAAGGATATCAAGAAGTTTACCGGTCAGGTGGTGGAACTGTGCGAGCAGTGGGAGGAAAACGGAAGCGAGAAGAAAAAGAAAAAATAAGGATGGGAGACGTCACGTATTGGTATATTTTTCCGAAAGTGACTGGTCATAGGCATTCTTATATGATAAACTTTACTTATGAAAAATCCTTGCCTGACGGTCAGCTGTACTGGCTGGAGAGGTGAGGAGAAAGAGGTGAGAAGATGGCAACTGTTTCTGAGATGAAGACAGCTCTGGCGGAAGGAGCTTTGGATGAAAAGCTGGCTCCTCTGGGGCGGGCGGCAGACCAGGCGAGGGAGAGAGCGCAGGCTGTTCTGGACGGCTTCGTACAGACCTTTGGAGACGCCGGCGCGGCTCCGGCAGCCCTGTATTCTGCGCCGGGGCGCACGGAGATCGGCGGCAATCACACGGACCATCAGCACGGCCATGTGCTGGCGGCAGCCGTGAATCTGGATTTCATGGCCTGCGCCATTCCCAATGGCACGGGGGTCATTCGCTTTCAGTCGGAGGGATGGCCCATGGTGGAGGTGTCTCTGGATGGAATGGAGCCCAGGGAGGACGAAAAGGAGACCACAGCTTCGCTGGTGCGGGGCATGGCGGCTGAGGCTGCCTCCAGGGGATATCGGGTAGGCGGTTTTGACGCCTATGCCACCTCTGACGTACTGCCCGGTTCCGGTCTGTCCTCATCGGCGGCCTGCGAAGTGCTGATCGGTGTGATTGTCAATCACCTGTTCTGCGGCGGCCAGCTGGATGCGCCCACCATTGCCCGCATGGCTCAGGTGGCGGAGAATGTCTATTTTGGCAAGCCCAGCGGACTGATGGATCAGATGGCCTCGTCAGTGGGCAGTGCGGTGTCCATCGACTTTGAGGACCCGGCAAATTCGGTGATTCGCCCGGTAAAGGTGGATCTGGAGGCGGAGGGCTATGCCCTGTGCATCATTGATTCCGGAGCAAGCCATGCGGATCTGACGGCGGAGTATGCCGCGATTCCTGAGGAGATGAAGGCAGTGGCCGCTTATTTCGGCAAGAATGTGCTGCGGGAGGTCAGCGAAGAAGAAGTGATGGCGCAGCTTCCTGCACTGCGGGCTGCGGCGGGCGACCGGGCTGTGCTGCGCGCCCTGCATTTTTATGCCGATGACCGCAGAGCTGTGGAGGAAGCCGATGCGCTGGAGAGAGGGGATTTTGACGCTTTTCTGGCGCTGGTGCGTGAGTCGGGAATTTCCTCCTGGACCATGCTGCAGAATATCGCTCCGGCCGGGGCAGTCAGAGAGCAGGCTGTGGCTGTAGCTCTGGCCGTGGCAGAGCGCGCTCTGGGCGGCAGAGGGGCTGTCCGCGTCCATGGAGGCGGTTTTGCCGGTACGATTCAGGCATTTGTTCCTCTGGATATGCTTTCTGCTTTTCGCGGTCAGGTGGAGGCGGCTCTGGGTGAGAACCGCTGCCATGTGCTGTCGATCCGTCCTGTGGGCGGAGCGGTGATTGCGCTGTAAGTTTTAATTGGACCGGGTACCGGTTTCGGCTTTCTGCCGGACTGGTGCCCGGTTTTTTGTCTGCCCGAAATCCTTAATATAGCCGATCAGCCAGGAGGAGATCGTCACGGTCACCATGGAAAAAAGAATGCGGGAGACCGGGATGTAGGTCAGCGACAGCGCCAGTACCGTGAGATCTGTAAAAAGGTAACAGCGGGACAGACGCCAGTGGGACAGATGGGAGATGGTGAGAGCCAGCGCGTCGTCCCCTCCGCTGGAGCCGCCCTGGCGGACGATGATGCCCACGCCTGTCCCCACAAAGAGCCCTCCCATCGCGGCGGCCAGAAGAGGAGCGGAGGACAGGTCCGGAAGCATATGAGGAAACAGCTCCCAGAATTCATAGAACAGAGAGACGCAGAGGGTGGAGATAACGGAGATTTTGATAAAACGGCCGCCCAGATATCGGAAGGCCAGCAGATAGCAGGATATGTCTAACACAGTGGTGAGAACGGAAGGAGAAAAGCCCAGCCAGTGTTCGGCGAGAAGCATCAGGCCGATGATTCCGCCTTCGGTGATGCCTGCCTGCTGGTGGATGTTGTGGATGCCAAAGGTACATATGGCAGCTCCGATTACAATAAGTCCCAGTTTTTTGAAAGAAAGTCCGGCGGTGATCCGTGCGGCAGCCCGGCAGGTCCCATAGCGGATTTTGTGCTTTAAATTTTTATCGGTCATAGGAAAACTCCCCCTTGTATTTTGTCTGTAATACAGATATGATGATAAAGCATATAGTAACTATAATGTCAAGGGGGAAATATGGACAATCTTTTTTCCATCGGCGAGGTGTCGAGGTACCAGAATATATCCAAGCAGACGTTGATCTTCTACGATAAGATCGGTCTGTTCCGGCCGGCCTATGTAGATCCGGACAACGGCTATCGGTATTACAGTGCCAGCCAGCTGGATTATCTGGATACCATCTTGATCATGAAGAGGGCCGGCTTTTCTCTAAGTGAGATTCGGGAGCATATGCAGCACTATAACACGCAGAGCAGTCTGGATATTCTGCGGCGGCAGATGGAGACCATCGAGGGGCAGATGGAGCAGCTGCGTCTGATTCAGAGCCGGCTTAAGCACCGCTGCGACCAGATCGAGAGCGTTGGGACAGGGAGAGGCCAGATCGAGCAGGTGGCGGTGGAAGAGGTAAAGGCGCAGTATATCCTGGCGCAGGAGGTGGAAAGCCCCTGGAGCCTGCGGGAAATCAGCATAGCCACAAAGAAATGCTTTGCCCTTGCCTTTGAAGAGCAGCTGCCGGTCTTTTTTCAGAGCGGGGTCATTGTGCCCTTGGATAAAGTGCGGCAGGGGCGCTGTACAGAGGCAGCCTGGGCCTTTCTGCTGACGGAAGAGGGAGAAAAGGCCGGCGGCATCCAAGAGCTTCCCGCCGGAAAAAGCGTCAGTACCTTTCATAAGGGGGACTATCTGTCCATCGGCCGTTCTTATCAGAGAATCCTGGATTACTGCGAAGAAAATGCAATTCGGATCCTCTCGGATTCCTATGAATTTTGCATCAATGATTATATTACCACCCGCGATGAGAGTGAATATATTACCAAAATCATGTTTTATGTGGAGTAGAATGCGGGTTTAATGAGAGGAGCCGCCGTCCGGCAAAGCATCCCTTTTCGGGGATACTCGGCCGGACTGCGGCTCCTCCTGTGATTAAGAAATGCTCGTCTGCGCTACTGGGGTGACCAGACCGCGTAGAGCGTCAGGGTGTCGGTGACGGTATCGTGTTCAAAATCCCACAGGGCTTCCCCCTCGGGGGCGATGCTCCATCCCTCTAGCACATAGCCCGGACGGACTGTTTCGCCTGGCGGTTCTATGGTACCGCCGTAGGGTATCGACTGAGAGGAGACTTCACTGCCTCCCATGGTGTCAAAGGTGACGGTCAGCCCCGGAGAGCTCTGGCTGAAAAGCATCAGCAGGATCACAGCCGCGGCGATCAGAACGATAACAATGCTCAATGCCCGGCTCATGCTGCTGCGCTGCTTTTCATCCAGCGAGCTTTTTTGCGGATAGGCGGAGACGCCGAAAAGTCCGTACCGGCGGCCGGAGGGTCTGTCCTCCGGCCGCGTCTGTTTTGAATCGTTAGTCATTCGCTAATCTTGCCTCATAATAGAGATGTCTGCGCCGGCGTGGATTGCCTGTCTGCCGGCTTGCTGGATTACTTGCGGGCCAGATATTTGCGCATATCGATAGAGCAGGCCAGCAGGATGATGGCGCCCTTGATGATATACTGCATGTTCTGGTCTACGGCCAGATATGTCAGGCATACGTAAATGACACGCAGCAGAACCACGCCCAACAGCACGCCGCCGACGGTGCCGGTGCCTCCCACGAAGGACACGCCGCCGATTACGCAGGCTGCGATGGCGTCGGACTCATAGTTCTGTCCGGTGTTGGATACGTTGGAGGAGATACGGGCCGCCTCGATGAAACCGGCGTAGCCGTAGGTGATGCCGGCCAGGGTATGTACCAGAGTAGTAGTCATAAAGACATTTACACCGGATACGTTGGCTGCCTCGGGATTGGATCCCACGGCGAACATATTCTTGCCGAAGGTGGTCTTATTCCAGATAAACCACATTAGGATAAACACGACAATGGCGTAGAGCACGTAGTTCGGTATCGTCTGCCCGAAAATCGGCGGCAGGATGCTGCCGGTGACGAAACTACGGAAAACCTGGGACAGACCGGAGATGGGCTGGCCGTTGTTGCCGTTGGAATTATAGAAAATCAGGCAGCCGCCGTAGACGATCAGCTGGGTGGCCAGGGTCACGATGAAGGGATGCAGCTGGAACCGGGCCACGAAGAAGCCGTTGGCCAGGCCCACGATGCCGCCCACGACCATGGCGACCAGCAGAACCAGAACCACCATAGCCAGGCCGGGCTCGCCCAGACCTTCGAAGTATTTATTGGCAGCGCTGGCTCCTTGTAGCAGGGCTGCGGAAAGTCCTGCCGACAGGCCCACGATACGGCCTGCGGACAGGTCGGTACCGGTCAGGATGATACAGCCGCCGATGCCTAGAGCCATGGGCAGGTTGGCCGCCACCAGGTTAATCAGGTTGGCCAGGGCAGCCCAGGAGAGCAGCCTGGAATTCTGCGTGGCGGTGTAGATCAGAAAGATGACCAGGATGATATAGATGGCGTTGTTCAGCAGTCCGTCGATCCAGAAGCTGCGCTTGTCCTTGGCATCCAAGGTCTTATAATATTCTACCTTTCTTGAAATTGGATTTTTCATTTGGATGTTCCCTCCCTATCAGACATATTTCGCAGCTAAGGTCATGATCTCTTCCTGGCTGGTGGCCTTTGCGTCCACTTCGCCGGCCAGACGGCCGCCGCTCATGACCAGGATGCGGTCGCAGATTCCCAGAAGCTCCGGCATTTCGGAGGAAACCATGAGAATCGTCGCGCCCTTGTTGGCAAGATCGATGATCAGCTGATAGATTTCATATTTAGCACCCACGTCGATGCCTCGGGTCGGCTCGTCTAGCAGAAGCACCTTCGGATCCGTCAGCAGCCAGCGCCCGAGAATAACCTTCTGCTGATTGCCGCCGGACAGAGAGCGGATCTTGGTATCCTGGGAAGGGGTCTTGATCTGCATTGAAGCGATGGCCCAATCCGTATCCTTGGTCATGCTCTTTTCATCCAGCCACAGGTGAGCGTGCAGATGCTTGCCCAGACTGGAGATGACGGTGTTGTCCCGGATATTGCGGATGCCGAAGATACCGGTGGCACGTCTCTCCTCGGTAAGAAGAGCAAAACCGGATTTGATGGACTGCCTGGCGTTCTTATTGGGAACTACTTTGCCGCCCAGCTTGATGGTGCCATTGTGCCTGGTGGCTGTGCCGAAGATATTTTCCAAAAGCTCCGTCCGGCCGCTGCCGTCCAGACCGGCTATGCCGAGGATTTCGCCCTTGCGGGCGGTAAAGCTTACATCCTTGAGGGCAGAATACTGAGCGGTGAGATGCTCCACTTCCAGGGAGACCTCGCCGGGATGATTGGTCTTGGGGGGAAATTGCTGGCTCAGTTCGCGGCCCACCATCAGTTTGATGATGGTAGCCGTATCCAGCTCAGAGGCGGGACGGGTGGCGATCCACTTACCGTCGCGCATAACGGTGACATCATCGGAGATGCGTAAGATCTCCGCCATCTTGTGGGATATGTAGATGATGCCGCAGCCCCGGTCGCGGAGCATATTGATGATCCGGAACAGGTGATCCACTTCCTCCTCTGTGAGGGATGAGGTGGGCTCGTCGAATACGATTACCTTGGAATTGTAGGAGACAGCCTTGGCGATCTCTACCATCTGCCGTTTGGATACCGGCAGGTTGCCCATTTTTTCGCGGGGGTCCACATCGATGTCCAGTTCCTTGAACAGCTTCGTGGTGTCCTCGTACATTTTGCGCTCGTTGATGACGATGCCGGCCATCTTGGGATAGCGGCCCAGCCACAGGTTATCCATGACGTTTCGCTTGAGCGCCTGATTCAGCTCCTGATGTACCATGGATACCCCGTTCTCCATGGCTTCTTTACTGTTTTTGAAATTTACCTCTTTACCCTCCAGGAGGATGGTCCCCTCATCCTTGCGGTAAATGCCAAAGAGGCATTTCATCAGAGTGGATTTTCCCGCGCCGTTCTCTCCCATGAGGGCGTGAACAGTCCCCGGACGCAGGGTCAGTGAGACATGGTCCAGCGCCGTGACGCCGGGGCAGCTTTTGCAGATATCTGTCATTTGCAGCAGAACGTCCTGCTTCATCTGCAATCCTCCTTTCTCACGTTTACAATTTGAAATTGAGGACAGGAGCCACCGCCCAGGGCGGCAGCTCCTGCATTAAGT
>CALWGV010000040.1 GCA_944380185.1 uncultured Lachnospiraceae bacterium
TGTCATCGTTGGTCTTCAGGCCGCCGATGGTACCCATGGTGATGGTCTTGATGCTGACCGCATAGTAAGGGCCGTCTCCGATGGGGATCAGGGTCGTCTGGCCCAGATCCTCGTCCACGCCGTTTGCACACATCTCGTTGTAACCCTCCACCTGAGCTACCAGAGTGTCTGCATCCATGCCGGTGATCTCAGCCAGCTTCTCCAGAATATCCGCCTTGTAGACATTCACATTGTCCACCCGGTCATTGTCCTCAATGAACTGGATGCCGTTTTCAAAGCCCTCGGCAGTAAAGATCGAGAAGATCTCGCCGGTTCTCTCCATGGCATCGGCAAAAGCGATGGAACGGGGACCATAGAGGGCGTTGACATTGAGAATACAGGTGCCCTCGCCATCCACTACAAAGTAAACGGAGGCCAGGGCGAGCCGAAGCTTGACGCGGTGCGCCAGGTTCCCTTCGAAGATCCGAAGCTTTTCCAATCCTGATAACCGTTAGGCTCAGTCCGCCTTCTGCTCCTTATCGGACCAGCGCCTGTAAATATTGGCCAGGATTGCGCCGGAAATATTATGCCACACGGAGAACACAGCCCCCGGCACCGTGGCCATCGCCAGGTCGGGAAAGGCCGTGCCGGCCAGGGAGGTCGCCAGGCCTGAATTCTGCATCCCTACTTCGATGGACAGAGCCTTTGTCTTCGCCACATTCAGGTGCAGCAGCTTTCCCACGGCAAAGCCGCCGGCATAGCCCAGCAGATTATGAAGAATTACAACGGCAAAGACAACGAAGCCGGTGGACATAATCTTATCCGCATTGTGGGACACCACGGATGCCACAATCAGGCAGATCGCAATAACAGAAATGCAGGGCAGTATTTTCACCAGCTTCTGGGTAAAGCCGCCGAACAGTTTATTGATCAGAAAGCCCAGGCCAATGGGCACAATCACCACCTGCACAATGGAAACAAACATACTGACCATATCCACCGTCACCGTGGTCCGCAGCAGCAGATACGTGATGGCCGGCGTCAGGAAAGGGGCCAGCAGCGTATTTACGCTGGTCATCCCCACCGAAAGAGCCACATCTCCGTTAGACAGATAAGTAATTACGTTGCTGGAAGTGCCGCCGGGGCAGGTTCCCACTAAAACTACGCCGGCAAGCAGCGCCGGATCCAGCTGAAACAGCTTTCCCAGCAGCCAGGCCAGCAGCGGCATGATGCTGAACTGAGAAATGCAGCCAATGATAATATCCTTAGGCCGGGTAAAAAGCAGCCGGAAATCCTCCAGCTTCAGCGTCAGACCCATACCGAACATCACGATCATCAGCAGATAATTGACCCAGGAGGTTTCCACCCACAGGCAGGTGTTCGGGGCAAACAGGGCCAGCGCAGCCACTGCAAGCACAATCACCGCCATATACGTCCCAAAAAAATCGCTGATCTTTTCCAATACCTTCATACTCTCTTCCTCCGTTGGATAAAATAAGACGCAGACATCCTTTTCCCTGATGCAGATAAGCAGATAGGGGAATCACACAAAAAAGCCCCTGCCTCATTTAAGAGACAAAGGGCTTCTATTCCTCTGCGGTACCACTCTTATTGCCGTTAAAAACGACCGCTCACTCACATATCTTACAATATGGGATAGGGTAACGGCTATCAGCCGTCCAGGCTTACTGGGATCGTTACGAAGATCGGTTCAGTCCGGAGACTCAGAGGGGATCTTCGCAGAATGCTTCGACTGCCTCACACCGCCCGGCAATTCTCTGATTCCTGCCTTCCTGCTACTCTTCCTCGTCAGCGTCATGTCTGTTTCTTTGTGTGCTACTTTACCACGGCGAAGAATTATTGTCAAGGAAAAATCATTCCGTGAAGTGATGCACAAGGTTAGTTATATCCAACCCCGCTTGACCCCGCAGGAAAACCGCTGTATAATTAATTCCGCGCAAAAGCACACATATCAGCCGTTTCGGCTCCGCCGCCGATGAACGCGGACGGGCGCCGCAGTGATAGACATCATTTTATTCCAGACGAGGAGGAAGAACCATGACAAAAATTGACATAGTCTCCGGTTTTCTGGGGGCAGGAAAAACCACTCTGATTAAAAAGCTGATCGCGGAGGCCTATACCGGTGAGAAGCTGGTACTTATTGAAAATGAATTCGGCGAAATCGGTATCGACGGCGGCTTCTTAAAGGACGCCGGTATCCAGATCACCGAGATGAATTCCGGCTGCATCTGCTGCTCTTTGGTAGGCGATTTCGGAGCGGCCTTAAAGAAGGTGCTGGACCAGTTTCACCCTGACCGCATCCTGATCGAGCCCTCCGGCGTAGGCAAACTCTCCGACGTGATCCGTGCCGTCCAGGGCGTGCAGGAGGAGGCCCCCCTGGAGCTAAACAGCTTTGTCACCGTGGTGGATGCCACCAAGTGCAAACTTTATATGAAGAACTTCGGCGAGTTTTTCAACAACCAGGTAGAAAGTGCCGGTGCCATCATCCTGAGCCGTACGCAGAAGCTCTCCCAGGATAAGCTTCAGGCCTGTGTGGATATGCTGCGGGAGCATAACCCGAAAGCCCCCATTATCACTACTCCCTGGGATCAGCTGAGCGGAGCTCAGATCCGCCAGGCTATGGAACAGGATCAGGATCTGGCTGCCGAACTTCTCAAGGAACTGCACGAGAGCCATGACGATGAGCATGAGCATCACCATCATGACGACGAGTGCGGCTGTGAGCATGAGCATCATCACCACCATGACGACGAGTGCGGCTGCGAGCATGAGCATCATCACCACCATGACGATGAATGCGGCTGCGAGCATGACCATGAGCACCATCACCATCATGGCCATCATCACGCCGATGAAGTCTTTACCAGCTGGGGTGTGGAGACCCCTCATCAGTATGAGAAAGCTGAGCTGGAGACTATCCTCAAAGAACTCTCGGAAGGCACCGCCTACGGTACTGTCCTGCGGGCCAAAGGAATGCTGCCTACTCCTGAGGGCAGCTGGCTGTATTTCGATCTGACACCCGGTGAGTACGAGATTCGCGAAGGCAGCCCGGATTACACCGGCCGTCTCTGCGTCATCGGAGCCGATCTCAAGGAAGACGCCCTGAGAGAAGCTTTCCATCTGGCTTAAACCATAGGGAAAGGAAAAGCTGATATGCAAAATACAGGCATCCCCATCTATCTGATCAACGGTTTCCTGGAGGGCGGCAAGACGGAGTTTATCCGTTTTACTATGCAGCAGGAGTATTTCAACGACGGAGAAAAAACTCTTCTCGTTGTCTGTGAGGAAGGCGAGGAGGAATATGAACCCGCTCTGCTGGCCAAACTTCACACCGTCATGGTCACACTGGATGCAGAAAATGAACTAACCCCTGAATTTCTGCGGGAAATGAAGAAAAAATACCGGCCCGACAGAGTCATCATCGAATACAACGGCATGTGGCGCATGGGCACCTTGACCGAGATGAAGCTGCCGGCAGGCTATGAGCTGTATCAAATCATCTCCATTTTCGACGCCTCCACCTTCCAGCTGTACTTAAACAACATGAAGTCTCTGGTGGTAGATATGGTGTCCCTGGCCGATATGATCGTCTTTAACCGCTGCACCGCCGATATGCCTTTGTCTATGTTTAAGCGCAGCATTCGGGCGGTCAACCGGGCCGGTGAAGTGATCTTTGAGGACGGGAAAGGCGAACTGGTCCAGTTTGAAGAAGAGCTTCCCTACGACATAGATGCTCCGATTATCGAGATCAGCGAAGATGATTTTGGCATCTGGTATGTAGATGCCCTGGACAATCCCGACCGCTACGACGGCAAAACCGTCCGCTTCAAGGCGCGGACCCTGCGCACCCCAGCCTTCCCCAAGGGCAGTTTTCTGCCCGGACGCAACGCCATGACCTGCTGCGCTGACGATGTGGCTTTTATCGGTTTTCTGTGCTACTATGACCGCGCCAGTGAAATCAAGAGCCGCCAGTGGGTGACAGTCACCGCCAGACTTCGCTGGCAGTATTGCGAGGCCTACCAGGACGAAGGCCCCGTATTGTATGCCGCCTCCGTGGAAGACGCTCAGCCGCCCAAAGAAGATCTGGTGTATTTTAACTGAAACCGCCAGCACCTGTTGCCTGAGACAGAAGATTATTATAATGGAGGAGCCGAAATCATCCGGCTCCTCCTAAAATTTTGCCTCCTGATATTACAAGTAATCTAATCTGTACTCTGCATTCTATTTAGGCAATAAGGTTCATGATCCACATAGCAATCATCGCATTCAGAATACAGACCAGCAAGCACCATTTCCAGTATTTCTTAGGCAAGTTCGAAATTCCCAGACATCTGCTCATGTAATTCAGCTGAGCGCCCATCAGATATATCGCAGGCATCAGAATGGTCACATGCCGCATTGTCAGTACGCCGCCGGCATATAAGCTTGCCGCGACCCCGGCGCCAGATCCCATAGCCAGCCATGAACTCAGCAGTACCGTAATCGCCTCACCCGGCAGTCCGAATATTCCCATAATCGGGGAAAATATCGTCCCAATGATATCCATGATTCCCAGCACATTGATAAACTGTACTATCGTAAAGGCCATAACAATGTTGGGCATCATATTTTTGATGGAAATATCCCAGCCTTTTCTCGCACCTTCGATAAACCAATCCAAAACATTGGTTTTTTGCTCCGCCTTACTCTCCACTGATATCCCTCCCCTTGCACTTAATATTCAGAACAATGCGTACAATATTGGCCCCGATAAATTTTCCTGCGATAATCACCAGCAGCGGGACAATGATGGGTACGGTCAGCGCATCAAAGAGCGCTGCTCCTGAACCAAAATAATTTACCATTATTCCGCTGGCGGAAAACAGCCACATGGCAAGGATGAATCTTTCCTTCTCCGTCAGCATGCCGGTCTCCCTCGCTTCTTTAATGATCATAGCTCCCGCATCCGAGCTCTGCAGACCGGTAACACAGATAAAAGCTCCGACTCCCGGCACTCCCATGAGCGGCCGCATCAAAGGCGTGAGAAGCTGCTGTGCCGCCCGCAGGGCTCCCAACTTGTCCAATATATTGATGATGCCTAACGCAAGGATAACAGCCGGCATCAAAGTGATCGAAAACAGGAAACCATCCATGGCTCCATTGCCGCCATTCCCCCGAAAAGTGGCCGTTTCACTGGTCATCGTTCCGAAATTTCCCGTCAACGTGGAATAATCAAATGCAGAAGCCCAGTTTCCCATATCCGACAGAAGACCCGAAAAAAAGATCACGGCAAAGATCAGCGCAATAAATCCCCCTATTCCCACTTTTTGAGCTGTTCCCAGGGAAGATTTCTTTTCCTGATTTGTCCCCTCCAAGCTTTTTTTGTTTTCATCCATCGCCTTCCGTGATGCTCACCGCATCACTCCCTCCTTTCTTTACTTATCTGTCAAAATCCATCCCATGGCAAAATATTGTTTTTTATTTGAGCGGGAGGCCAATCATCTTTCTGTACTCATTCGGCGTCGCAATCTCCCGTCCCAGGAATTTGCAGACATCGCGGAATTCGCGGAAAAGCTGCGCGTTATTCTCAATCACATCGTCCTTATGCGGATAACGGTATGTCGTGTCCTCCATACCGATACGCACGTTAAATCCCATCAGTGCGGCAAGTGTTGCCAGATAGCTGCTGGCCCTTCCTGCCGCGCAGACCTGAATCACCGCATCCGGATCAATGTCCTTGATCCTCTGCTGCAAGTGCAGCAGACCCTCCACCATTTGCACAGGATTATTCATCGGGCTGCAGCCGGGCATAGCGGGAAGAATTCCCCAGTGCGCAGGTCCTTCGATAATCCCCGTTTTGATTAGATATCTATTCGCATTATCGATATCCCCATCCGAATACACGGCAATTCTGGGCTTACAGCCGTGTTCCTGGATGGCCACAGCTTTCTTTATCATTACCTGCGGCCCTTTCGTCTGCAGCATATCACCGATGTAAGTTGCCACCGTGTTTACGGTGACTGTTTCCGTCAGCCCCAGATCCAGCATCTGCAGCATTTTTTCCCAATCGCCCGGATAGCGGGGAACAATACAGCATTCAAACATACGATCCGGATATTCTTTCTTCAGCCGTCCAATGGTAGCCTGAAATCTGTCTATGTCGATGACATTAAAGCCCTCGTCATTTCTCACATGAATATGAACGATCTGTCCTCCCGCCTCGCAGACCTCTTTTCCAGCCGTATAGATTTCATCTACCGTAATCGGCTGATTAGGATTATCACATTTGCGGAAAAACGAACCGGTCAAAGCCGTTGAAACGACAATTTTGTCCGGAATATTCCATTTTTCCTGGACAATCACATCATCAGTCGCCACAACAGTGTGGACAAGGTCACAAATTCTGGGGCTTCCGTAAAAAATCGTCTTTGCTCCACTTCCATACTCTTGCGTCAATCTGTCAATTACGTCCCACTTTATTTTATCCAACCTCATTTTTGCTCCTCCTGTGTTCTTCGCTCAGTTCTCGGTTTTTATTTTGATCGGACCATCCTTCTTGCTTCTGATGTCGCAATAGCGCTGATGAGCAGTCTTTAGCGCCGTAATCAGTGATTGGGTCGACGGGGCAAAATACTGGCTCCGCACATCTTCAAGCAGCTGCGGAATTCCCACAGCCATATTGGTTCCAATGACAAGCCTCTTGAAATAATTGATTGCCGTCTCTGTCATAAAAGTGATGGAAGCATCTACAATAACCTCTGTTTTTTTATCGATCTCCAGCACCACTCCCACATATTTATTCGTTTCATAGTAGCCCGTGTTCTGCGGTGCTTTTGCATACGCAGTCACTATAATCGTATCCATCTTCACCAGATATACCTCCCTTGTCCTTAATATTTTCCGGGGAGTCACCCTGCCTGTCTATGAGATTTTAAGACAGGCCTCTATGACTCTTTAAATATACTGCTTCTCTTTTTTGATTCTTCTTGTGCTACAAATTTCTTCTCTCAATAATTACCGCTATTCCCATTCCACCCGCAATACATAACGTCACCAGCCCATATCGCCCCTCCTTTCTCCTCATTTCATGTATCAGCTTAGTCATCAGAACAGCACCGGTCGCTCCGATCGGATGTCCCATGGCGATCGCCCCTCCATTTGGATTAATCCGGGGATCGCGATAATCCAGTTTGAATTCCCGGTAAAAGGCCAATGCCTGTGCTGCAAACGCTTCGTTTAGTTCCATCACATCAATCTGATCCAGGGTAAGCTGTGCCCTTTCTAATGCTTTCTTGGTCGCCGGGACAGGGCCGAGTCCCATAAAACGGGGATCCACTCCCACACTTGCAAAGGAAACGATACGAAATGCCTCCTTGTACCCCTTCTCCTTTGCCAGGCTTTCCGCCATAATCAGCAATGCCGCCGCCCCATCATTTCTTCCGCTGGAATTTCCTGCTGTTACTGTTCCTCCTTTTTTAAAGGCAGGAGTCAGTTTTCCCAGTGCCTCCATGCTGGTTTCTCTCAAATGCTCATCCTGTTCAAATATAATGGTCTGTTTTTTTTGCTTTATTTCATAAGGTACGATTTCCTCATGGAATTTCCCTTCCTTCACTGCTCTGGCGGCGCGCTGCTGGGACTGCAGTGCATACAAATCCTGTTCCTGTCTTGTTATCTCATACCTTTCGGCAATATTCTCGGCAGTCGCTCCCATGCGGAGATCCCCGTACATTTCTACCGGCTGCGAGCCCGGCTGGCTCTCCGTATTGGGATCTTTCAACACCAAATTGCCAGCTTTTGTTCCGCTCCTAATGCCATTCACATAATAAGGTGCCGTACTCATCGACTCCACGCCTCCGGCAATAATAGCTTTGGCATTTCCCGTCTGGATCTGCATTGCCGCACTGTTTACTGCCTGTACGCCAGAGCCGCATTGGCGGTGCACAGTATATCCCGGAACTTCCTGCGGAATTCCTGCCCGCAAAGCAGCTACTCTCGCCACGTTAGAGCAGTCTGCTGTCTGCTTGGCCTGACCAAAAATGACTTCATCCACTTCCCCGGCTGCCAGCCTTGATCTGCCGATCAATTCACGGATAACCGCAGCGGCAAGATAATCAGGCGTCTGATCCTTCAAGGTGCCAAGCAGTTTTCCCACCGCTGTTCTGACTCCATCCACGATCACAGCCTCTTCCCACTGTCTTCCCATGTTACGCCTCCTCTCTATTTTCCTTGCCAATGCAGTTCACGAAGGTGGCTTCCGTTTTTCTTTCTACCTCTTCAATTGTTGCTCCGGGCATCAATTCGACCAGACGCATTTCTCCTTCTTCAAATTTAAACACGGCCAGATTAGTGATCAGCATATCCACTTTGCGCGTAGATGTAATGGGATATGAACATTTCTTTACCAATTTTATCCCACCGGTCTTCGTCGTGTGCATCATGGTACAAATGACCTTCTTTGCCCCCTCGAGCAAATCCATCGCTCCGCCTACCCCAATAATATCCTTTCCCGGAACGGCCCAATTGGCAATTTGCCCATGTTCGTCGATCTGCAGGATACCCAGAACGGCAACATCCACATGTCCTCCCCGAATCATGGCAAAGGATTCGGCGCTGTCAAAATAGGAGGCGCCAATCTCTTCTGTGACAAAGGCCTTTCCTGAATTGGTTATATTCGGGTCGACATTGCTCTCATCATAAGGGCCAACTCCCAGCATTCCATTTTCTGTGTGGAGATATACTTCCGTGTCATTCAGATAATCCGGAATTAACGTCGGTATACCGATCCCGAGATTCACAATCAAAGGGCCCTTCAGCTCCTGAGCCGCCCGCTTAGCAATCATTCCTTTCACATCAGCCATGAATATGTTCCACCCCTTCCTTTGTCAAAATAATCTCCGCCTTTACGATTGCATCTACATACAGATGCGGAGTTACGATTTCGTCCGGTTTCAGCTCTCCCGGCTCAACAATCTCATCCACCTCCGCCACCACATAATCCGCCGCCTGCGCCATCACCGGGTTGAAATTGCGGGCTGTTTTATAATATATAAGGTTTCCTAATGTATCGGCCTTATACGCGCGAATCAGCGCCACATTTCCTCTTAGCTGCCGCTCCAACACATATTCTTTTCCATCAATCTGGCGTACCTCTTTCCCTCTCCCCAGATCTGTGCCGCAGGATGTAGCCGTATAAAAAGCCGGAATGCCGGCTCCCCCTGCCCGCAGACGTTCTGCAAGCGTTCCCTGCGGCACCAGTTCCAGCTCCAGTTTTCCTTCTGCATAAGCCGCCCCCACATCCCTGTTGCTGGTAAAATAAGAGCCTATCGCCTTTTTTATTTTTCCCTGCAGCAATAATTTTCCCAGCCCTTTTCCACTCTCGCCTATGTTATTGCTGACGATCGTCAGCTCTTCAATGTCTGCCTTTGTCAGTTCCTCGATAAGTGTCAGCGGACTGCCTACCAGCCCAAAACCGCCGACTAATATAACTTCTCCCGTCTTCACACGTGCAAGCGCTTCTTTCGCGCTTTGCTTTACTTTGTTCATCTTCTCCTCCTTTGCCATTCACGATTCAGCTTCTACGTTTTTTGCATACGCAAAAAAGGCATAGAAATAAGCACCAGTTAAATACCAGAGCTCTTATTTCTATGCCTTCTCGTCTCTAACTTTATGTATTTGTACAAATCAGTCAAAAACCGGAATAGAACTGCACTTTTATTTATCTATAATCTAGCATATCTTTCGCCGCATGTCAATAACGTTATGTCAAAATTGGTGTATTTTTCGCTAATTCTATTCCATTTTTTGTCTAATTAAGATTTTTGACCCCTTTTTGACCTGCACATCTGTGAGCAGAATATCTTTCTTCAGCTCTTCCACCGCAGCAAAAAGGCGGAATTGACAATAACCAGCACCGAGCCGGCATTGTGCACCAGCGCACCCGACACCGGATTCAGTACATTCGCAATCGCCAGAATAATGGCAATGACATTCAGCGTCATGGAAAAGGTGAGATTGCAGCGGATAGTCGTCATCATTCGTCTGGACAATCTCAATAGATGAGGCAGACGACGAATCTCATCGTTGACCAGAACAATGTCTGCTGCATCCACAGCAATATCGCTCCCGACACCGCCCATGGCAATTCCCACATATGCCTTCTTGAGGGCAGGTGCATCGTTGATACCGTCTCCCATCATGCAGACTTTTTGGCCTTTTTCCTGAACCTCGTCGATAAAATGCAGCTTATCCTCCGGCAGACATCCAGCCCGATATTGATCGATCCTCAGTTCTCCGGCGATGTATCGGGCGGCATTTTCATAATCACCGGTCAAAAGGACCGGCGTAACGCCCATGGCCTTGATCTCACTTACAGTCCTGGCAGCCGTTTCTCTCACCGTGTCCTCCAGTGCGATAAAACCGGCCAATCTGTCATCCAGCGCTATCCAGATCACCGTACATCCCTCATCCAGCAGGCTGTCTGCCTCCCGAAGCTGACTTTCTTTCGTCTCGATTCCATTGTCCCAAAGCAGCTCTACATTTCCCGCCAGAACTCTGCTTCCTTCCACTACAGCCCCTATGCCGCGCCCCGGAATCATCCGAAATTCGCTCTGACCACCCGCCTGTCCCAGTGCTTCCTCATAGCAGCGCACTATCGCTTTTCCCAGCGGATGTTCTGATCTTTTTTCTGCACAGGCCGCATACCAGTACAGCTTATCTTCGGCCACTCCCTGTATAAAGCTGCGCACCGTTTTAACACCCGGCCTTCCATAAGTCAATGTCCCGGTCTTGTCAAAAGTGATATGACTGACAGCAGCCAAACGCTCCAGGGCATCACCTTCGCGGACCAAAAAGCCGTATCGGGTCGCGTTCCCAATGGCAGCCATAATAGCCGTAGGCGTGGCCAACACCAAAGCGCAGGGACAGAATACCACAAGAATCGTCACCGCCCGTATGTAATCCCCCGTGACCAATCCGGTAATTACCGCCGCCGCCAATGCAATCACGACAACCCAGGTGGCAAAGCGATCGGCAAAGCTGACAATTCTCGCCTTGCCGGCGTCAGCCGACTGTACCAGACGCACCATCCTCTGCAGCGAACTATCTTCCCCCACCCTGTCGGCCACCATGTCAAAGGAACCAAAGCGGTTTACTGTTCCGCTCATCACCTCGTCTCCCTCCGCCTTATCCACCGGCAAGGATTCTCCTGTCATCACAGACTGGTCCACCGATGTATTTCCTGCGCAGATATGTCCGTCCACAGGAATCGTCTCCCCCGGCAGCACCCGCAGCATATCTCCCAGTGCGACCGACTCCGCCGGTATGATCTCTTCCTTTCCTGCCGATATACGACGGGCATTTCTCGGTGTCAAATGCACCAGCTTTTCAATTCCTGCTCTGGCTTTCTGCACAGTCAGCTCCTCGAGAAGTCCTCCCAGCTGCATGATAAAAGCCACTTCTCCCGCTGCAAAATCCTCCCCGATAATCACAGACGCCACAAGGGCAATGGATACCAGTACATCTGCCTTGATATCAAAGGCAGTCACCAGTCCAATCACCGCCTCCAAAATAATAGGCACTCCGCACAGCACTATGGCAACCCAGGCCAGATCAAAGGGCAGCGGCGAAAAATGAAAAATGCTTCCCAGCAGGGCAGCGGCCGACACGGCCAGGAAGGCCACATCGCGCTTAGTTCCTCCCCATTCCAACAGCTGCTCCAGCTTTTTCATCCTTTTCTCTCCTCTCATTTTTGCCTCATATCTTCATGCATTAGAACAAAATAAAGGCTTTTTATACCCATACGGGTATAGCTTTATTATACCCATATGGGTATAAGTCTGTCAAGGATGTATTTCCTCCCTGGGCTTTGAACCTAGGGGCAGCGAATGGTATGTATATCCTATAAAGCCAATATCAGAATAATCCAGGACTTCCTTCTTAAAGCAAAAATGAAATAAATAAAAACGCACCTTATGTTTTCAGAAGGCTCTTGTCTCCTTCACAAGGTGCGTTTTATTTTATGATTTTCTAAATTATGATGTTGGGATCAAAAGGTATTTTGACCTTTTGCCCCTGATATCATTATATGCCAAACCTATGCAGGTTCCCCATTTCTCTCCTTAAGCTTTCTCACGTCATCTGCAAGCAGGTTCAAACGGATTCGCATAATCTCCTTCTCATTTTCCACCCGCAGCGCTTCATCCAGCTTTCGCGTTAAATCCAGATGACCTTCCGCAATTATGGTGATGTTCCGGTTAGTAACTTCATCAAGTGTGATCTGAACATCGCTCAGCCGCTTATTAAGCCCTTTTACTGAATCCTCTGTACCGTCAAGACGCTTTCCCATTCTGTCCAGACGTTCATCCACCACAGTCAAATGTTTCTCCACGCCATCCAAGCGCTGATCTACAGCACTCAGACGTTTTTCCACGCCTGCCATTCTGTCCCCCAGAATCAGCACATTGGCGTTTACCTTTCCAATTTCGTCTAAAATGAGCTGAACATGATCAACCATGGCCTGCCCTCCTCCTTTTGGGGTGCTTCTACAACTTTGCTCCTTTTGTTTCTTTCCCACTTCAAAAGAAAGTTCTCTGGGTCATATCCACGCCGGCGATGATCCGCATCCGATATCGTACCAATATGGTAACACATAAAAGACATTTTGTCCAGCAAATCTCTGCATATTACGCTCTTTTTTTACGCTTAAATGTTTTTGATTATAACCGCCGGCGGCCGATAAGCCCCCATAAACTTAAAGAGACTTACCGGCCGTTAGCGTCATACCATATTGGCAAACCGCTCCACTGCCTTCGTGAAGCTGGCAATCGTTTGTTCCGCATCGCCATGCTCGATCCCATCCCGCACGCAGTGATTGATATGTCCTTCCAGGACTACGCGCCCCACCGAATGCAGAGCCGATTTAGCCGCATTGATCTGCGCCAAAATATCCTCACAGGGCACATCCTCATCCACCATTCGATCGATGGCCTGCACCTGACCAATGATTTTCTTTAATCTGCGGTGAAGATTATCCGCATCCATACACTGTCTCAATGCCCGCACCTCCTGTCATTCGCAGCCTCTTGCATTTTCTCCGCTGCAGCTGTCCTTACTCGTCTTCCCTCCCATTATCAGTCAGACTGCATTTTTTGTCAAGACAAGAGGAAACCGGCTGCAGCACAGCCGGCTGCAGACAACAGGATGTCACAGCCGGCTGATTAATTTGACTGGTTAATTCAGTTAGTTCAGCAGTTAATTCAGCCATCTATACCGAAATGGCGCATCCAGCGGGCACACATGCTGACGGCCTCCTCCCGCAGCGGCATCTCGCAGAAGATGCGAAGCAGGGGCTCTGTCCCGGAAAACCGGGCGATAATCCAGCCGCCATTCTTGAAATACACCTTACAGCCATCCAGGTAGGACACGTGATCCACCTCATAGGGTGCCATGTCCGGCAGCTCCTTCTCCTCAAAAAGGCGGTGCATCAGTTTCTCTTTTACCTGCTTGGTGAAATGGCAGGAATACTCTTCCATATAACTCTGTCCGCACTCCGCCGTCACCACATTCATCAGCTCAGACAGACGTTTTCCCGTCACCGCCAGCATTTCGATCAGCAGTGCGGCCGCATATACTCCATCTTTACCATTAATATGACCGGCCACCGTCAGACCGCCGGAGGATTCTCCTCCCAGGATTGCTCCTGTCTCCTGCATTTTGGCCGAGATATACTTAAATCCTACTGGCACCTCATAGCAGGTCTCTCCAAAAGCTGCAGCCAGACGATCCAGCCGATGAGTGGTGGCGATATTGCGCACCACAGGCCCCTTCCATTTTCGGTATTTCAGCAGATAATAGTACAGAAGCACCAGGATATCATTGGGGTGCAGATACCGGCCGGTATCATCGATGACCCCCAGGCGGTCCGCATCGCCGTCGGTGGCAATGCCCAGATCCAGATGACGGTCCAGCACGGAAGTCTTGAGCATTCCCAATGTGTCCTCCGACGGAGCAGGCATCCTGCCTCCGAAAAGTGTGTCATGCTCCCGATGAATCACCGTAAGATCGCAGCGTCCGGAGATCAGGATTGTGCCCAGGGCCGTCTCGCTGACACCGTACATGGGGTCCAGAGCGATCCGCAGATGGGCATTCTTGATAGCCTCCATGTCGACTTTTTCCATAATATCATCTATATATTCGTTCATCGGATAGAACTCATGGACCAGTCCCAGCTCTACCGCCTGAGGGTATTCTATTTTGTGAATATCCCCAGGCTTTACTGCAGCGATATACCTTTCGATATCCGCCGTCTGCGTCTCATCAGCGTCCCGACCTCCGGCGGTAAAAACCTTGATGCCATTATACAGGGCCGGATTGTGGCTGGCCGTAACCATCATCCCATAGGGATAATCGTGTTTCATCACGTAAAACATAATCAACGGCGTAGGTACCGAACGGTTGACAAAGTGGCAGACAATCCCCTCCGCCGTCAAAACCTCGCAGGCCCACATCACCGTTTCCTTGGACAGGAAACGCCGATCATAGCCGATGACAATCCCCTGGTCATCCACGCCCTCCGCCTTCATCTTCTCCGCCATGGCTTTGGCCAGTATACAGATATTTTCTCTGGTAAAATCATCTCCGATGATGGCTCTCCAGCCCCCGGTTCCGAATTTAATCATATTCCCTCCCCATTACCTTCCCACCGGAATGCCAGCTGCACCGAGCTCCCGGCGCAGTCTGGCCACATCTCCGTCAAATACGCTCCCCCGCATTCCTGTGCAGAGGGCTCCCTCCACATTGAGAGGAGAATCGTCGATAAAATAGCACTCCTCCGGATTTAGGTCATAGCGGTCATACAGCACACGATAGATCTCCGCCTGTGGCTTTAACAACAGCTCTTCTGCCGAGACAACGATACCATCCAGATATCGACTGCCCGGTATCCGGGGAAGATATTCCCGCAGGCGGCGATTTGCGTTGCTGAGCAGGTACAGATGGAAGCCCAGTCCTTTGAGTTCTGCCATCAGCTCCTCCATGCCCTCCACAGGAATCAGCGGGCGCCTCCACCAATGGCAAATCAGCTCCTTCGCCGCCTCATGCAGATGGTCAGGCAGCCGCCTGCAGACCGCAGCCGCCGTCCCCTCCTCATCCAGAGTCCCCCGATCAAACTGGACCCACTCCACCTGGCCAAAGACCTCCCGGAGCAGAAGTTTGGCATCCTCCCCTTCGATCCCCAGACGGCGGATAAATTCCACGGGGGTAAAACGGATCAGTACCTGGCCCATATCAAAGACAATATTTCGGATCATCAGCCCTGCACTCCCTTCGCTTCCTGTTTGACCGCCATCTGAGCCTCGGGCTTGGGACGCCTCTTAAAGTGCGCCATCAGCTTCTCTCTTCTCTTCTTTCTCTTATCCCGCAGCTCCAGCCGATCGCCCAGATCACGGCCGCCCACTCCATAGACCAGGTACAGGATGATGCCGGATACAACCATGATAAAGACTGTGGATGCACAGCGCCGGCCCGAGGCATTGACATTGTAGCCGTACATGCCCTCCTCCTCACACATGCTCTGAATCACCATGGCATATGTGGTTCCGTAGGAGCTGGCAAAGGTGGCCGACATGTCATATTCCGTAAAGAGGGCGTTGAAGTTCAGGGCGAAAACAGCCATGACGCTGGGCAGAATTATGGGCAGCTTTACCTTCAGGAAGGTGCGCAGCCCGCTGGCCCCCAGGTTTTTTGCGGCGTCTTCCAACTCCTCGTCTATGGCGTAGAAAGATGCCTTGATCATGCGCAAAGAGAAGGGCAGCTTCGTCACCGTGTAGGCCATAATAATCAAAAATCGCACATTCTCGGCATAATAGAGATTCTGGTTGCCCACATACCACACCGCATCGCTGTTGAAAAATGTGCGGTAGGAGTAGCAGATCAGAATCGTGGGCAGCAGCCAGGGAAAGAGAAGACAGTATTCCAGTATTGTACTTCTCTTTTTCTTGCGGTTCTTAAAGATATAGTTGCAGGCCACCACCACAATGAGGCAGGCCAAGAGCGCCGCTATAGCCGACATGATAAAGCTGAGCTTGATGCCGCCTAAGGTGGCATCGTTGGAGAAGAGTCCCGATATGGCTCCTTCCCTCAGCCGATAAGTGCCTCTGGACGTGAGGTACTCATAATCCTGCGTGCCAAAGAAATTGATCAGCGTCCAGTTGCTCAGATCCAGCTTCTTCATCCGGATCGCCCCGTAGGTCTGGAAGGAGAAAATCACAATCATCACCACGGGAATCATGTAGATGACAAAGAGAATGTAGGCGTAAATATGGGCGAGCACATTGGCCACAGGATTCGTGATCTTCTGCTTCTGCAGTCTCGCTTTTGTCTTGGAAACGGACAGATAATGTCCTTTCCTCTCATAGGCCGACAGCACCGTCAGAAGTACGATAGTAAACATGGCCAGGATAATAGAAAGAAGAGCCGCTCTGGCCTGCGGGAAAGCCTCGTCTGCCGTAGACGAACCGGCCAGACGGACGATCTCCGGGTTGATGGAATCGTATCCCAGAAGGGTGGGAGCCGACATAGCGCACAGGCCGGTGATAAAAGTCATAACCGTCAAAGAAAACATCGTAGGCAGAAGGGTAGGGAAGACTACCTTCAGCAGCACCTTAAACGGCCTGGCCCCCATATTGCGAGCCGCTTCCACTGTGTTGTAATCGATGCTTCGGATGGCATTTCGCAGAAACAATGCATGGTTGCTGGTACAGGCAAAGGTCATGGTAAACAGCACCGCATTGAATCCCGAAAACCAGTTGCGGTTCATATTCGGGAAGGCATTGGCCAGCATGGTGGTCAGAATGCCGTCACTGTCATAGAGGAACAGATAGCCTGTGACCAGGGCCACGCCGCTGTAGATCATGGTGGTCATATAACCCAGCCGCAGGATTCGAGCTCCTTTGATATCAAAATACTCCGTCAAAAGGACGATGGAGACGCCGACAATATTGACCGTCACCACCAGACATATGGCCAGCTTCAGGGAATTGAGCACATAGCGGCCCATATTTCCGGCAAAGAAAAAGCGGATAACCGCCAGGGGATCGGTCTCTCCCGCCGCATTCTTGGTCGTAAAAATGCTGGTCAGCGTGTTTAGACAGGGCACCAGCATAAATCCAAAAAACAGATAGGCAAAAAGGGCGACGCCTACCATCCGGACGACAATCTCCGGATTCAGCCGTTTGGATTTCGTTCCGTTCATGAATCCACCTCCTCGCCGCTGTCGGGATAGGCCATGACATCTCTGGGATTCATCACTGCCACCACGGACTGCCCCGATTCATAGATATTGATTCCGTCGTTTTTCTCGATCACTTTGATGACCTGAGGGCCCAGATCAATATAATATTTGATATACAGGCCGTAATACTCCCGTTTCTGCACCGTACCCTTGAAGCACATGTCTCCGTCCTTCGGCGGGACGTTGACATGAATCCGCTCCAGGCGGATATAGTTATGGTCGCCCCGATTTATCTCGGCTCCCTTTCGGTTCATCTCATCCACGATCTCCGTGGACAGACGGTTGATGTCACCGATAAAGTTGCAGACAAACTCCGTAGCGGAATGATTGTACACCTCATTGGGCGTTCCTACCTGTTCGATCACGCCTTTGTTGAATACAGCGATCCGGTCAGACAGGGTCAGCGCCTCCTCCTGGTCGTGGGTCACGTAGATGGTGGTGATGCCGAAATCCTCCTGCATTTTCTTCAGCTCATTGCGCAGCTGCACACGAAGCTTGGCATCCAGATTGGAAAGGGGTTCATCCATGCAGATAATCGACGGATCGGTGACCAGAGCACGGGCGATGGCCACGCGCTGCTGCTGGCCGCCGGACAGCTGGGAGACAGCCTTTTTTAACTGATCCTCGGTCAGATCCACCTTGTGGGCGATCTCTCTTACTTTCTGATCGATGGCCGCCTTTTTCATCTTTTTTACCTTCAGCCCGAAAGCGATATTGTCATATACTGTCATGGTCGGAAACAAGGCATAGCTCTGAAAAACCATGCCGATGTTCCTCTCCTCAATAGGGACATGGGTGATATCCTTGCCTGCCACCACCACCGTGCCGTGGGCCGGCTCGATGAAGCCGGTCAGCGTGCGCAACGTCGTGGTCTTCCCGCAGCCGGAGGGGCCCAGGAACGTAAAAAATTCCCCTTCTTTTATATGTACATTGATATTGTGCAGGGCCGTAAAATCCCCGAATTTTACTACGATGTCGTTGAGCCTGATCATACGTGACAACTCCTTTTCTATTCCAGTGTCTCCGCCCCTCCGGGCATTATTGCGTCCGCCAGAGCATTTCCGTCGGCGACAAGACGTGGCGAGCCGGAAATCCGGCCCGCCACATTCAATACTTATCTTTCAGCTTACCGGCCGTTCTCGTCAGGATGCGGCCTGCGTCAGTGTAGCCCAGTCAAGGTTATCCCAGTCGGGCTCAGGATTCGGGCTGTTCATGTCGGCCCAGTAGAAGCCCAGGTTGGTCATAATGTTAGTCCACTCGCTGGAGTGCTCGGCAACGTATTCCGCATAGGTCATGCCTGTTCCCTCGATCTCGGTCAGCGCGAAGTTCGGCAGCGTGTAGATCGAAGGCACTCCGTCGGGATAGAGGATCTCGGCAGCAGCCTGATTGCAGGGATAGGAGTCAAACTCTTCGCCCCAGGCAGCCTGAACATCCGCGGAGCCAAACCATTCAGCAAATGCCTTGACCGCTTCTGTCTGCTCCTCGGTACGGCCTTCCTTATCCAGAATGCCGATATACTCTGCTATATAGTAGGTTCCATCATCGATCTGCACCAGATCCCAGTTCTCCGGCTCCAGGGTGCCTAACAGAGGATGCTCAGAGCTCTCGGCAGCGGCATCGATATTGCCGTACAGGGAAGAGGAGTAGAACGTGGATACCTGAACATCACCGCGATTCAATGCATCGAAGCCGTAGTCGTCTCCGGTGAACACACCGTTCTGGCAGTACTGCCACAGCGTCTTCCAGCCGTCTACGGAGATGCCGCCCGCAGGGGAATCGGGATCAACAAAGGAGTACAGCATGGAAGAGTTGATATTGGAATTGGTGGTGCCGCCCACTTTGCCCTGACGATACCAGGTATATCCGCAGTCCACAATGTCGGCCCAGTGCTCAAAGTGAAGCTCCTCACCATTTGTGCCGTACTCGTCGGTGCGGTAGAGCATCAGGATATTCTGGATGACCAGACCGTAGGCATAGCCGGGATAAGCGTATTCGCCCACTTCCTCAGCCCAGGAGGGCGTCCAATCAATCAGGGAGAGATTCTCATAGACACCGTTTACCAGCTGGCTCCAGCGGGTCTCATTGAGACCGAAAATCAGGTCGCCGTCTTTGTTCTCATTGGCAGCCTGAATAGCGGCTGTATCGCCGGAAATAACGCTGTTATCATCCATAGAGATGGTAAAACCGGCATCCCGGGCCTCATTGATCAGCCAGGTAGCTCTCTCTGTGGAATTGGAATTTGAATAGATGCGGATGGTATAATCGGAATAATCCTTGACCTCCTCGGCGTCCTCGCCGGAAGTCTCCTCGGCGCCGCCTGCGCCGGATGTAGCGCCTCCGCCTGCCGCCGTCTCATCGCCGCCGCCGGAGCAGCCAGCCAGAGAAAGCACCATGGCAAGGGCCAGCAGTAGTGCAAGAACCTTTTTCATATCCTTTTCTCCTTTTCTTGAAAGACAATGGGTACCTATGTATATATTTTAAAGAAATCTTCCTTCCATGAGAACAGGGCAAAACTGCAATAATTAAGGATATTCTGTTGAGAATGTCTATAAATGTATTCTGTCAACCTTGTTTTATGTGCATTTCGCCATATATTTTCATCTCTCCCTCCCCGTGCTTCCGTCAATAATTCTTGATGCAGAGCATTTTTCGGCTGCAATGTGAAATTCATTTGTACTTTGAAATAAGATTAGGTATAATAATAGGAAATAAACCCGGTATAAACAGAGCCGGCGCAGGGTGGGGGCGAGATATACAGATGAAAAGGCTAACGCACAGAATACGGCAGAAATACAGAAAAGCAGAGGCAATTCTGCTGTCATTTTTCTGTTTGATTGCCTTTTTTTCCGCCTGCACACCCCGGCAGGACACGACGGACTATCTCCAGGAGCCGGATGAAAACCAGCGCCTTTCGATCTGCACCTCCATCCCGTCAGCTGTCTATGAGCCTATCGTCCGGGAGTTCGAGGCAAGGACAGGCATATGGGTCACGGTAGATACCGGCGGCAGCCTGGAGCTTCTGCAGAAAATTTCCGATGCAGGTGATTCCTCCTGGGATATTATACTGGGAGGCGGTCTGGACAGTCTGGAGGCCCACCGTGGTCTTTTTTCCTCCTATAGAAGTCCTCTGTTGAACGCGGCAGCCCCTTCCTATCTTCCCGAAGAAGACTGCCTCACTCCATTTTCCGTGGTTCCTCTGGTCCTGGTATACAATCCAAAGCTGGCGCGGATCCATCCTCCCTCCGGTTTTGACAGCCTGCTGGATGCCGCCTGGAAAGGACGCATTGCCTTTGCCGACCCCGCCATCTCCGGCACCAGCTATACCGTCCTTGCTTCTCTGCTGCAGATTCTTCCTGGTGATGATACAGAACTTCTGCGGTCCTTCGCCGCCAATCTGGACGGCCAGCTGCTCTCCCATTCCAGCGATGTGATCCGCGAAGTGGCCAACGGAAACTGTTATATCGGTATGGTGGGCGAAGACGACGCTCTGCGGGCTATGGATGCCGGTTACGATATTGCTGTGGTTTACCCTGTCGAGGGGACCTGTGCCATCGCCGACGGCGCAGCCATCCTAAAGGACTGTGCCCATGAGGAAAATGCCCGCCTTTTTATCGATTTTCTCCTGAGTCAGGATGTCCAGACCTATATCGAAACCGCCTGCCTGCGCCGCTCTGTCCTGGACGGTTCTCTGCGCGAGAGCCTGGGCACGGACGAGACATCGCAAGATACATGGCAGGGAAACAATTCTTCTGATCGTCTTTTCAGCGATTACTCCGACGACTTCGTCCAGTTTTCTTACGACATCGCCCTGTCAGCCGGCAGGCAGGAAGAAACTCTGCGCATCTGGCAGAAGATCTGGGAGGAGGAAAACCCGTGAAAACCTGGATTCGCCGCTCTTTCCGCAATCGAATTTTCCTGACCGTTCTGCTGGTTACTCTTTTACCCCTGCTGTTCTGCAATGTACTGATGATGCAGATGCAGGTAGTGCGAAGCGAGATGAGCCTGGCCAGGGAAGCCCGCGATCAGCTTGCCGCACTGGACAGCGCTCTGGACAAGCTCTGCCTCTCCTTTGATGAGATGTCTGACGAGCTGTGCGAAAGCACTGCCGTGCGCAGCGCTCTCCGCCAAAATAATGCCGATTCCCGCGTTCTGTATCAGCTCCTGTTTCGTGTCACTGACGAACTGCGGGAATATGCCCGCTTCGACATCTGCGACAGTGAAGGCTCCTGCCTGTACACCACAGACGCCACTGTCCCTACAGGAGCTCTCTATACCAACTGGGGCATTCTTTACGCTGCTTCCCATTCTCAGGAGCTGGTCTTTCGCTCCGGGGAGGGCAATGTGGCCCTGATGGCCGCCCGGGCTGTCCGCAGCTACGATGCCAGTGTTTTGGGCTATGTGGTGATATCCATTACCCCCGACAATTTTGATTACCTGTTTCGGGAGCTCTACAGCGCTGCCAGCGATATCATCCTGATGGATCCTTTCTGGCAGCCGATCTACCACTCTCAGCCAGCCCAGACAGAAACTGTAGTGGAAAGTCTGCGCAGTCAGCTTCTCGCCGGCGAAGCACTGACCGGCGCTGGCGGCGACTACTATTATTATGCCTCCCCCCACCAGGAGACCGGCTTTTCGCTGATTCTTCAGCAGCCGATGACTTTTACCTCCACGGTGATGCACACCATCTACGGCGTCAGCCTGTTGATGGGCCTTTTATGCCTGCTTTTATGTCTGTGGTGTGCCTGGCTTCTGAGCCGCCATCTTTTCCGTCCCATCCGTCAGTTGGACGAAGCCATGGGCGAGGTCAAAAAGGGGAACTTTGACGTCCATCTGGACACAGAAAGGCAGGATGAACTGGGTCGTCTGGCCGACAGCTTCAATCACATGGCTGAAGAGTATCAGGCAAATCTGACCCGGTCTGTGTCCAGGCAGAAAGAGCTCAATGACACTCAGCTGAGGATGCTGCAGGCCCAGCTCAACCCCCATTTTCTATACAACACTCTGGACACCATGAAATGGCTGGGCGTTGCCCATCACGTGCCGCAGATCGCAGAGCTGGCCTCCGACCTGGCCATCATTCTGCGGGCCGGCATCTCCGGGGATGAGATCATCACCGTAGAACAGGAGCTGGAGCTCATCGACCGCTACCTGGCCATCCAATCCATTCGTTTTGAGGACCGCTTCACCTGTGAAATCGACATTCCGGAAGAGTTCCAGAGCTGTCTGATCCCCAAAATGGCTCTGCAGCCTCTGGTGGAGAATGCCATCATCCACGGCGTTGCCGACAGGAACGACGGCTACATCAAACTGTGGGCGGAGCAAAAAGGAGACGATCTGTTCCTGTCCGTCTCCGATAACGGCTGCGGCATTTCCCAAAAACAGCTGGCGGATCTGAGCCGGCGATCAAAAAAGAAGCCCTCCGATCAGGGCTCCCATCTGGGATTATTCAATGTAAACAGTATTATTCGGCTGCACTTTGGCGAGCCCTACGGCCTGTCCATCCGTTCACAGCAAGGAGAAGGCTGCTGTGTCACGCTGCGGCTGCCAATACAGAGGAGGAGAGACGAAAATGCTTAAAGTACTGGTAGTGGACGACGAATCTGTCGTGAGGAAGGGAATTGTGCTGGGAGTAAACTGGGCCTCCATGGGCTGCATCGTGGCTGGCGAAGCTTCTAACGGGGAAGAAGGGCTGGCCGCAGTGAAGCGGTACAATCCCAATCTGATTATCACCGACGTGAGAATGCCCAAAATGGACGGTCTGCAGATGGTCCGCGAACTTCGCGCTCAGGGCTGCCGGGCCTATGTCATCCTGCTGACCGCCTACAACGATTTTGAGTACGCCCGCACTGCCCTGCAGCTGGGAGCCGTGGACTATCTGCTGAAGCCTTTCCGCGATCAAGAGCTGGCCGCAGCCATCGACCGCATACGCCAGCGGGAGCAGGAGCAGACCTCGCTCACTCCAGGAGATCTGCTCCCTCTTCCCAAAGGTGACAAAAGCAAATATGTGCTGCAGGCAATGAACTATATCTCGGAGCACTATCAGGATCAGGATATCAGCATCACGCCCATTGCCAGGCATTTAGGCGTCAGCGAAAGTCATCTCAGTCACGTCTTCAAAAAGGAAACCAACTATACGATCATCAACTATCTCACCCAATACCGCATTCACATGGCCATGAATCTTCTGCGGGACTGCCGCCGCAAGGTCTATGAGGTGGCAGAGATGGTGGGGTATCGGGATGTGGCTTATTTTGGCAGCACCTTTAAAAAACTGGTAGGCATGAGCCCCTCCGAGTATCAGGACCGGTGCCGATAGGGAGCATATATTCCCTTCCGCCTGCGCTCCCTTCTACATATCGCAGAGAACCTTTGCCCTCAGATACTTCAGCACCTTCATCAGCGGGCGGTAGAGCGCTAACGTCATGGCAAAATTGCCTGCGCAGTGCAGAATATCGAACATCAGGCCGGACGTCCACCAGGCCAGCGCCGTCCCTATGCCTCCGGCCAGCAGATAAGGCAGGGAGCACAGCGCACCAAAAGCCAGCCCGAACAATGCGTTCACCACGGCCCACACGAGAACAGAATCATTTTTTCTGAGCAGGCGAACCACCAGATAGAGCACCGCCCAGACATAGAGATACATAAACCACCACAGACCAAAGCCATAGGTCACTCCCTGCAGCAGAACGTAGGCATAGATTGCCGTCAGCGCCCTGCGTCCGAATGTCAGTGTGTATACCAGCACCAGTATGGATACCGGTTCAATATTGGGCAAAAAAGCCATTGCCACCTGGCTTACATGCAGTATGGCACCCAGCAGTGCCATGACCGCCAGTTCTCTCGCCTTCATCGTTTATCCCTCTTTTTTCCCTGATTTCACCGAATCAGCAATCCTTTCGCCTCGATCAGATCAATAGCCGTATCCCACCGTCAGCGTAATTTCAAAGTGATCCCCATCGGATACCAGCGTTGTATCTACTCCGGTGTTCAGCTGTTCTCCATCCTTGGTAAAGCACCACCATTCCTCATTGGAGGAATCCGCCGTATATCCATCCACAGTCTCCACGAACATTCCGTACTCCGACTCACTGCCGGCAATCAATCCTGCCGGTTCCAGCACGTCCCTCAGATATTCTGCATCGGTATCGTAGGTAAACTCTTTGGATTCACCGTCCTTATGCACCACCTCGACCACAATGCTCTTGTCGCCCTCGCTGGCGGCCGGTCTGGTCGCCATATAAATCCCTGCCGCCGCCACGACAGCGACGATCAGCACCAGCACAGCCAGCAAACCCTTCTTCTTTCTCTTGTCTTCCATTTTTCCTCCTTCTGCTCCCTCATAACCGGGAGTCTTGCGTGATAATAAAATAGTAAAACAGCCTTTCCAGTGCGCTCTACACGAGAAAGGCTGTTTTGTATTGCAGCGAAAAGACAAGCTGCCAATCGCAGGCCGCCTGCCTCTCGCAATACAATCGCCAATTACCCGTGGTATTGTATCTCCAAACAGCAGGCAGGTCTTCTGGCTCAAGGATCATTGCCGGCCGCCGTCTTCCCGGTTGCCCAGTGACTGGCAGGCGGTCCGCTCCCCTTTTACAGCGACGGGTTCGCACAGGCATTCCACCTGTTTCCCTTTTCATCCCGAACCTTTTTTATATCTTCCGGGAACCTTGCTGTTTTCACGTCATTTATATATGCTTTTATTTTTATGTGTTTTCGATCAGGGCCATTTATCACTCCGCGGCAGCGGTAGTCTCAGCGCCGCTCTCCGTCTCGGTGGCAGTTTCGCTCTCCGTCTCAGCAGCAGTTCCACTCTCTGTCTCAGCAGCAGTTCCGCTCTCTGTCTCAGCAGCCGTGGTCTCTGCCGCAGTCTCCACCACATACAGCGTATCCATGGTCAGAGCATTCCAGATATCATCATTTACCGAAAACTCCGCCGAATCCGTCTGCCACTGGCTGTAGGTCTCCTCAAAGACGGCATTCTGCGCCTCGCTGATCATGGTCTGTCTCTGGGACTCCGTGGCATCCTCGTCCATCTCCGCATCCAGATACATCACATACCAGCCGCTGCCGTCAATATGAAACAGCTCCACGTCTCCCTCGGACATCGCCATGGCGTGATCGCCAAGGCTGCCCTCGTCAAAGGTATCTCCGGTGTAATACGTCGCGCTGGCTGCCGTCAGCCCCTGATTCTGTGCAGCCTCGGACAGAGTGCTGCCGTTTCTCACATCATCATAGATCGTCTGGGCAACAGCCTTCGGCGAAGGCGCCGTGGTCTCCTCGCCGTCGGCCTGCGTCTCCTCTTCCGAAGAAGTGCTGTCAGATACCAGCACGTAGGAAGCCCCAACACAGCGAGCCTCTTCATCGGAAATATCGGTATCCGCGGCAGCTACCACAGCCTCCCATACCCGGTTGGCCAGTGCATTTTTCTCCAAGATCTCGATCATCCGGTCTCTGGTCAGATTAAGGGCCGAGAGGAGATTCTCGTCGGTCTGAGACAGGTTGCTGTCTGCCGTCTCCTCGATCTTGGCCACATCTTCATCGCTCAAGGACACGCCCATCTCCTCCGCGTGATCGCAGAGAATATAGGTCTGGCGCAGAACCGTCATGACCGCTTCCTTCAGACTGTCCTCCATGGTTACACCGGCGGATACCTCCATATCCCAGATATCCGAGGTGCCATACATATAGCTGTACATCATTTCATAATAATACTGCTCGGACCGCAGATAAAAGTTAGCTTCATCCAAGTAAATCTGTTCATCTCCCAGAGTCGCCACCACTGTAGTGCCATAATCATCCGGGTTCACTGCTCCGGAACACCCCGCCAGCACAGACGACGCCAGCGCAAAAACACAGGCAACCGTAAGCAGCCTCTTCAAAATTTTTTTCATTGCAATCTCCTCCATCCAGTGGCCGCGCCACTTTCATTGTACAGGGATAAAAGCCGCACGCCCAGGACGGGCAAGGCTTCCACCGAATCTTTTCTATTATAGTACGTTTCTTTTATTCTAGCAACATTTTTATCTCGATTAACAATTTTTTCACCACATCCAGAAGCTCTTCTGCGTCAAAGACAGCGCTGCCTCTGGGCATCACAGTAAATACAGGTTCGGCTCCCGCGGCCACCTTGAGGCTGCCTCCATAGGCGGCAATCAGAGCCGGGATCTTTTCCGTTTCCACTCTGGCCTGACTGTACATGGTAACCTTCACCTGCGTGCGGCTTCCCTCCACGCTTATGGCCTCTGCCTGGTGAGCCATTCCGCGGATCTCCGCGATCTTCAGCAGATTTTCCACCGCCGCCGGCGGATCGCCGAAGCGATCCATAAGCTCGTCGCGCATATCCGAAAGCTCCTCATCGTTCTCAATCGCAGCGATCCTCTTATAGACATCCAGCTTTTGATTCTCATTGCGGATATAATAGGCGGGAATATAGGCATCCATATCGAAGTCCACCGTAGTCTCGAAATCCAGCGTTTCCGGCGCCTCTCCCTTTTCCACCCGCACCGCCTCACCGAGAAGCTTGCAGTACAGATCATAGCCCACCGCATCCATATGGCCATGCTGCTCTGCGCCCAGGAGATTTCCCGCTCCGCGCAGCTCCAGATCCCGCATGGCGATGCGGATCCCGCTGCCCAGAGCTGTAAATTCCTTGATGGCTGCCAGCCTCTTTTCAGCGTCCTCTTTAAGCATCCTGCCTCTGGGATACATCAGAAATGCGTAGGCCGTCCGGTTGCTCCTGCCCACCCGCCCTCTGAGCTGATAGAGCTGAGACAGGCCGTAGCGATCGGCGTCATGGATGATTATTGTATTCACATTGGAGATGTCTAAGCCGGTCTCGATGATGGTCGTCGACACCAGCACGTCAATTTCGCCCTCCACAAAGCTCTCCATGATTCGCTCCATGTCTCTGGCCGACATCTGCCCGTGGGCATAGGCCACATTGGCTTCAGGAACCAGGGCGGCAATCCGGGCCGTCAGCTCGTCAATTCCCTTCACCCGGTTATAGACATAATAGATCTGCCCGCCCCGCGCCAGCTCCCTGCTGATGGCCTCGCGGACCATCTCCTCGTCATACTCCATCACATAAGTCTGAATGGGCGTCCGATCCATGGGCGGCTCCTCCAGGACGCTCATGTCTCGAATACCGATAAGGCTCATATGCAGCGTCCGGGGAATAGGTGTAGCCGAGAGCGTCAGCACATCCACACTCTCCTTGAGCTTCTTGATTTTCTCCTTGTGGGCCACCCCAAAGCGCTGCTCTTCATCGATGATCAAAAGCCCCAGATCCTTAAACTCCATGTCTTTGGACAGCACTCGGTGCGTACCGATCACGATATCCACCAGCCCTTTTTTCAGATCAGCCAGCACCTGTTTCTGCTGCGCCGGACTGCGAAACCGGCTCATCAGCTCCACCCGCACCGGATAGCTGCCCATGCGCTGGCAAAAGGTATTGTAATGCTGTTGGGCCAGAATCGTCGTGGGCACCAGATAGACCACCTGCTTGCCGTCCTGCACTGCCTTGAAGGCCGCCCTCAGTGCCACCTCCGTCTTGCCGTAGCCTACATCACCGCAGATCAGGCGGTCCATGATCTTGCGGCTCTCCATATCCTTCTTCACCGCCTCAATGGCTGCCAGCTGATCGTCTGTCTCCTCATAGGGAAACATCTCCTCGAATTCCTTCTGCCACACTGTGTCCGGACTATAGCAAAAGCCCTCTGTCTGCTGTCTCGCCGCATAGAGCTTTACCAGATCAGCCGCGATCTCCTTCACTGCGCTCTTTACCCGGCTCTTGGTCTTCTTCCACTGATCACCGCCCAGGCGGTTGAGTTTCGGCTTCTTTCCCTCAGAGCCCGCATATTTCTGCACCAGGGAAAGCTGCGTCACCGGCAGATACAGATTTCCCCCGTCGCCGTATTCGATCTTGATATAGTCCTTGACAATGTGGTCTACCTCCACTTTTTCTATGCCCCGATATATGCCCAGGCCGTGATTTTCATGGACCACATAATCCCCCGGCGAAAGCTCGGCAAAGCTCTGAATGCTCTGCCCTTCATAGCGGCTCTTTTTCTTTTTTTTCTTTCTGACACGGCCAAAGAGATCTCCCTCCGTCAGCACGACGAAGCGAATCATGGGATATTCAAAGCCTTTGTGCAGGCTTCCGTAGGTCACACAGATCTCTCCGGGGGCTGCCGGCCGGTCCTCCGCATCGTCCCGATAATAAGCCCGCAGATCGTACTCTCTCAGATCTCCCGCCAGACGGGAAGCTCTGGTGCGGGAGGCGCACAGAAGAATAACTCTATAGCCATTTTTCTTATAGGCCTGCAGATCAGAAAGCAATGTTTCAAAACTATTTTGGTAGGAGCCTGCCCCTCTGACCTGAAAAGAAAAGCTGCGCCGCACGCTCAGCTGACGCACCGGCTGATCCAGAGTAGTCAGGCACAGAGTCCGTCCCCTCTCCAGAGCAGCAAAAATCGCCTCCGTGGGAAAGAGATCCATCACCTGGTCGTCATCCCATGCGCTGGTCCCCTTCTCCAGCCGGTTGACCATGCTCTCCCGAAACTCCTTTTCCGTGACCCGGGCTTTCTCCTCCAGCCTGGCCGGCTCGTCCAGATAGATGTCCGTCTCTTCCGGCGGAAAATAATCGAGAAAAGAGACTGTACCGTCCAGAGCTGTAATACTGTCCGAGGCCGGATAGACCACCACCTCTTCCAGGTTTTCCACAGATCGCTGACTGGCTGCATCGAAAGACCGCAGGGAATCTATCTCATCCCCGAAGAATTCCAGTCGGACAGGCAGCTCCTCGGTCAGCGGCCAAATATCCGCTATTCCTCCGCGAAGGGAAAACTGACCGGGATTTTCCACCTGCCCCTCCCTCTCATATCCCAATTCCACCAGAGTCTGAGCCAGTTCGTCCAGGTTCTTCTCCTCGCCCGGCCGCAGGGTCAGCGCACTCCTCACCAGCTTCTCCATGGGCTTCAGATGATCCATCAGCCCATCGATAGTCGTCACCACAGTGAGCGGACGGCCGCCGTCGGCCAGGCGGCGAACCACTGACAGCCTGGCGCGGGCCGTGACGCTGCCCTGAACGTCCGCCGCATAAAAAAGCATGTCCTTAGCCGGGTAGAGGCATACATTGTCCCCGAAAAAAGCGATATCCTCCTGAAGTTCTCTGGCTCTCTGATCACTGTAGGTGACAATCAAATGGCACTTTGCCCCCGCTTCTTCCGATAGAGCTGCGATCAGGTGGGCCTTCTCTGACTCCAGGCATCCCCCGGCCTGCACCGGTCCGCGCCCCTTTTGCATCTCCCGGCGCAGCTCATCATACTCCACCAGCTCGCCCAAAGGCCCCAGAAACATCCGTTTCATCTGCCGCTTCCTTCCTCCTCTTTTTCCTGCTTCTTTATCTTATTATAATGATTCATCGCTGCCTGCGGCCCCTGTTCAATCAGCATGACCACGGCGTCCGCCGCATTGCGGACCGCCTCCTGCAAAAGCTCCTCCTCCTGTCTGGTAAAGTGGCTGAGCACATAGTCAGCCAAGTCCATCCTGGGCGGCTTGTCGCCGATCCCCACCCGCACCCGCGGATAATCCTGTGTTCCCAGGCAGGCGATAATGCTCTTCATGCCGTTATGCCCTCCGGCACTCCCCTTTGCCCGCACCCGGACGCTGCCCACATCCAGGCTGATATCGTCATAGATGACAATCACATGGTCCGGCTCCGCCTTATAGAAATCTGCCGCAGCGCGAACGCTTTCTCCGCTTAGATTCATATAGGTCTGAGGCTTTAACAGCACCACCTTCTCTGCGCCAATGCGGCCGTCCCCCACAAAACCCCGGAATTTTCTTCCCGTCACCTCGCAGCCCAGCATATCCGCCAGCCGGTCGATCACCATAAAGCCCGCGTTATGACGGGTGTTCTCATATTCTTTTCCCGGATTGCCCAATCCTGCTATCAGATACATCTGTTTTTCTCTCCTTCACCTTTGGCGTATTCAATCGTAATCATCGAAAAGCAACATGTCAAATAATTTTTTACACGACGAAACGAGGCTGTCCCGAAATTCCCCCCTGTCAGAGATGTGTGCGGAATAGCCTTGTTTTTTTATTTTATCTTTTGATTCATATTAATCCACGATCACAGGCAATGCTGTTCGCGGCAATGCAGATGTCGAAACTCGATTAAATCATAGCAGGATTTCAGGAAAATGTAAACGTCCAAATTTTATCCTGTCCTGTCTCATTCTCCTTCCCTACAATATATCTTCCAGCCACAGAGAGCAGTACAAAGAGACCAATGTCCTGGTATCCTGCAGATCCAGTCCAAAATCCGTCTTCAGACGCCCCAGGCGATAGAAAACCGTATTCTTGTGTACGCAGAGTCTTTCTCCTGCACGGCTGAGGTTTTGATTGCAGTCCAGATAGGCGCGAAGGGTCGCCAGATATTCCGTCCCTTTCTCCTTGTCATAGTCGCGCAGCCGGCCAATGGATTCATGGATATAACGGGAGGCATCCGGCAGCTGGGAGACTGATGCCAGCATATGCTGAAGCCGGTAGTCATTAAACAGCGCCAGGCCCTCCTTCTGCCCTACGGACAAGGCATAGCGGCAGGCGGACTGGGCCAGCCGAAAGTTTTCGTAGATATCCTGAACCGAAGTAAAGGCATCGCTGCATCCGACCAGTATTTTCTGAGAACAGAATTCACGATCCAAAAACTCGCGATTTTTCATCAGAGCAGCATAATCGGTAAGAGCGGCAAATCCATTCTCCACCGGAGCATAACAGCAGGGCTGCACATCCGGCAGCATAAATTCGCAGGTGTCAGCGATATACCAGAGCATACAGTAAGTGCTCCCCTCCGGAAACAGAGGATAAAGCATTCGATTGGCCAGAAAAGGCGGATTAATCCTCTGATTCAGAATATTAAACAGGAGGCTTTGGCCATCGCTGAGTTCTGTGCCGGCCGGATATCCATTTAACACCATGGCAAGCCCCAAAATCCTGGCCACTTCCACCACTATTTCCGAATCAAGTTCCTCCAGCGGCCGCCCCACATCCGGCAGGCGAATGCCGCCCAGATGCCTTCCGCCCACCAGGCTCCCGCAGATCATCCTTTTGCGCCGGATATTGGGCCAGGCAATGATATGCGGCCGCCCGGTCAGAGACAAAGCTGTTACATACCCCGTATCCTTCTCATATTCTGCTGAGGAAATATTGCGTCGGCGATAAATCTTGTCCTCTATGTCATCCTGCGGATATCCCTTGGACAATAACGGCTCGTTTTGATTCCGATCGATAAAAGCAAGAGGATTGCCCAAAACATCCTCCGCCTTGTCAATCAGGGTCTTAAGCTCTGCTCCTGCGAGCAGCAGCTCCATAAGAGATTGTGTCATCTTCATTCCTCTCTGTGTCATATTTGTATTTTGGCACAAATGAGTACCTCTTCTTCTCCCCATGAATGGGTCTGGTCTTGGATAAAAATATAGATAAACGATATTTTTATTGTACAAGAAAACAAAAAATATGACAAGATTTTAATTTGACACAGTAGCTTTTTAATTAAATAGGTCTTACAATACTTTTTACAGTTTGATTGCAGTCACTGCGAAAAACAAAAGGAAAAGGAAGGAAGAGAAAAGTCAATGAAAAAGAAATGGCTATCTATCGTAAGCCTTGTCCTGACTCTGTGCCTGTTCACCGGATGCAGCAGCCAGCAGGCAGGCACCACCCCAGCTGACACACAGTCTTCACAGACTGCTGCCGCTGAGGGCACACAGGCGCAAGAGACTACAGCGGCGGCAGAGAGCGGCAGCGAATCCGCCCAGCTTCCTGATGAAGAGACAGATGTGGTGGTTATCGGAGCCGGCGGCGCCGGACTGACGGCCGCCTACTTTGCCAGAGAAGGCGGTAAGGAAGTGATCCTCCTGGAGAAGCAGCTGATGACCGGCGGCAACACAGCCCAGGCCGGCTTCTTTGCCGCTAACAGCACTCATATGCAGGAAGAGTTCGGCGTCACCTATACCGAGGAGGATCAGTATAACTTTGTCATGGAGACACCCGGCGTAGATCCGGATTTTGCTCGCCTCTTCGTTGAGAATTCCGGCCCTACCGCTGAATGGGTGGTGGACACTCTGGGTATCCAGGTCACCAGCGTTACCGGACGCGAGATTTATTCCGTGGACGAAGAGGGCAGAAAGCTTCCCAATCAGATGGTATCCAAACTGACCACCGCCAACGAAGAGATGGGCGTAGATATTCGCCTGCAGTCACCGGCTACGGCTCTGATCACAGAGGACGGCAGAGTTACCGGCGTGACGGTGGAAGGTCCCGACGGGACCTACAATATCATGGCTGACGCTGTGATTATCGCCTCCGGCGGCTTTGCCGCCAATAAGGAGATGATCGCCGAGTACGCGCCCGACTGGGTGGACGCTCCTACCTCCAACACCTCCGCCACTACAGGCGACGGTATTCTGATGGCAGAGGCCATCGGTGCCGCCACCAGCAATATGACCGAATTTACCTTCAATCCGACCCTGTATGACCGCAATGGTGTCGCCGTCTCCGTCAGCGGTGTGCGCTATGAGGGCGGCATTCTGGTCACCTATGAGGGAGAACGCTTTACCGACGAAATGGCTAATTACTCTGATGTGGCATATGCAGAAGTAGAAAAAGCCGACGGCAAGGCATGGGCCATTATGGATGCCAACTCTCTGGCCTGCAATCCCGATTATGCCATCAGCGCCGACACCATTCCCCAGTTGGCCGAATCGATCGGTATAGATCCTGACGTTCTCTCGCAGACCATCGCCGACTATCAGGCCGGCTATGACAGTGGCGAAGACGAATTTGGACGCACCGATATGCGCTCTCGTCTGGACGAGGCCCCCTACTATGCCGTTCCCGTGATTCCCGGTGTTCATCATACCAGAGGCGGTCTGAGTATCGATTTGGACGGCCATGTACTGGATACCAACGGCAATGTCATCCCTGGTCTTTATGCAGCCGGCGAGGTGACGGACAATAAGCTTTTGGGCAACGATCCCGTAGCCGTAGGCGTGACTTTCGGACGCCTCACCGCTCAAGCTGTCCTAAAAGACCTGGCCGAAGAATAAGTCTCCCGTCAGAAAGAGAGCAGACGCAAAATCGATTTTGACGTCTGCTCTCTTTTCTTTTTGCCTTAATGACCAACTCGGGTCATATTTCGCCGGTTTGTATCGCTGCCTGTGGCTCAGCCGTTTAATGCCTCCTGGGCTTCGTCTTCCGAAGCAGCAGATTCGTATTTGGAAAGAATAATCCTTTGGATTCTGTCACGAGTTTCTGAGTTGATCGGATGCGCAATATCCCGATATTCCCCGTCCGTAGCCTTGCGGCTGGGCATGGCGATAAAAACGCCTTTCTCCCCTTCGATCACTTTGATATCATGGACGACGAATTCATTGTCCAGCGTAATGGACACGATTGCCTTCATCTTCCCCTCTTTGGCGACTTTTCTTACTCTTACATCCGTAATCTGCATGCTAACACCCCCGTACTTTTATCCTGTCTCAGAAGTCGTATCTTATATTTTTTTCTACAACTACCCGGATATCGTCAGGGCTGCCGACATAAGTCATGTTTGCTTTGATCGTGTCATGACTTTCGACGATACAGTTTTCGATTACCGTGTTGTCTCCGATATACACATCATTGAGAATGATGGAATTGCGGATCACACAGTTGTTGCCGATATACGCCTGCTTAAACAAAATCGAATTCTCAATCGTACCATTGATGATGCAGCCGCTGGACACCAGGCTGTTGCGCACATGGCTGCCCGGATTGTACTTGGCCGGCGGGTTATCGTCCACCTTGGAATACACATCAGGATACTGATGAAAGAAATAATCGCGCACTCTGGCATCCAGGAAATCCATGTTCACCTTATAGTAAGCCGGAATGTTGCTGATATTTCCCCAGTACGTGGTCAGCGGATACGCATAAATCTTCTTTACATTTTTATAGCGCACCAGAATGTCACGCACAAAATCATAGCGGTCTTCATCCGCGCACTGCTCCAAAAGCTCGATCAGCAGGCGGCGGCGAATCACATAGATGCCGCAGTTGACGATGTTGGAAGTGGCCACCATGGGCTTCTCGTCGATATCGACTACCCTGTTGTCATCGGACAGCTTCACCAGGCCGAAACGGCACAGGTTTTCATTCTCGGGCAGTCTCTTGCACACCATAGTGATATCTGCCTTCTTGGCGATGTGATACTCCAGCACCTCACCGTAATCCAGCTTATACACGCCATCGCCGCTGGCGATTACCACATAGGGCTCATGGCTGTCCTTCAGATACTTGATATTCTGATAGATGGAATCCGCCGTGCCCCGATACCAGTTGGCATTGGTAGGGGTGATGCTGGGTGTATAGATATAGAGTCCTCCCTGCTTGCGGCCGAAATTCCACCATTTGGAGGAGCTCAAGTGCTCGCTCAGGGAAAGGGAATTGTACTGTGTAATCACAGCCACCTTTTTCACCTGGGAGTTAGTCATATTACTCAGAGAAAAATCGATGGCCCGATAGCTTCCTGCCACGGGCAGGGCCGAGATAGCTCTCTTCTGGGAAAGCACACCCATTTTTTTGTTGTTGCCGCCTGCTAATATAATTCCTATTGCTCTCACAGTACCCCACCTGCCTTTATCACGTATTCACCGCTGGCCAGATTTCCATCCGGATAATCATCTTTTTCCGTGACACCGGAAATGGCCGTATTCTTGCCGATTGTCACACCGTCAGGAATATAGGACTTCTCGCCCACCGTCACCAGATCAGAATTGTAGACCTTGGGGTCCAGCTTGCTGGGCGCGTATTCGCCTACGCCCATTCTCACGCCGGTGCCCACCTCAGTCTTGTCGGCAATGATCGCCTTTTCGATCACACTGCCCTCTCCGATCACCACATCCTGCATGATAATGGAATTGCTGACCACGGCCCCCTTGCCGATGGTGACGCCGGAGCCGATCACTGAATTGTACACGCTGCCGTACACGCTGGTTCCCTCTCCGATAATGCTGCGCTCGATGGTGGAATCTGCCGAGATATACTGCGGCGGAAGTATATCGCTTTTTGTATATATCTTCCAGTATTCTTCATAGAGATTAAATACGGGAATGATATCAATCAACTCCATGTTGGCTTCCCAATAAGAGGTAAGGGTCCCCACATCCTTCCAATATCCATTGTATTCATAAGCGAAAATCCGCTTTCCTTCGCCGAAACAATAAGGGATGACATGCTTGCCGAAATCACAGCCAGGCTCTTCGGAGAGAGTGATCAAGGCTTCCTTAAGGACCTTCCAGTTAAAGATATAAATGCCCATCGAAGCCAGATTGCTGCTGGGATTGGCAGGCTTCTCCTCAAACTCTGTGATCTGATTGCGGTCGTCCGTGACCAGAATGCCGAAGCGATGCGCTTCCTCTATCGGCACCGGCATAGCTGCAATCGTAATATCCGCGTTGTTTGCCTTGTGATAGTCCAGCATCACTTCATAGTCCATCTTATAGATGTGATCGCCGGACAAAATCAGCACATACTCCGGATTATACATTTCCATATAGTTCAGATTCTGATAGATGGCATTGGCCGTACCGGTATACCATTCGCTGTTGCGGCTCTTCTCATAGGGAGGAAGCACCGTGACACCGCCGATATTCCGGTCCAAATCCCACGGAATACCAATACCTATGTGTGTATTCAGTTTTAGCGGCTGATACTGTGTCAGCACACCAACCGTATCAATACCGGAATTGATACAGTTGCTCAGCGGGAAATCGATAATGCGGTACTTGCCGCCAAAGGCCACTGCAGGCTTTGCCACCTTGGCAGTCAGCACCCCCAGGCGGCTTCCCTGTCCGCCTGCTAACAGCATAGCAATCATTTCTTTCTTAATCACACAATTCACCCCTTGCTGTAAGATTAGTCTCCGTCCGGGAGCAGCGATTCCGGACAGATAAAGCTTGTACGGCTTCGTTTCCAGTATATCACATATTTTAGGATTAGTGAATAAAAATATTTGATTTTCTAAATTTTCTTTGTGCAGTTTTCCATGACTGCCTTCTTGCAGGGCGGGAAAAAATCATTTATAATTTATTATATATGCCCGAACCCCGGGACATGCGTAAAGCTGCGCATTTTTTTCTCGCAAAAATCGTGTCTCGTCGGCGCTTATGCCGTTTTCACGATTTGCCGGAATGCGCTGCAGGAAGGAGACATCATGAATTTAACCGATATCCGCGACATTTTCCGCGATAAAGAAAGCTATCTGGGCGAAACGGTAGAAGTAGGCGGCTGGGTCCGCTCCAACCGCGCCTCCAAGAATTTCGGCTTTCTGGTCATCAGCGACGGAACCTTTTTTGAGCCTCTCCAGGTAGTCTATCACGATAATCAGGAGAATTTTGCTCAGCTGTCCAAGCTGAACGTGGGTGCTGCCGTCCTGGTAAAAGGAACTCTGGTCGCTACCCCCGAGGCCAAGCAGCCCTTCGAAATCCAGGCGGATTCCATCGAGCTGGAGGGAACCTCCACCCCGGATTATCCGCTGCAGAAGAAACGCCACTCCTTTGAGTACCTGCGCACGATCTCCCATCTGCGCCCCCGCACCAACACCTTCCAGGCGGTATTCCGCGTCCGCTCCCTGGCGGCTGCGGCCATCCATGAGTTTTTCCAGGAGAGAGGCTTTGTCTATGTACACACGCCTCTGATCACTGGCAGCGACTGCGAAGGCGCCGGCGAGATGTTTCAGGTGACCACTCTGGATTTAAACAATATTCCCCGCACGGCGGACGGCGCCGTGGACTACTCCAAGGATTTCTTCGGCAAGCCCACCAATCTGACCGTCAGCGGCCAGCTAAACGGCGAGACCTATGCCATGGCCTTCAAAAAAATCTATACTTTTGGCCCCACCTTCCGGGCGGAAAATTCCAACACTACCCGCCATGCGGCGGAATTCTGGATGATCGAACCGGAGATCGCCTTTGCCGACCTGAAGGACGACATGATTCTGGCCGAGAGCATGTTAAAGTACATCATCCGCTATGTACTGGAGAAGGCTCCGGAGGAGATGAATTTCTTCAACAGTTTCGTGGACAAGGGCCTGTTAGACCGTTTAAACCATGTGCTGCATTCCGATTTTGGCCATGTGACCTATACGGAGGCCATCCGCCTCTTGGAAGAGCACAACGATCAGTTTGACTACAAGGTTTCCTGGGGCTGCGATCTGCAGACTGAGCATGAGCGCTATCTGACTGAGCAGCTTTTCAAGCGCCCGGTCTTTGTCACCGACTACCCCAAGGAGATCAAGGCCTTCTACATGAAGCAGAATGACGACGGCAAGACCGTGGCCGCCATGGACTGCCTGGTGCCGGGTATTGGCGAGATCATCGGCGGCAGCCAGCGTGAGGACGACTATGACAAGCTTCTCACCCGGATGAAGGAGCTGGGGCTGAAGGAGGAGGACTATGGTTTCTACCTGGATCTGCGCCGTTACGGCTCTGCCAGACACGCAGGCTTCGGGCTGGGCTTTGAGCGCTGTGTCATGTATCTGACCGGCATGAGCAATATCCGTGACGTAATTCCTTTCCCCCGCACCGTGGGCAGCTGCGATCTGTAAACCGCCGCGGTCACACGGAAAAACAAAACCGGAGGATAAAAAAAAGAACATAAAGATGCCGCTCCAAGGCCTTACCGGGCCCAGAGCGGCATCTTTATGTCAGATATTCAAGTGATCAGGCATTGCCATTTACAATATAAGTCTCATATCCCTTCTCCTCCAGCTCGGCCGACAGCCGGTCTGCATTGGCCAGAGAGCGAAAGGCGCCTGCCTGGACCTTATAGTAGCCGTCCGCTGCCTTCACATAGGCGTCCGCGTATCCATCCGCCCTCAGTCTTTGACGGAGGGCATCGGCATTGACCTTATCGCGGAAAGCTCCTGTCTGCACGCGGTAGAGCAACCGGCCGCCGCTTTCAGTTCCTCCTTCAGCTGTGCCGTCCTCTCCCGCCTCCGGACCGGCCAGGCTGCGTTCTACATCCCGGCGAAAATCATCCATCGTCCTGTCATGCAGGGGAAACCAGTGCATCACATCGGCATGATTGCTGGCAATCCCGGCAATATAGCCCTCGCTGTGGCAGATGATATTCTCCGGACCAAATCCAAAGACACGGGACAGATAGGCAGCCAGCTCCACAGCTCTGTCATAAACCTTCTGAAAATACGTCCTGTCCCCCAGGCTCTCCGGTTCACACATTTCCAGGGAGACCATGGTGTCATTGCCGGATCCCCTGTCCCCTCTTCCGCAGTGCCAGGCCCGCCAGGTATTTCCTTTCTCACAGGGCAGTGTTTCAATAACGTCTTCATCATCCACAAAAAAATGCACGGCCTTCTCGATGCCCGGCTTATTCCAGCGAAGGGCAAAATCCTCCGCCATCACCCCCGGCGTCGCCGTGCTGTGTATCATACAGCCCTTGGGCGTGATCTTCCTTCCGGCCTTATAGCAGTCATTCTGCGTTATATATTGTTTCGTGATCCTCACTTTTGGCCGTCCCCCTTCATCTGCTTGTAGATCTGATTGGCTCCGGTGGCTGCCAATCCCGATACAATACCGATGGCGATGGAGGTCAGCGGATCCTCTCCCGGGAAGCTCTCCATTGTCAGACAGGCGACTATTCCAAGCACCCCTCCCAGTGCGCCGCAGATAACCGGCACCCATTTTGACGCCAGCGGCGTGGCCTTCACCAGCTGTCCTGCCAAGTAGCAGATCACAGTGATCACAGCCACGCCGGCTATTCCAAAATCCATATGAAACTCCCTTCTGTTTTTCTCTCTACTCTATTCATATGCGCCAGAAGGAAATTTGTCCCTAAATCAACAAAAATATGGACTGCGCCTGAGCAGCGCTTCGATATAGCACTCCAAAATATCCAGAGCCGGCTTATTATGGCCTCCCCGGGGAACAATCAGGTCCGCATACTTTTTACTGGGCTCCACAAATTTTTCGTGCATAGGCTTGACTGTGGCGCTGTACTGATTCAGCACCGATTCCAGGCTGCGGCCCCGCTCCTTGGTATCCCGCAGAATACGGCGGGCCAGCCGCTCCTCGGCATCCGTATCCACAAAGATGCGCAGATCCATCAGCTCCCGCAGCCGGGAGTCTTCCAGCACCAGTATTCCCTCGACGATAATCACCGGCCGAGGCTCCATCCGCACCGTCTCCTTGGCCCGGTTGTGGACCGCATAGTCATAAGTAGGATGTTCGATAGCCCGTCCTGCCTTCAGCTCCTGGATATGGCTGACCATATATTCTGTCTCGAAAGCATCAGGATGATCGTAGTTTAACTGCGCCCGCTGTGCAAAGGGCATTCCATCGTGCGCCCGGTAATAGTTGTCATGGCCCAAAACCTGAATCTGGCTGCCAAACCGTTCGCCCAGCTTTCTCACCACAGTCGTCTTGCCGGAAGCAGAGCCTCCGGCGATCCCGATAATCGTAATTTCCATACCTTTTCCTCCGTTGTATGCCCTAAGGGGTAAACCTCTTTGTCCCTGCCTTTTTACGCCGTCTCGCTTAAATGGGCCAGCTTCTCCGCCTGATCGGCCGCAATCAGGCTGTCTATGATCTCAAACAGATCTCCGTCCATAATATCGTTTATCCTGTACAAGGTAAGCTTAATCCGATGCTCCGTCACCCTGCCCTGGGGAAAATTATAGGTGCGGATTTTTTCCGAGCGGTCGCCTGTGCCGATCTGGCTGCGCCTCTCCTGGGCTTCTGCCGCCTGCTTCTTGGCCAATTCCAGATCATAGAGCCGTGAGCGCAGTACCTTGAGCGCCTTCTCCTTGTTCTTCAGCTGGGACTTCTCATCCTGACAGGAGATGACGATCCCGGTGGGAATATGGGTCAGACGGACAGCAGAGTCCGTCGTATTTACACACTGACCGCCATTGCCGGAGGCGCGGAACACGTCGAATTTACAGTCGTTCATATCGATCTCCACATCCACCTCCTCGGCCTCCGGCATAATGGCCACCGTACTGGTGGAAGTGTGAATACGGCCGCCGGACTCGGTCTCCGGGACACGCTGGACCCGGTGAACCCCGCTCTCATACTTCAGCTTGGAATAAGCCCCGTTCCCGCTGATCATAAAGACCACTTCCTTGAAGCCGCCTATTCCGTTTTCATTGACGCTCACCAGCTCTGTCTTCCAGCGGTTGCGCTCGGCAAAACGGCAGTACATCCGGTACAGCTCGGCGGAAAAAAGCGCTGCCTCATCGCCGCCGGCCCCGGCCCGAATCTCCACAATCACGTTCTTCTCATCGTTGGGATCCTTGGGAAGCAGCAAAATCTTCAGCTGATGCTCCAGCTCCTCGATCCGCTTTCTCGCGTCGGCCAGCTCCTCCTTGGCCAATTCCCGCATCTCCTCGTCGTTCTCCTCGTCCAAAATAGCCAGACTGTCCTGTACATCCTGCTCGGCCGCTTTGTACGCCCGATATGTCTCCACCAGAGGGGCAAGCTCCGCCTGTTCCTTCATCAGGCGGCGCAGCCTGGCCGGATCACCGGCCACCGCAGGAGTCGACAGCTCTGCCTGCAGCTCCTCATAGCGCGCCACTATATCTTCCAAACGATCAAACATCCAAATATACTCCTCTCACCACGCGGTCGTTTCCCGCCAAATCCTTTCTCACTTCCACCTGTGCAAATCCGGCCGCCCGCAAAAGTTCAGGTACGCTCTCTCCCTGATCATAACCGATCTCCAGATAAAGGCGTCCGCCGCGCGCCAGATAATTACCTGCCTCCCCGGCTATGCGCCGGTAGAAGGCCAGACCGTCCGCCTCCCCGTCCAGAGCAAGCCTGGGCTCATAGTCCTTCACCTCCGGCATCAGCTCATCGATCACCGCCGTGGCGATGTACGGCGGGTTGGAAGCGATCACGGTGAAACGCTCCCCCGCAGGCAGCGCACCAAAAAGGTCCCCGCGCAGAATCCTCGCCTTGCATCCCAGCTGCTGTGCATTCTCGCAAGCCAGCTCTACCGCTGTCTCCGAAATATCGCACAGGGTCGGCTGCCAACCGCCCAGGCAGGCTAAGGAGAGGCCGATACAGCCGGTCCCGCAGCACAGATCCAGAAGAGCTCCGCCGGATGCCGCAGCAGCCCTGTCCTTCTCTTCTGCGAGAATCCACTCCACCAGTGTCTCCGTATCCTGCCGGGGAATAAGCACGCCGGACCGGACGCGAAAAGACAGACCCATGAATTCCGTTTCTCCCAGCAGATAAGCCAGGGGAACGCGGCGGCAGCGTTCTTTGACTCTCTCCTGCCAAAGCTGCGGTATCTGCCCCGGACGTTCCTTTTTCCTCCAGAGATATTCTGCCCGGCTTATATGGAAGGTATCCGACAGAATATACCACGCATCCAGCTCTGCCTCCGCCACGCCTGCCGCCTCCAAGCGCAGAACAGCATTGTCAAGCAGCTCCTCATAAGTGGGGCCGGCAGATATCTGCCCGCCTCTTTCCGTAGTCTCCACCATCATTCTCCACAGACGCAGGCCGAAGCCGCCGCCTCAGCACTCTCATCCGAAGCAGGTCCATCACCGGAGCTTTCGCCGGAATTCTCTCCGGTTCCCTCTAATTCGCTTTCGGGAAAATTTTCCCGCAGATAGGCCCGCCAGTCAAAAACTGCCTCCACTGAAGCTATCCCCACCTCGATCATCTCGTCATCCGGCTCCCTGGTCGTCAAACCCTGCAGCCAGAGACCCGGACGGCTCAGCGCATTGATGACCGGGGAATCGCTGCGGCCTGCCAATTTCAGAAATTCATAGGATATGCCCGTGACCACCGGCAGCAGCAAAATGCGGCTCACCATCCGTAGCCACACCGTGTCGGTATGGACAAACATCACCACCACCGTGCTGATAACGATGACAAAAAGCAGGAAGCTGGTGCCGCAGCGCTTATGTTCTTTGGAGCTCTTACGCACATTCTCCACCGTCAGAGGCAGGCCATGCTCTATACAGTTGATGCACTTATGCTCCGCCCCATGATACATATAGACCCGGCGAATATCCTGCATCAGAGAGATAGCCGCCACATATCCGACAAAAATGGCTATGCGGATCACACCCTCCAGCACAGCGATGCCCAGGTAGCCGGAGATCCACCGCCGGAAAAAGCCGGCGATCCAGGTGGGCAGCAGCATAAAGATGCCCACGGCCAGCACCAGAGCAAAGACCATAGTAACGCTCATCACCAGGTCCTCCTTTTTTTTCTGCCTGGCAAGCTCTTTCTCCGTTATCTGTGCCGCTTTTTCCTTCTCCTCTTCCTCCTCATAGAAGGAAGCAGAATAGTTGAGTATATTCATTCCCAGACTCAGAGACTCGATGAAATTAAAAATTCCGCGAATAAAGGGAACACGAAACAGAGCACACTTCGTCGTTATTCCCCGGTAAGTATCTTTCTTGATCTCTATCTCACCGTCCGGCTTGCGGACAGCCACGGCGTATTTTTCGCCGTTTTTCATCATAACTCCTTCGATCACGGCCTGGCCGCCGATCCCCGATGATTTCATTTTGTCGTATCAACCTGTCCTTTCTTTGTCGCCAAGGCCTCCCGTCACCTTTGCCCGGTGTCCGGAGCACTCTTCCTGATCTCATATGAAAAAAGGCTGGAATTTCATGGCACATGCACGAAACCCCAACCTTGTCTTCTCTGTCTTAATTCTCTGTTTTGATGCCGTATTTGCGGTTAAACTTATCGATACGGCCTCTGGCGGCAGTGGCTTTCTGCTGGCCGGTGTAGAAAGGATGGCACTTGGAGCAAACCTCCACGTGAATCTCCTTCTTGGTAGAACCGGTTACGAATTCGTTGCCGCAGTTGCAAATCACCTTCGCCTGATAATACTCAGGATGAATTCCGTCTTTCATTTTTTCACCTCATCATTCTCTCTTTGATGGTTCCGACCATCCTATATAAACAGCTCACTCATTGTACCACAGGCGTCAAAAAAATGCAAGAGTCATTTAAGCGGACAGCCGTTTTTCTGTGATGATCAGATAAATCTCGTCTTCTTGGCAATGGCGATAAATTCCCTGTTGCTTTTGGTCCGGGCAAACATATCCAGAATACGCTCCACCGCCTCATCGGACTTCAGTCCGCTGACCGCCTTGTGGATATTGTCCGCCGCCTCCTTCTCCTCCGGCGTCAGCAAGAGATCGTCCCTTCTGGTGCCGGATTTCAGGATATCTATCGCAGGGAAAATCCTCTTCTCCGACAGCCGGCGATTCAGCACCAGTTCCATGTTGCCGGTCCCTTTGAATTCCTCATAAATCACGTCGTCCATGCGGCTCCCCGTCTCCACCAGGGCCGTGGCCAGGATCGTCAGGCTGCCTCCTTCACGCATATTGCGGGCTGCGCCGAAAAATCGTTTGGGCATATACAGGGCTGCCGGGTCCAGGCCTCCGGACAGAGTACGGCCGCTGGGCGCCACCGTCAGATTGTAGGCCCGGGCCAGGCGGGTGATGCTGTCCAACAGAATAATCACGTCACAGCCATGTTCCACCAGGCGTTTTGCACGCTCCAGAACCATCTCCGACACTCTCTTGTGATGATCGGGCAGCTCGTCAAAAGTAGAATAGATAACCTCTGCGTTCTCCCCCTCGATGGACTCCTTGATATCCGTGACCTCCTCCGGCCGCTCATCGATCAGCAATACGATAAGTTTCATGCCGGGATGATTGACCTTGATGGACTGCGCCACCTGCTTGAGCAAGGTGGTTTTGCCGGCCTTGGGCGGCGACACGATCATTCCCCTCTGTCCCTTGCCGATGGGGGAGAGCAAATCCACGAGCCGCATAGAAAGCTTGCCCCCCGGCGTCTCCAGATGCAGCCGGCTGTTGGGAAAAATAGGCGTCAAATCCTCAAAATTCGGGCGCTTTTCCGCCGCCTTGGGCGGAAGACCATTGATCTTATCCACAAAGAGCAGAGCGGCAAACTTTTCCGTTCCCGTCTTAATCCGCTTCGTACCGCAGACCATATCGCCGGTTTTCATATTAAAGCGGCGAATCTGGGACGGCGCCACATAGACGTCATTGTCTCCCGGCAGATAATTCTCACAGCGGATAAAGCCAAAACCGTCGGGCATAATCTCCAGAATACCCTCCGCCGTCTCTCCGCTGTTTAAAGTCTCCAGACTGATGCGCTTCTCCTCATCGGCGGTGCGGACGGCATCGTCCTCCTCATAGACAGCGCTCTCCCCATATCGCACACTGTCGTAACGGGTACTGTCATAGCGGGCATTTTCCGATACGACCGTCTCATCGCGCAAAGCCTCATAGCGCTGATTGTCGTTATGGGACCGATCGTTCTGCCCATTTTCATAACGGCTGCCGTTTCCTCTGTCCCGCTCTCCCCTGCGGTCATTCTCCGCCCTGGGTGTCTGACCGGCTCTGCGGTGGATCACAACCTTGCGTGAATTCTCTCTCTTGGGCTCGGATTCTCGTTTGAGCTCGTTTTCTCTTTTGGACTCGTTTTCTCTTTTGGGCTCGGATTCTCTTTTAGGCTCGTTTTTTTTCTGTTCGGCCCTATTCTCCGTCTGTTTTTCCTGATTCTGTTTGGGATCCGTGGCCAGCAGCGCCTCGATAACCTCTGCCTTGCGCATACCGGACAGACGCGCGATTCCTCTGTCCTTGGCAATGTCCTTCAGTGTTGACAAGGGTAAACTTTCATACTTTTCTCGCATAAATTTCCTCTCTTATTTTCATGGCCGGCAATGACCGCATCAGCAGTCATGTCCATTTTTCGTCCATATTTTTTCAATGTTGTCATGCGTCGTCTTTTTATGTTTTCAAAGGATAAATTTCACCGACAAGGCTGCCGGATAGCAGTAATATAGGTTTGGCAAAGAGATGCATCCCAACAGGCAGCATAGTTTTAAAGACCCTTTGAAGGGAACACTTTCCTAAATTTCAGATTCCTCGGTTGAATTCCTTCAGCAAAGTTGCTATGATAAGAAAAGAAACGACTCCTAAGGAGGGATTGTCTATGTTGTCAGAGCCTTTGACTTTGTATAAATTGATGACATTATATATGTTGAAGCAGGTAAAGTTTCCTCTGTCCGGCTCCCAGCTGTCTGAGTTTTTTCTGGACAAGGATTACACTCATTATTTTACGCTGCAGCAGGTATTGAACGAACTGAAAGAAGCTCATCTGATCACGGCCCAGACGGTGCGCAACTCCTCCCTCTATGAAATCACCAGAGAAGGAGAAGAGACACTTTCCTTTTTTGGAAAAGAGATATCTCCCGCCATCATCGAAGATATGGATGAATTTCTGAAAGCCAACAAAGTGCGGCTTAGAAATGAGGTAGGTATCACTTCCGAATTCTATAAATCTACCAATCAGGATTATATTGTACACTGTGAAGTCCGAGAAGGCAAGTCTATTCTTATCGACTTAAGTGTATCCGTTCCCGACCGGGAACAAGCTGAAGAAATGTGCAATCGCTGGCGCATCAGCAATCAAACGATCTATGCCTTCGTCATGAAAGAGCTGATGCGTCAGGATTAGGCCGCCCTATTTACGCGGCCACGATCTGATCAATCTGATTCTCCAGTTCCTTGAGCGTTCCGTGGCGAAATCCCTCCACGCCCTTGCCGCGAGTGTCGATCAGATGATCCGTCACCAGATATACCTGCATGCCCAGCTGAGCAGTACACATGTCCTCTTCTATATCATTGCCCACCATCAGGCAGTTTTGCGGACACGCTCCTATAGCCGCCAGCACTTCCCGATAATAATCCGGAGAAGGTTTGCTGTAGCGGCTGTTTTCATACGTGGTGATCCAGTCAAAATCCTCGGCCGTCAGTCCCGCCCACCGAATCCGGGCCTCAGTGGCGATGCGGGGGAAGAGAGGGTTGGTCGCCAATACGGTTCTTAACCCTTTCTGGCGCATTTTGCGCACTGTCCCGGCCGACTCCGGCTTTTTCACGGACAAGCTGCTCAGCGCCTCAAAATCATTTTCATAAAAATGAAGGAATATCTCCTCTGCTCTTTTCCTCTCCCGGCCGGTGGCCTCCGTAAATACCTTCCAGAAGCGCTCCTCATTGGTCATGCTTCCATCGTTTGTCATCATAGCCTTCGTCCCGGCGCCCACAACCCGCATCGTCTCCCGCTGATCCCAGCCCTGCGACGCGGCGTACTTACCCAGCAATCCAAAATATGATTTGATGAATTCATCCTGGTCCATGGACAGAAGAGTTCCGTCCAGGTCAAATAATATGGTGTCAATCACGTTCTTTCCTCCCGCCACCGTAGTATTCTCTGTTTTCCGGTTTTTTGGGCTCCGGCCGATGAAACTGCGTCTCGCCGGGATGCATTACTCCGCGGCAGTTCTTTTCCACCAGTGTGCGCGGTATCATCACCTGCCGCCCGCAGCCGGCACACTCCAGACGAAAGTCAATCCCCACCCGAAGCACAGTCCATTCAAAGCTTTTGCAGGGGTGAGCTTTTTTCATCTTAATTCTGTCGCCCACTTCAAAATACATCTTTTCACTCCTTTGGCAGGCACTGCGCCAATATGGATACCGGCTCATTCAAAAGCAAATCGGCCCGGTCATCCATGCCGGTCTCCGACTTGTTGATGAGCACCAGCTTATGCCCCCTATAATAATCGATCAGACCAGCTGCCGGATAAACCGTCAGGCTGGTTCCTCCCACAATCAAAACCTCCGCCTCCCGGATGGCCTGTACAGCATCGCTGAGAATCTGCTGGTCCAACCCTTCCTCATATAACACCACATCCGGCTTGATCACCCCGCCGCATTTGCAGCGGGGGATTCCCTCCGAATGCAAAATCGTATCCAAACCATAAAAACGTCCGCAGCGGGTACAATAATTGCGGTGAACCGAGCCATGCAGCTCCAGCACCCGGCGGCTTCCAGCCGCCTGATGCAGTCCGTCAATGTTCTGTGTGATTACCGCCCGGCACTTTCCCCTCTTTTCCAGTTCGGCCAGTGCCAGATGGGCCGGGTTGGGTTTTGCCTCCGGAAACAGCATCTTGGAGCGGTAAAAATCAAAAAATTCCTCCGTATGAGAGAGGTAAAAGCTATGGCTCAGCATAACCTCCGGCGGATATTTATATTTCTGCCGGTAAAGACCGTCCTCTCCCCGGAAATCAGGAATACTGCTCTCGGTGGAGACTCCCGCTCCGCCGAAGAAAACGATATTATCGCTGTCGGCAATCCACTCCCGAAGTTGTTCTTCCTTGTCTCGGATATCCATTTTTCTCTTTCCTCATTTCTGCCCGAACCTTTACAGGCTCACACCCTGCGTCCGCCTGCAAGCGCCTTTTTCCGTCAGGCATCAAACCGTGCACAGCTCGATGCTGTTATGAACATTATACGCAATTAAAGTAGGGAAATCAATGGTTTTGTTCTTGACAGAGAGGCTGCTTTCTTCTATAATGCTTAGAAGTTCAAATATTTATTAATTCGTAATTTTGCGGCTGATTTTACCGCACCAAAGGAGGACAAATGATTCGTATTGTAACGGACAGCACCTGCGATTTGGATAAGGATACCGTCAGAGAACTGAAGATCGATTTGATTCCGATGACTGTACATTTCGGCGAGGAAAGCTTTGTGGATGGAGTGACGCTGACCAAAGAGATCTTTTATGAAAAGCTCTCCTCTGCAGCAAAACTCCCCACCACTTCCCAGTTGAATCCCATGGATATTCATGAACGAGTGAAACCTTTTTTGGATCAGGGAGATGATGTGGTTGCCATCTTTCTGTCCTCGGCACTCAGCGGCACATTCCAGTCGGCAGTCATTGCCGCCGATATGGCCGATTCTGATCGTTTCTTCCTGGTTGACTCAGAGAACGTGACCTTTGGGCTTGGCCTCCTTCTGCGAATTGCCTGCCGCATGCGAGATGAGGGCCGAAGCGCCGAAGAAATCTGCGAAGAGATTAATTCGCTGAAGAAACGCGTGCGCCTCATTGCTGTGGTTGACACGCTGAAATATCTGCAGATGGGCGGACGCATCAGCGCAACTACCGCCGTGATCGGGAATTTGCTGGGCATCAATCCTCTCGTGGGCGTCATTGAAGGCAAGGTGGAGGCTATCGGAAAAGTCCGCGGCAAAAAGGCCGCCTATCGGCATCTTTTGACCCTTTGCGAGCAGGAGACTCCGGATCCCGCCTACCCCCTCTATTTCGGCCACAGCCGTGCGCCGGAGACTATGGAAGAACTGCAGGAGTTTATCACTTCTCATCTCAACAGCTCTGCCGAAATCTACAGTACAGAGATCGGTCCCGTAGTCGGCACACACGTAGGCCCCGGAGCTGCCGGTCTGGCCTATATAGCCCGCTAATCGGACCGGCATACCATTTCATGTTATTTCTGGGTATTAATTACGCCTCTTCTCATTATCTTGGAGGCGGCATCAATTCATGCCCGGATAGAGGCTGAAATAAGTATTGTCAATCACACAGTAATCCTCTCCCCAGCTGTGATAGTAATTTGCCCGGAAGAACAGTACATCCTCCGGAATCGCTGCGGCAGTCAGAGCTTCTCTGACTGCCTGTTTTACTTCATTGGAGGCGGTCACACTCTCAATCTGCTCCGGCCAGGTGGAAAACTGCCCTTCCTGCTTGATCACATCCTCTACCGTATCCGGAAAAATATCGCTGAGTACGCGATTGACTATCACACAGGCGATGGCCCGCTGACACTCATAGCTTTCTCCCCCTCCCTCTGCCATTACGCATCTCTCCAAAAGATCCAACTGCTCAGAAGTCAGCTGAATCCGCCATCGGGGCACTGCTGGAGCCGCCGCCTCGACAGCTTCCTCCTCCAAATGCCACTCTACGCTGTTGCCCTCCATCAGCTCGGTCTCCATCTGACTCCATTCCAGCTCTTCCCAGTAATCAGAAGCCATCGCCTGACCAGGCAAAAGCATTACTCCTGCGGATAAAGCGACCCCTGCCACTGCACATCTGAAAGTCCATTTAAGAGGTCTTGTCCCTCCTATCCACGTTTTTTTCTTTTCTTTATCCATTCCATTCTTTCCTTTCCATTTGTTATTGCTTCGTCCGAATTTTGCCGTCATAATCACAGTATTGACATGATCTGGCAGCTCTATGCGAAAAAACACCCGACATTTTATCGGGTGTAAGAAGGGACGAAGCACATTACAGGAGAATAGCATAAATGGAAATATTTGTCAAGTCATGTGAAGAAAGTAAACATACTTTCAGAAAATCGAATATACACAAACGAAATAATCCAGAAAACCCTGGCCTTAAAAAGCCGGATTTTCTGGACTGTCTCTCTCTTGCATATTAGGGGTTGGAAATTGGCATTGCCAACTGTCCCCTTTTAGAGGCGTCAACCGGAATCGAACCGGTGATAGAGGTGTTGCAGACCTTTGCCTTACCGCTTGGCTATGACGCCATATCCCATCAGCTGATTCAATAAACATTACACTATATCATATGCTGTCCATTG
>CALWGV010000041.1 GCA_944380185.1 uncultured Lachnospiraceae bacterium
ATAAAGTGTACTATTTGACAACTTACTTCTTTTGCGGTTCTGTACATCCAGACCCTTCGGGAAAATGTGGCTTCACTCATTCCACAGCATTCGAAGGCTTCCTGGATGTTTATTTTTTCCCTACCGATACACCGTTTTTTCAAAACGCTCCGGCGCGTCAATAGGGGATCTGCAGGACAATATTGCTTGGGAACGTCCCTTTTCGATCTTTTCACCGCCAGCAATGTCTCCAGAGCAGCCAGCTGCCTGTATTATTATCTCCATGCATGATTTCGCCTGTCCGAAGGCAACAAAAAAAGACAGTGCATCGTCCATTGACACACTGCCTTCCTGAATTTTATCCGATCTTTGTTCTGATTATACTGATGATTAAACTGTCATCACCCGGCCGTTTACTGCAGGTCAGCCGTCCACCTTGGTGTAAAACACATCCAAAATCATCTCATACAACGCCTGGTCATCCACGATATACTCTGCGTATTCATCTCCCATGACCACCTCTCCGGGAACATTCATCATGTTTTCCTCCGAGAAGTTGACATTAAGCAGCTGCGAGGCCAGATATGTCGCTCTGGAGAGATCAATGTTGGTAACCATGTTGTTGTCCTGCGACAGCATTTGATAGAGCGTGATGGGAAGGGTCAGATCCTCCCTCGTCATCTGTAATGCTTTCTGAATATACGCCAGAATGTATTGCTTCTGCCGGGCCATCCGCGCCGAATTGGAATCCAGCTTCTCCACATCGCGGGACCGCACATACTGTTCCGCCTGATCGCCCGTCAAAAGTACGGTGGTCCCCGGAACAAAGGAAGTATATTCCAGGCCGGAATCATCCAGCACCGTTACCTCCACGCCCCCGATCGCATCATTCAGCTCGCCGATGGCCGACAGATTGATGGCCACATAGGACTGAATCGGAATGCCGTAGAACAGGCGCGATACGGAAGTAACCACATTTTCACAGCTGCTCTCCTGTCCATCCCCATAGGCATAGGCCAGGCACAGCTGCTGATGCTCCACGCTGTATAAATTTCCGTCCACATCATAATTGTTTACATCCACCATAGCTTCACGGGAAATGCTGAGCAGGGAAATATCTCCGCTGTCAAAATTCCAGACCAGCAGGAAGATACAGTCCGCCTGCCCGCTGTTTCCGATGACGTCCTCGCCGTCATTCATTTCCTCGCGGTCCACGCCCATAAACAAAATGCTGGTCACATTCTCATTATAGCGATAGGTCTCGCCATTGTAGACCACCGTCTGTCCATTATCTTCCAGCACCACATCCATATCATTGATTTCCGGCGCGGAAATAACCACATCCTCTTTGTTTGTCAGCACGGCCTTTCTGCCCTGATTAGCCATGAGGAGAACGGCCGCTGCCAGAGCAAGCAGCAGTACCAGAATCACGGCCAGAATAATCAGGATTATGCGCCTGATTTTTCTCCTGCGTTTTCTCTTCCTGCGCGTGCTGCTCTCCTGCACCGTATTTTCCCTGGTCTGCTCATTTTCCTGCTCGCCCAGGCTGTCGTTTTTTTTCTTATTCTGTTTCTGTTGTGCTTGATCCATCATATTCTGCTTTCTCATCCTTTATCAGTACGCCGTGAAGTAACCTTCGGTTTGTCTCGCCCGTTCCCACGCAGGTGCTCAGAGTAATGATCCGGTCCTCTGTCGTCAGCTCGATCCCTTCGCGAACCTGAGCGGCCATGTCCCGGGGAGCCTGAATATATTCCAGATATTCCGCAAAGACTTCCTCATCGGAAAAGTCAAAGGAATACATAATATGGCGATTGTCATAGACATAGCAGGACACGATCTCGTACGTCAGTTTTCTGCCCGGCATGTAAATGTAAATATAGGGATGCTCATCGAAATATTCCCGGTCCGTGAAATAACGGATATTTTGAAACATGGAGCGGTCGCTGGTGTTGTGACCGTAGATCAGCGTATTGGGATCGGAAAAATCCTTGCTGTTGATCTTCTCCGTGTATATGCTTCCGTATCTGTATTCCTCTCCGTACATGGTATGGGTCAGATAATAGGACTGATCTTCACCGGGATACTGGAGGATCGGATAATTGATATTCGTATCCGGAATCTCTATCCACGCATAGATATCCGGATTGATTTCCTGCAATTCATCAAAATCAATGGGAATCTGCGCCAGCGGTTCCTCCGTTTCGCTTTCCGGCGTCTGACTCTCTTCCCCGCCAGGAGCCGAGGTCTCCGCCTCTGTTCTGGGCACTCCGCCTCCAATACTCTCGTACTGCTCCCGCACCCTGTTTCCATTCCAGATTTTCCAGGCCACAATCCCGATACAAGCCAAACAGCCGATAATCGCCAGAATCATGACGATTCGCCATATTTTCTTCTGCTGTTTTCTATTATCCTTATTGTCTCTGCTCGTTTTTTCTTCATTCATCATAGCATACACTCCTGGCAATCAAAAAAAGAGTGCTGCAATACGATTTCCAATTTGCGGCACCCCTTTTTACTCTATTCTCTTTGGCCAAGAAAGCAATCAAGCCTGATTCTTCTTAGCAACAGCTGCAACACCGCCCAGAATTACGGCCATCGCGCCAACATAAATAACGGACGTATCCATGCCGGTAGCAGGAGAAGTAGTCTCCGTGGTCGTGCTCTCATGAGAGGTGCCCGACGGACTGTCAGCAGCCAGCGCAACCATGTTCACAGCCAACATCATTACAACAGCCAGAACAACTGTAACCATCTTCTTGATACTCTTCATAACTATACCTCCATTAGTTTCTTTCAGCACCCCACCCCACAGCTTCCCCGCCGAAGCCACCCGGTAAATGGTTGCTTTTGAATACTTAAGTTCTCTTTGAGAACAATTATAGCAATGCCGCCGGTAAAAGTAAACCCCCTTTTTTCATTAATTGTCAAATCCGCCGCATCTTAACCTGATTTTAACGAACGCTTGTCCGCAGATATTACCTGCGGGCAAATCCGTAAGGGCGAAGCTGGTAAACTTTTCTGCTGTTTACTATTCGCTTAGGATTCTCTTCCATCAGCAATGCCGGGCAGTCCTCGCCAAAATCCTCCTCCAGCACATCCCACGCTTCTCTCATATAGGGCGTGCGGCGCCAGGAGCTGTGAGCGTCGCTGGCCACGCAAGAAATCAATTCATGATCCAGCAAATCCAGGGCCACGCGGCGGACATCCTCTCCAAACCGCCCCAGGATGCTTCCCTTGTTCATCTGAAGGCAGCACCCCATCTGAAGCCACTCGTAGGTCAGCTGCGGATCCCTGGCCACATAAAAATAGCGTTCCGGATGAGCGATTAACGGCGTGTAGCCCCTTTCCAGTATACCGTCCAGGACCTTCCATATCATGTCCGGGTCCTCCTCGAAAGCAAATTCGATGAGCAGATACCGCCCGTCATTCAAGGGGACCAGCTTTCCCTCGTCCAACAGCTGGGGTACCTGGGGCGTACCAAAGACTTCCATACCGCTGTAAATGGTCAGCGGTATCTTCTGCCGTTCCATCTCCTGCTGCAGTCTCTGCAGATTTTCCCGAAACTGACTGCCGTCGTAGTTGTCCGCCTCTTCGGGAATATTGCAGTGGGGCGTTGCCGCCAGAGCGAAAACGCCGCTGCCGACCGCTATTTTGGCCATCCTTACAGACTCTTCCATATCCGGGGACCCATCGTCCACCCCCGGCATAATATGTACATGAAGGTCAATCATCCCTTTTGTGCCTCGCCGCTCTTCTTCTCCACCTTATGGCTCCTGCCATAATTTCCGTAGCCGTAACCTTTTCCGTAACCATAACCGTAGCCATAGCCGTATCCGTAACCATAGCCATAGCCATAGCCGCCCTCGCCTGTGCATTCCAGCACGCAGCCGAGAAACTCTGTTCCGCTGTCGGCCAGATTTTCCACGGCATTTACGATCTGGGAGACCTTAGTATAATCCTGCCGGATTACCAATATAATGCCATCTGCGTATTCTGCCAGTATGCTGGCGTCAGAAAGAACGCCTGCCGGAGGACAATCCAATATGATATAATCCGCCAGCACCCGCAGTTCCTGGAATACACGCCTCATCCGGGGGCTGTTCAGGACATTCTCCGGTTTTTTGATGCCCTTATTTGTGCCCAGAACCATCAAATTGGGCAGCTCATATTTCACCAGTGATTCACGCACCTGCGCATCCCCTTTGACCACCGCGCCCAGGCCATCCTTGGCCTTTTTGACCCCGAAGGTCTTTGCCACGGTCGGGCAGCGCAGATCGCAGTCGATCAGTATTACCTTTTCACCCTTTGCCGCAATGGACAGCGCCAGATTCATGGCCGTCACGGTCTTGCCCTCTTCCGGGCTTGCGCTGGAGACCAGGATCACTTTCTTTTTGCTCTCCTGAAGATCCAGGGCCTGAATCTCCGCATTTTCTTCCTCCATGGCTCTCAGCACACGGGTGCGGATAATGCGGACGCCCTCCCGAAAGCCAAACCCGGTCTTCTCATTGGTGATCTTCATCTGGTTGTCTTCTGATTTGGCATTTTTCCGCATCCGAATCTTCGGAATCGAGCCCAGATAAGGGAGATTCAAATATTTCTTGATATCGTTTTTATCTTTGATGGTAAAACGCGTCAACGCATAAATCGATACAATGACAAAGCAGATGGCCATTCCCAGGATGGCTCCCTTGATGAGCTGACGAGTATCGTTCATGGGGTTGTCCACTTCATCGGGTACCGACGGCTCCTTGATCATGGTCATGGTGGTGCTGCCCAGCACCTTGTCCGCCACCTCGGGATAGTTATCCAGCACAGCGATCAAAACATCATAAGCCTGCTGCGGATCCGAAGAGGTCACATTAAGGGTGACCAGGCGGGTGCCGGATATCACGGAGAAAGTAATGGTTCCCGGGATATATGACGTCCCCAGATCCTCCATCACATGTCTCTGCAGCGCCACGCTGTTGATAATCTGCGGGAACTGCTTCTCCAGCTGCTCCGCGCTGAGCGTGTCCTCGTAGTTGCTTCCCAGACTGCTGCTGCTCCCCGAGCTGACCACAAAGGGCGCCGAAGCCGTGTACTGAGGCTGATATTGAAGACGCTCATATCCCCAGTATCCCACTGTGCACACGATCATGATTGCCGCAAGCAGCAGGAAATATTTGCGGATTCCCTTTAAATAATTGTGTACTATTACCGTAATATCAATAAGCGCATCCGCCTGTTCCGTTTCGTACTTACTCATCGGCTGTCCCTTATGCCTCCTCTCTGTCATAGTTCACCGAGTATTTATGATGCCTTCCTCCTCCGGCCACACTGCCGCCGGGCATCATCAGCGCATTATTGAGCACGCAGCCCAGCACCTTGATGTTCGTCTGCGTCAATTCTTCCACGGCGTCATCGATAAATCGGGCGGCGGCATAGTTCTGCCGAACCACCAGCACCACGCCGTCGGCATATGCCGATATCTCTTCCGTGTCTGTCATAAAGCCGATCGGCGGCGTATCGATGATAATATAATCCATCTGCTTGCGGAGCGCCTCGATCAGCGTTTTCATCCTGACAGAACCCAGCAGCTCCGCTGCATTATCATAGGAATTCTTGCCTACCAGAGCGACCATTTTGGCTCCCTTGGTGTAGCAGATGATATCTGACAATTCGCATTTGCCCTGAAGGTATTCCCCCAGGTCACGTTTTACCTTCGATTCCAATTTCAGCATGCGGTACAGCGTGGGATTGCGCAAATCGCCGTCGATAAACACCACTCTTTTTCGCTTTTTGGCCAGCGCCAGGGCCAGGTTAGCCGAGATGGTGGATTTTCCTTCGTTGGCCAGTGTGCTGGTCACCAGGACGACCTGACACTCATGCTTTTCCGCCGCATATTCAAAGCTGGTGCGCAGCTTCCCAATCGCCTCGTTAAAGCCAAAGCTGATGGGAAGGTTGGTAATCAGAATGTCTTTCTTCTTTCTTTTCAGCGGCCCTTTGTGCGAGTATTTGCGCCACTCTCTGGGAACTATCGCCAGCAGCTTCAGATTCAGCTTGTCTCTCACATCCTGACCGGTCTTGATCGTGTCCTTCAGATAGGACGTCACTCCCAGGATGGCAATCATCGCCAGCATGCCGAACACAGCGGCCCGCGTTACATTTCCCGATACGTCGGGACGGTTGCTGGGAGAGGTAGGAATCACAGGGGATTCCAGCATGTCCAGAGTGATATTGCCCAGCACAAAGTCGACCAGCTCCTGATAGTTGTCGGTTATGGCCGACATGATATCATAGCACTGCCGGGGCGAATCCGCCCGGACTGTCATATTCATAATATTGGTATCGGACAAAATCTCTGTCTCTATCTCGCCGTCGATCGACTCGACTCCCATGGCCTCAGCCACTCGCTCTTTCAGAATATCGCTGTCGATCAAATATTTAAAGGTAGTGGCCGCCTCATATGAAACAGAGGAGTACGAAGAGTAGGCATAGCCGCTGTAGCTCCTCTCCACCACCGCATAGCTGGCGGACATCTGGTACTGCGGCACATAGGTCCACATCAGCCACACATACATTCCCATAGCCGCAATCAGTCCCGCCAGCACGATGGAAACCCAATAATTCAGGATGTCGGCCACCATAGTCACCAGGTGGATCTGAGAGCTGCTTCTCTGCTCGCCTTCATTTACATTCGTCGGCATTTATTCTTCCTCCTCCTCGGTCTCTTCTTCTGCCTGCGTTTCCTCCTGCGTCTCTTCCTCAGTCTCTCTTATCGACGTGGGATCGAGGCAGGTTATCTGGTAGTCTTTGACCACCGTATCTCCGCAGCTGTTGGTCACCTGGAGGGTAATGGTATACTCCCCGGCCATATACGGATTGTAATCGCTGCTGATCACCCGGATTTCACCGGTGATATCGCCGTCCAGCACATCCGTCGCACGGATGCATTCCTGCAGATTTATCTCCTGCCCCACGGTAAACACGAGGTCTTCAACAGCCGTAATGCTCGGCGAGCGATAATTGGTATAGACCAGCTGCCTGCTGGCCCTCTGCACGTTGCCATTGGAATCAAAGGCCGCGTAGGTGACGATTCTGGTGTCCTCCTCCACGAACTCCGAGATTCCTTCGATAACCAGCGAATCGGTCACGTCTCCGTCCTCCGGATCGGTCGCCGTCACGCCTTCCAGCAGTTCCTCCTCCGTCACGCTCACTCTGACACGCAGTTCGTCCGTATCAAAATTTATCTCCGGAGCATGATTGATTTCCTGAGAGAGCATCCTCCAGTATGTAAATGCAAACACCGCTGCCATTACCACGGTGAGGATCATCATCCATATATTCAATCTCTTCTTCATCGCTACAACTCCTTTTGAAAATTTTATCCCCGGGCCGTTACTTTGTCAATAAGGGCTCTGCTTTCCGCTATTTGATTAGCCTATTTGATTATCCCGTACTTGCGCATCAGTCCCACCCGCTCGTTTCCAATCTTGATGGACTCGGCGGCATTGTTATCCTCTTTGTGTCCGGAAGTCTCTTTTCGATATTTCAGTATCCGGTCCGCCCAGGCAATAGGCAGCAGATAGGGTTTCTTTTTCAGGTATGTATAACGGCCGGCCAATCTGCTGGCCGAAGGAAATACGGTCCGCAGCACGCCGCTGCCTGTTTTCTTTCCCTGTTTTTCGGCAACCACGGCATTTAAGGTAATGTTGCTGCTGTGCTTGCGGCTCATGGAACCATCCCCATATACGCCCGAATCAAGCAGATCCTCCAGCATTTCCGTCTCATCCACATCCATCGCCGTCAGTTCCCTGGGGCAGCAGGCGTGCACCGGGTCAAAGGTGAGATATTTCTGACCGATCCGAAACAGCGCCGCCGTAAACACATCCGCATGGATCTCCCGGCACTCCTCCAGCACCAGGGGCCAGTCGATCTTAGAGCCATAGGCGTCTGAATAGAGACAGATATCGCTCACCTGGCGGATCCCAAACCCACTGTGCAGAAAATGCTTGAAGGCATGGCAGATCAGATAAAACAGATGGTCGGTATACTCCATCGTGACGATGGGCACTCCGCCCACCGGTATTTCTATGGCCCGCTCATGGACATGCTCAAAAAAATGATTTAACTCCCCATAGGCAGCGGATTCCGGCGGGAAAAGGCTTTTATGCAGCTCCACATACAGGGAAGACCCCGGCTTGCCATAAGGGATCTCATAGGCCGTATCCGCATCCTGCTCTTCCCCGGCCACCTGCATCCCAAAAGCCTCCATGGCCCGCCGGCACTGATCGAATTCCTCCTCCGGGACCAGGACATCCTCGTCCCCGGAGACACGATAGTCCGGCTGCGGATACAGCTGCCTGCATATAATGCCCTTTACCACCAGCGGATGCACTCCGCTGTCGCGCAGAAATTGAAACAGCTTGCCAAACTCATTGGTCCTCATGGCCTGCATCATAACCGACCGGATAAAATGCTGCTTATAAAAATGAAAAATCTGCGGGTCCGCCTTCTGCGCCGCCGGGCAGCAGTAGACCGCTTCATATACCATAGGAAGGACATGATGCTTTTCGGCCATCTGAAACAGCCCCAGCCATTCATCGGGCTCCAGCCTATCCTCCCAGGTCACCTGTTTATTTTGCAAAGACGACTGCATTGCCTGCAAGAACAATCTTTCTATTTTCTTCGTATCCATATTGCTCCTAATCCAACTTCTTCTTTTGTACTTAGAAACAAAAATATTGTCCTAAAAAAACAGGGATCTGTCAATACCTTTTCTCACTGCCTGTTTATGTAATTTCTCAGCGTATCCACCGCTCCCGGCTCCATATTGCACTCCAGGCGCACCATATCAACCTGCTTGGAAATATTTTCTATTAATTCCAGACTCTTCTGCACCGCCTTCGGATTCCACTGATTGATACTCATCTCTGCAAACATTTTTCTGATGCACTCCGGCGGGAAGCAGGGCCGCGCGCGATTTTCCGCCGCCTGCTCCAAAAATACCACTGCCCGCAGCGGAGCCGAACAGTTGCGATTGATCCGTGAAGAGCCGCAGAATGGTATCCCGCAGACCTCAAACCGCTTTTCCGCCGGATTCCACCACAGGATGGAACGATCCCCATTGATGATTTCGCTCCCCGCATATCTGCGCCACAGTTCCGCCTGGGTTGACTTTCCCGTACCGCTGGGTGCGGTAAACACTATGCCCTCCCCCTTCCATATAATATAAGAAGAGTGGAGGACAAGGGCATTCTCCTTCAAGAGAAAGCGCTCCATTGCCAGCATTTCCAAAAAAATCAGGTTGATCTCAAATTCCGGAATTTCATCCCGAAGCAGTTCAATCTCAACCTGATCTTCTTTTCCCTTCATCTCGCGATATATACCGCACACTCCCCGCACACCCGCATAGAGACGATACTCTCTTTCGCCGCTGACAAACACCATTCTCTCCGGATTCTCATAGATAAGATCCCCTTCGATATTGCTGAATCGGTCTACGATCCTGACCTCACAGCAAACCCTGCGGCGGCAGCTGGATGCCTCATCATCCACCCCGCCGGCATCCATCGGGTAAAACACGAACTGCTGGTATTCTTCCCTGACTTTACACGGTTCTTCCGAACATATATCATATAAAACAGGCCCGATTTTTATATAGACATGATATTTCATCGTTATTGCTTCTCCCCGCCGGGATTTTCCTCAAACTCCGGTATGTCCCGCACAATATCTCTTATATACAGCTGGTACAAAAATCCGTGGACATCCTGGTTGGCCGTCTCCCGGTCCACCTCATATTCTTCCTGCAGCCTTTCCACTATCTCCGCCAGATCGGAGGCCGTGTCCACCTGCTGCCATATAAATGCCGCCGTCTCCGTGAGGCGGATCATACCATTCAGCTTCTGAGACGCCGAGCCGGTGGGAATCAGTATCGTCTCTCCCGCTATTTTCCTGAGCATATATTCACTGTTTGTCTTCATGTGGCTTCCTCCTGGATTTCTTTCAGATGTTCTTTCAGCAGTCTCTCATACTCCCGACACATCTCGCAATGATAAGGCACCGTATTCCCATCATCCCCCGTCTCGGCACGAGCCGATGCCGCGCAGGTCTGACAGATCTTTCTGTATTTACAGTTGAAGCATTTGGCGGAAGTAAAGATACGGGATGAGGCCTCCGAAATGTCACGCCAGGCAGACGCGAAATCCATTGTCTGCAGATCCTGCGCCGGCGTCGTCATCATCCCGCAGGGTGTCAGCACGCCCTTCCAATTCACCCAGAAGCTCCTTACCCCCGCGCTGCACAAAAATCCGCCCGGCGGCAAAACGTTCTTATCGCTGTTCTTTTCTCTCTCCTGGATTTCATCCAGTATTTTCTGCAGATTTTCCCTGTAGTCCCAGTCGTCATGGTATGCTCTCCACAGCGCTTTCACCTGCTCCCGCGCCGCCTCCTGAGGCGTGAGCCGATATTCCTCCGGCGTCTCGCCGCAGGCCGCACATCCGCCCTTTCTGGCCGGTGGAAACAGATATGTCGGAATAGACACCGGAACCTCCAACTCTTCAGAGATTCGGATGATATTGTCCATATCATCACGGTTCCAGGGCGTCAGCGTACAATTCAGCTTTACCGGAATATTTCTTTCCTTGAGAAGCCGAATCCCTCTCATCACCTGGGTAAAGCCCTGGGGATTGCGGCAGAATTCTCCATATATTTCATCGCTGGAACCATAGAGCGAAATATTGATCCGCCGGGGCAGATCACTTCCCCACATATCCGCGATCTCTTCCGTGATAAGCGTGCCGTTTGTATTGACAGTCACGCACATCCCCAGTGCCCGGAGACCCTTATAGATCTCCCTAAACTCCGGATGCAGGAGAGGCTCCCCGCCTGTCAGGAGGATAAACAATGCCCCTGCCTCCCCGGCCTGCCTGCCAATGCGCAGCCACTCCCCGGCACTCAGCATCCTCCCCTGACGGCGCATTTCCTCCGGAGATATCCGAATATAGCACATGCGGCAATCCATGTTGCAGGTGGGAAGAAGCTCAAAAGTCCCGCTGATCGGCGTGTGCGTGTCATAAGCCCGCTCAAAGAGATATTTCTCATAACCATCATTGGGTTGAATCGTCAGCATTTCCTTCCTCCGCGCTAAAACGACAAACACCCCTTGAAAGCAGGGGTGTCTATCTGTGTAAGTCTGTTGAGTTATCTATTAAGTTTACAGAAATGATCCTATTTTAGCTATAGTCTTAATATGTTTAGCTCAAAACCTTTTGCATGATCTCATTGTAATCGCCGGTGTTGACGTATGTACCGTAGCAAACATTGTTTTGATCCAACTGTCCCCACCGATTAACAAAGTCAGGTACGTTGTAGCCGCGATAAGTGTCTGTACAATAATACCGGGTACCATCAATACCATATACGACTGCATTTCTTGCTGGTTGAGAGTTTTCGCCCCCCGGCACAAGTTCCGTTCTTCCGATCCCACTTTGGTCGACTTTAATCTGACATGTACTATTGGTGGCCTCCACCCATACGCTCGTGATGTATGTGCCATCCATAAAGTGACTATGACTGGGATTAGCACATTGCATCCGGTTATTACCAGATGTACTTGTGATCTGCCAATCACATGCTGCAACATAATTGTTCGCAACAAAGACTTCCTCCACCGCTACTGGTCTTACATACTCTCTCTTCATTTTATACACCTCCGCTTGTTTTCCCCGCGCATTACCATCAAGTTCAAGATTAGAAGCCGCTAACATTCGGCTGCCCAGACACCAAATTCTTAAAAAACATTATAATTAATGATTTTTAAAAAAGCAAGTGTTTTCTTTGGTTTTTAATGGAAAGCCTCACTTGCAAACTTAAATTCCAGTCATGGGTAGAATTTAACCTTTCCCAAATACGTATAGACCCGAATGGCATTTAGTTTTTCCGAACTTTGGTGTATGCTGTTTTTCTGGGATTTCTGCTTGTT
>CALWGV010000042.1 GCA_944380185.1 uncultured Lachnospiraceae bacterium
CCACACCTTCATTACCAGCCCCGCCGGCAGAAGCTTGCCCGAAAGCCGTTTGAATTTCGTGTCCAGGCCCAGCACCGACAGATCCTTACCCCTAGCGCTGTCCTTCAGGGCCTTTTTCACCACGTCCCCCGCCTCATACAGGGGCTTGAAATTATTGCAGGTGTCGGGATTTTTCGTATCCTTGGCCACCTGGAAAAACTCGGTGCGCACATAGCCGGGGCAGACGCAGGTGACGGTGATCTTCCTGCTCTTTAACTCCACATTAAGGGCCCGTGAAAAGTGCACCACAAATGCCTTGGTGGAGGCGTACATATTGAACTCCGGCAGGGGCTGGAAGGCCGAGGCCGAGCCCAGGATCAGCACGCGGCCGCCGGCGTGCATATAAGGCAGGACCGCATAGGTCGTGCGCACCACGGCCTTGCAGTTTAGGTCGATCATCTGGCTGATCTCATCGTCGGTCAGATCCCGGTACGTCCCGTATTTGCCAAAGCCGGAGGCGTTAACCAGAATGCTTACCTCCGGTTTCTGCTCCTTCAGTGCCTCGCCCAGCTTTTCAAAGCTCTCCTTCTTCGTCAGATCCAGGGCGAAGATGCGGACCGGCAGATGCAGCTTCTCCTGCAGCTCCTTTAGCCTCTCCTCCCTCCTGGCTACAATCCACAGCTCGTCCACCTGGCCAAGGCCCGCGATCTGCCTGGCAAATTCTCTTCCCATCCCCGAGGATGCCCCGGTAACCACTGCTATTTTCATCTTCTCTTTCCTCCCTCATCTCATTTTTTACGCTGAAAGCCCGGCCGCAAAGCACAGACGAAACGGGCCGCTTGCAGACCGAGCCGTCTAAGCTTTGCCATTTCTATGCTTTGCGATCCGCAGGACCGCTGTGCAGACCAGCACGCCGAAGAGCACGCCGCAGGTATCGAGAAGCACATCGGCCATGCTGGCGTTTCGTCCCGGCGTAAAATATTGTATGCCCTCGTCGATGCAGGCCACGAAAAAGCCCGCCGGTATCAGCCTCCACCGGTTTTTCCCGGCAAAGAAGGGATAGCGGGAAAGGCTTATGACAAAAAGGATCCCCAGTCCCGTGTATTCCCCAAAATGGGCCGCCTTGCGGATAAAGCCCTCCGAGAACCGGACGAATGCAAGGCCAATGGCCTGAAAAAAGCCATTGACCCATTCCGTCACCCAGCTGCTCTCCGCCGAGGAATAGACCGCCGGCGTCGCCGAATGACCGAAAATAAATCCAATATAAAGCAAGGTAACGATTATCATCGCAGTATGTCTCTCTTTCCTCTCCGCGTTTTCGCCTGCCGCGCTTCTAACAGTATATCCGAAAACCTCCCCAATCGCAAGGGCCGCCTTGCAAACATACGTTCCCGGTGCTATACTGAAGGGGAAACAGGGGTGCCAAAGCTGCGCCCCAGGCTGCATACAGGCTATAGGCGCCGCCAATACGGCGCATCAGACAAGAGTCAGACAGGAGGAAACACTATGGCAGAGCGGCTGATCTTTCACATCGACGTCAATTCCGCCTACTTAAGCTGGGAGGCAGTGGATCGTCTGAAACACGGAGAAACGGTGGATCTGCGCACCATCCCCGCCATCGTGGGAGGCGACCGGGAAAAGCGCCACGGCGTCGTCCTGGCCAAATCCATCCCGGCCAAAAAGTACGGCGTCGCCACCGGCGAGCCGATTGTGGACGCCCTGCGCAAATGTCCTCTTCTCACCTGCGTGCCGGCCCGCCATGATCTCTACAGCCGGTATTCCCATGCCTTTCTGGATATCCTGCGCCGCTACGCTCCGGTGATCGAGCAGGTCTCCGTGGACGAGGCCTTCGCCGATATGACGGGCACCGGTCTTCTCTATGGTTCCCCGACGGAGGCTGCGGCGCGGATCAAGGACACGATCCGCGATGAACTGGGCTTTACGGTAAACGTGGGCATCTCGTCCAATAAGCTCTTGGCCAAGATGGCCTCCGATTTTGAAAAACCCGACCGCATCCACACCCTTTTTCCCGACGAAATCCCGAAAAAAATGTGGCCCCTGCCGGTGGGCGAACTGTTTCTCGTGGGGCAGTCTGCCAGGCGCCAGCTGGAAGATCTGGGGATACACACCATCGGAGATCTGGCGAAAAGCGACCCGGCCCTGATCCGCTCCCATCTGAAAAAGCACGGAGAAACCATCTGGAACTATGCCAACGGCATCGACAACCGTCCGGTGGAGGCGGAGCCCGCCGACGCCAAGTGCTACGGCAACGAGACCACCCTGCCAAAGGATGTGACCGATATGGAAGAAGCCAAAACCATCCTCCTGGCCCTCTGTGAATCCGTGGCCGCCAGACTCCGGGCCGACCAGGTGGCGGCCTCCTGCATCACCGTCAAATATACGGACTGGCATTTCCATAACCAAAGCCACCAGCGGACCCTGGTTTCCCCCACCAATGTGACCGAGGAAATCTACCAGAACGCCGTCTCCCTGCTTACCCAGCTGTGGAGCAGCCGGGTTCCGCTGCGTCTCCTAGGGGTATCGGCCAGCCGCATCGGAAACGGCGGCATGTACCAGTACAACCTCTTCGACGGGGAAAAATACGAAAAGCTGGGGCGGCTGGACGAATGCCTGGACTCCATCCGCAGCCGCTACGGCAAAGGAGCCGTAAAAAGGGGACGGCTCTTAACTCCCGTTTCCGAAAAAGAAATTTCCGAAAAGGAAAACGACAAAGGCGGCCCGCCTGAAAGCTGACCGCCTCCCGCTCATTCCTGCCGCTTATTTTCTCTGCTTATTTCTGCTTATTGCTTCTGTTTATTCCCCCGCTTGTTTCTCCTGCTTACTCCTTCTTTTTGCTCGCTCCCCTGTGCGCTGCCCTCACAGCCTGGTGAAAGCCGCCTCCCTGGCATACTCCTGCATCACCGCGATATCCTGGTCGGTAAAGCCGAATTTCTTCTGAATCTTGCCAATCTCATCGGCCAGCCGCACATTGGAAATGGTCCGGTTGTCGGTATTGACCGTCACATGGACGCCCGCGTCATAGAGCAGGCGGAAGGGATGTTCCTCCCCGTTTTTCATCGCCCTGGTCTGCACATTGCTGGTATAGCAGACCTCCAGGGCGATTTTTCTTTTCGCCAGTTCCCGCACCAGCTCCGAATCCTCCGCGGCCCGCACCCCGTGCCCCAGTCTCCAGGCTCCCATAGAAAGGGCCTGGCGCACGCTTTCCGGCCCGGCCCCCTCGCCGGCATGGATGGTGTAGGGCACGTCCAGCTTTCTCGCCAGGGCAAAAACCGATGCGAAATTCTCCGTGGGAAACAGGCCTTCTGCCCCGGCCAAGTCCGCCGCACAGACGCCGCTTCCCAGATACCGGGCAGTCAGACGGATAGTTTCTTCGTTCTCCTGCTGGTTGTCATCCCCTCTCATGCAGCACAAAATCAGTGCCGCCTTCATCGACGGAGCCGCGCCGAGAGCCTCCTTCATCCCACCGATGGCGGCCTCCACATACTCCTGCTGGCCGAAGCCTGTAAAGCGGGCGTACTGCGGGGCAAAACGGATCTCCGCATAGGAAAAGCCCTCCCCGGCCAAATCTTCCGTAAGTTCCTTCGCCGCCCTCCGGATGGCCTCGGGACTGCTCAGCACACGGATCGGAATATCAAACCGCTTTAGGCAGGTCTCCAGGTCCGGGCAGTCCTCCGGTACCCTCATATAACGGTCGGTAAATTCCTCCAGATCCGCCGCCGGGGCCTCCACCCCCTGCTCTCTCGCCAATTCCATGGCCGTAGCCGGCCGCAGCGATCCATCCAGATGCAGATGCAGTTCTATCATGATTTTCCTCCTTTTCCCGTAAGGCCTGTAAGTCCGCGGAGAGTATGCCCTCTCCTGTATTATAGAATTAGAATACCTGTTTTCCGCCTGTTTGTAAACCTATTTGTAATCCTCCTGTTCCGTTTCGCTGACAGCTTCGTTGACAAGTAAAATCCTCCGCTTTATAATATATTTTAATGTTTATACCAATGTTTCAGACAAAGGAGACGCCATGGGTTTTCAGGAAAGCTTTCGGGCTCTGTCCGACCCCACCCGCCGCGAAATCCTGCAGCTTCTAAAGAATGGGCGCATGAGCGCCGGCGAAATTGTCAGTCATTTTCAGATGACCGGGGCCACCATCTCCCATCATCTGTCGGTTCTGAAAGCCGCCGGCCTGGTGGATGTGGAACGAGAAGGAAAATATCTCTATTATGAATTAAACCTCTCTGTCGTGGAGGAAATTATGGCATGGTTTGCCGGATTTGCCAAGGAGGATAACCAATGAAAGTCTTTCGCCGTGAAAACCGTCTGTCCTGGATTCTAACTGCCTTCATGTTCGCCGCTGCCCTGCTTGCCTATCCGTCGCTGCCGGACCAGATTCCTATTCATTTTAATGCGGAGGGAGCAATCGACGGCACCGGCCCCCGCATCTGTATTTTCCTGATGCCCGCCGTCGCGGCTTTGCTGCTTTTTTGGGGAGAGCTGACCCGCCAGATCGACCCCAAGCGCGAGAATTACAATCGCTTTAAGCAGCATTATTATCTGATCTTTTTCGGATGCTGCCTGCTCTTTTTTGTGCTCGAGCTCTATACGATCGCCGTCTGTTTCCAGCCCCAGCTCGAAGATTCCTTCCGCATGGGACAGTGGATGCCGGTTTTCGTCGGCGCCCTTATCGCCCTGTGCGGCAACATCCTGCCGAAGTTTAAGCCCAATTATTTTGCCGGCATCCGGACTCCCTGGACCCTGGCCGACACAAACGTCTGGTATCTGACCCACCGCTTCACCGGGAAGGTCTGGTTTGCCGGCGGCATCCTTTTAATGGCTGTCGCCTTTCTGCCGGGCAGAGCAAAAATGCCCGTTCTCTTAGGGATCTTTATCCTTTTGATCCTTATCCCCTGCCTTTACTCCTATCTCGCTTATCGAAAAGAGCAGGAGCATAAAAACGAAGAATAATTTTTCCCATTTCTGCATAAAAAATCCAACTTGTCCATATACTGTATAACAAAGAATCCTGCCGGCAGGCTTCTTCTCTGCCGGCTCTTTATTATGATGACGAGGAGGTATCATATGCCCAGGGGAAAGGTAATAAAGCGTTCCTTGGATGAACAGATCAGCATGCTGGAGGAGGACATCCGGGTCGC